>NZ_MAJV01000137.1:0-32344 GCF_001691065.1 Aliivibrio sp. 1S128 | reverse complement strand
ATCCTTCCTGGCGCACCATTTTTTCTTTTTGTAACTGTTTATTGGTTACAATAGTTAGTTACAAAGACAATTAGAATTTATTGTGCGCTAGTAGCTCAGCTGGATAGAGTACTTGGCTACGAACCAGGCGGTCGGAGGTTCGAATCCTTCCTGGCGCACCATTATTTAGAAGAACCCGATCTTTATGGTCGGGTTTTTTTATGCCTATAGAAAATTAAGTTAACCAATTGATAATATTATTAAGAAATATTAATTTAAGGTTATTATTGGGTAATTTGATTGTAATCAGTTTACTTCAAGGTGAATAGTGGCAGTGTATGGATATATCTCGCCATAAAACACTTTTTTTAATAAAGTGTGATCGTTTCGCATTTGACAAATACATTGATGTCGAGATAATCATTCTTTCTTTTTAGAATAAAAGAACATAATTTGTTAGTAAGTTACATACTAAATTTTACATTGTCACTATCATCAAAAAAGGAATAAAAGATGACAGACATTGGAAGTCTACTAGGGGAAGCTGCAACGTTAATGCTAACTGGCATGAGCGTCGTATTCATATTCCTTACCATTCTTGTCTACCTCGTTCAGCTTATGTCTAAGCTATTGCCCGTGGAGTTACCTCCGAAGCAAGCATTAGCGATTCAAAAAGCTCAGAATCCCGATCAAACAACAGTCCAGCCTCAAATTATTGCTGCGATCTCTGCTGCGGTTAAATTACACCGTCAAAAGAATCGATAAACTGTTTTAGGAAAATTATTACAAGGAGTTTGTAAGTATGTCTAAACCACTTTCTATCACTGATGTGGTACTTCGTGACGCTCATCAATCATTATTCGCCACTCGTATGCGCGTTGAAGACATGCTGCCTATAGCAGAGCAGCTTGATAAAATTGGCTATTGGTCATTAGAGACTTGGGGTGGAGCAACATTTGATGCATGCATTCGCTATCTAGGTGAAGATCCGTGGGAGCGCTTGCGTCTATTAAAGAAAGCGATGCCAAATACACCGATGCAAATGTTATTACGTGGCCAAAATCTTTTAGGTTATCGCCATTACGCAGATGATGTGGTTGAAAAGTTTGTAGAGCGAGCGCATGCAAATGGTATGGACGTTTTCCGTATTTTTGATGCCATGAATGATGTGAGAAACTTTCAAACAGCAGTAAAAGCTACGATAGATGTCGGTGCTCATGCTCAAGGGACACTTTCTTACACAACAAGCCCTGTGCATAATTCAGATACATGGGTTGATCTTGCGAAGCGCCTTGAAGATCTAGGTTGTCATTCTTTATGTATCAAAGATATGTCTGGCTTGCTTAAACCCTATGAAGCTGAAGAATTAATTACACGAATTAAAGCATCATGTGATGTACCTCTTGCTTTACATAGCCACGCAACAACTGGTTTATCTACCGCTACAGCCTTAAAAGCGGCAGAAGCAGGCATTGATATTTTAGATACATCAATCTCTTCTATGAGCCAAACTTACGGACATACACCGACAGAAACTGTAGTGGCAATGCTCGAAGGTACAGGTCGTGATACCAATCTTAACCTTGAACAATTAGATCCTATCGCGGCCTACTTCCGTGAAGTTCGTAAAAAATATGCGAAATTTGAAGGTCAGATGAAAGGGGTTGATTCACGAATCCTGATTGCTCAGGTTCCTGGTGGAATGTTAACTAATATGGAAAGCCAACTTAAAGAGCAGGGTGCTGCTGATAGGATGGATGAAGTATTACTCGAGATACCTAAAGTACGTAAAGATCTTGGCTATATCCCTCTTGTGACCCCAACATCTCAAATTGTGGGTACTCAAGCGGTAATTAATGTTCTTACTGGTGAGCGCTATAAAAGCATCACTAAAGAAACAGCGGGTGTATTGAAGGGTGAGTACGGAGCAGCACCTGCTGCTGTTGATGCAGAGTTACAAGCGCGAGTATTGGATGGTGCAGAAGCAATTACTTGTCGTCCTGCGGATTTATTGAAAGCAGAGCTTCATACCTTGACTGATGAGCTTGTCGCTAAGGCAAAAGAAGACAATATTGAATTGGCAGAGCAGCAAGTGGATGATGTGCTGACTTATGCATTATTCCCACAAGTTGGTTTGAAATTCCTCAACAATCGCAATAACCCAGAGGCATTTGAACCCGCACCAGGAACAGAAAAAGAAGCAGATATTAAAGCGGCGCCAGCGAAAGGTGGTGTTGAAGCTTATAGCGTGAAAGTTGATGGACAAATTTATAATGTAGAAGTTGGGCCTCAAGGTGTAATCTCTTCAGTCTCTCCAGTATCAGCTCAAGCAGCACCTGTTCAGTCAGCTCAATTATCTGCTGTAGATGCAGAATCTGTTGATGCGCCACTTGCGGGGACTATTTTTAAAGTCTTAGTGCAACCGGGTGCTGAAGTAGAAGAAGGTGATGTGTTACTTATTCTTGAAGCTATGAAGATGGAAACTGAAATCAGAGCTTCACGTAATGGAACAGTGCAGGATATTTTAACTAAGGAAGGCGATGCGGTAACTGTTGGTACACCGTTGCTTTCTCTAGCGTAGGGTAATTAAACATGGATGGTTTATTAACACTGTGGAATGAAACCGCAATTGCCAATTTTAAGTTTGAACAGCTTATTATGATTTTAGTTGGCTGTGGACTTTTATTCTTAGCAATAAAAAAAGGATTTGAACCGTTATTATTATTACCAATTGGTTTTGGTGCGGTATTAGCGAATATTCCAAACGCAGGATTTACTGAGCCTGGTGGGTTATTGTATTACGTTTATTATGTAGGGATTGAGACTGGGGTATTCCCATTGCTCATCTTTATGGGCGTGGGAGCAATGACTGATTTTGGTGCCTTAATTGCAAATCCAAAAACGTTATGGTTAGGCGCTGCGGCTCAAGTTGGTATTTTTGCTACGCTGTTTGGTGCCATACTACTTAACTTTGTGCCGGGTATGGAATTTACGTTAGCAGATGCTTCTTCAATCGCCATTATTGGCGGTGCAGATGGGCCAACCGCGATTTTCTTAGCAAGTAAGCTTTCTCCTGATTTATTAGGGGCAATTGCAGTTGCGGCATACAGTTATATGGCACTGGTTCCAATTATCCAACCGCCGATAATGAAAGCGTTAACGACACCGGAAGAGCGTCAAATAAAGATGGCACAACTGCGTCATGTTAGTAAGGCTGAGAAAATTATTTTCCCACTTGCTGTTTTATTGATGACTATTTTGTTTTTACCTTCAGCAACACCACTCGTTGGCATGTTCTGTTTAGGTAATTTAATGAAAGAATCAGGTGTGGTTGATCGCTTATCGAATACTGCTCAGAATGAATTGATTAACATTGTGACGATCTTCTTAGGTTTAGGTGTTGGCTCAAAACTAAAAGCAGAAACGTTCCTTAATGTAGAAACGTTAGGTATTTTATTGTTAGGTGCAGTTGCCTTCAGTGTCGGTACTGCTGGTGGTGTAATTATGGCCAAGATATTGAACAAGTATTCAAAAGAAGACATTAACCCTTTAATTGGTGCAGCGGGGGTATCTGCAGTACCAATGGCAGCACGAGTTGTTAATAAAGTAGGACTTGAGGCTAACCCTCAAAACTTTTTATTAATGCATGCTATGGGGCCAAATGTCGCTGGAGTACTTGGTTCTGCTGTTGCGGCTGGTATTTTATTGGCATTAGTTGGTTAATGTTGAATAAAACGTAACAAAAAAAGGGTGCTGATGCGCCCTTTTTTATTTTATGCTTATTGATATATTAGTATTAGTACGGGAATAGATTCAATCATGTTTGATTGGTTTAATGCAGATTCTGCATTGTGGGTGTTATTTAGTTCTGGTTTTTTAAGTGCGACCTTGCTACCTGGCGCGTCAGAAGCGAGCTTGATTGCAACGTTAAAACTAGATAGCTTCTCCATGTGGACAGTGATAACCGTTGCAACATTGGGAAATACGTTAGGCGGGATTACAAATTATTGGATTGGTTTGTTATTACCTAATAAAACTTCTTCACAAAAATATGGTCATAAAGCGATTCAATGGATAAAAAAATACGGTTATTGGACGTTATTGTTCAGTTGGTTACCAGTTATAGGTGATCCTCTTTGTCTTGCTGCTGGATGGCTACGAATGAGATTCTGGCCATGCGTAATTTTAATTGGGATAGGAAAGGCTGCACGATACCTTCTGTTATCGCTCGCAGTAAATGGGATTTTATAGGAACTAAAATGAAAAAATTATTAAGCCTCTCGATAATTCTGGCTCTAGCGGGTTGCAGTAACTCTGAATTTGAAGCGCCAAAAACATTCGACTTACCGCAAGGTGTGACTTTAATTGAGCAAGTTTTGCCAAAGGAAGGGACAACGGTAATTCCCTATCAGAAATATACATTAGAGAATGGTTTAACCGTTATTCTTAGCCCAGATCATTCAGATCCATTAGTTCATGTTGATGTCACTTATCACGTAGGCTCGGCACGTGAAGATATTGGTAAATCAGGGTTTGCACACTTCTTTGAGCATATGATGTTCCAAGGCTCAGAAAATGTGGGTGACCAGCAGCATTTTAAGATAATCACCGAAGCGGGTGGCACCTTAAATGGTACAACTAACCGCGACAGAACCAATTATTTTGAAACGGTTCCAGCTAATCAATTAGAGAAAATGCTCTGGCTAGAGTCTGATCGTATGGGCTTTTTAATTGATGCCGTTTCCCAAAAGAAATTTGAAATTCAGCGCAGTACTGTTAAGAATGAACGTGGTCAAAATTATGATAATCGACCTTATGGATTAATTTATGAGCGTATGGGAGAGGCTTTGTTTCCACAAGATCATCCTTACTCATGGCAAACCATTGGCTATGTTGAAGATTTAGACCGTGTAGACGTCAATGACCTTAAAGCATTCTTTTTACGTTGGTATGGCCCAAATAACGCAGTTATTACCATTGGTGGTGATTTAGACAGTAAACAGACGTTGGAATGGGTAAATAAATATTTCGGCTCAATCCCTCGTGGTCCTGAAGTTGAAGATGCCCCAAAACAGCCAGTAACGCTGACTGAAGATCGTTTTATTACTTTGGAAGATCGAATTCAACAACCAATGGTTATGATTGGTTGGCCAACAACTTATCGTGGTGAAAAAACGGAAGCTAGCCTTGATATGCTAGCAACCTTACTTGGTGATGGTAAAACGAGTTTGCTTTATCAAGATCTAGTTAAAACGGGTAAAGTCGTGGATACAGGAGCATTTCATGATTGTGCTGAACTTTCTTGTACCATGTATGTGTATGCGATGACGGATTCTAGTGATAAGAATGACCTTGCTATCGCATATAAAGAAGTGATGGATGTTTTAGATAAATTTGAGAAAGAAGGTGTATCTCAAGAAGATCTAGCAGAAGTGCAAGGCAGTGCAGAAGCCGGTGCGATTTTTGGCTTGCAGTCAGTTTCAGGAAAAGTGTCTCAACTTGCTTCTAATGAAACTTTTTATGGCAATCCAGACCAATTAGAAAAGCAATTAGCAGAACTTAAAGCGGTGACTCCAGAGAAGGTTTCTCAAGCTTTTAATTCGTATATAGCGAATAAATACAAGGTGACGCTAAGTGTGGTACCAAAAGGGAAAACGCAACTGCAAGTTAAAGCGCCTAACTTTACGACGCCGAAACGAGACTTACCTGAATACGAGAAAATTGATGACACTAGTTTAGCTGTACGTAAAGCCGTTGATGATTTTGACCGCTCAATTATGCCATTACCATCAAAGGCGGTTACTGCTAAAACACCAGATATTTTCCGTGCGCAATTAGCTAACGGTATTGAAGTCTTAGGCTCTGAAGCAATTGAAACACCAACGGTTCAATTACAAATCTCAATTCCTGCTGGAAATCGTTATGTGCCACGAGGCCAAGAAGGCTTAGCATCATTAACGGCTGCAATGATGGAAGAAGGGACTACAACATCAAGTTCTGAAGCGCTGCAAAAACGTTTAGATAAATTAGGCAGTGGGATCTCGTTTAATTCTGGTAGCTATACTACCGGGGTATCAGTATCTTCATTAACAAAAAATTTAGATGAAACATTGTCTATAGTAAATGAAATGTTGTTTTCTCCTGCATTCAAGCAAGCAGATTTTGAACGCCTACAAAAACAAGCTGTAGAAGGTTTGGTTTATAGTCATCAAAAACCATCATGGTTAGCGTCTCAAGCAACGCGAGAAGTGTTGTTCAAAGGTACAATATTTGACCGCTCACCAGATGGAACGATTGCTTCAGTAAAAAATCTAACTCTGGATGATGTAAAACGTTTTTATAAAGAAAACTATACACCAGTAGGAACACAGGTTGTGTCTGTAGGTGATATTAATAAATCAGATTTGATATCAAAACTCTCTTTTCTTTCTCTATGGAAAGGTGAAACACCACAATTGTTAGCACCACAACAATTACCAAAATTAACCCAACAAAAAGTGTATTTAATTGATAAGCCTAATGCACCTCAAAGTGTGATTCGTTTTGTTCGACAAGGTATGCCTTTTGATGCAACTGGTGAATTATTTGAAACACAACTTGCAAACTTTAATTTAGGTGGGAACTTCAATAGCCGAATTAACCAAAATCTTCGTGAAGATAAGGGTTATACCTATGGCGCTGGTGGCTATCTAACCGGTAATAAAGAAGTTGGAATGTCGATTTTTTATGCTCAAGTACGTGCAGATGTGACGCTTGAATCAATAAAAGAATTTACAGCAGAAATGCAGAAGTTTGCTAATGATGGTATGACAATGGATGAGCTTAATTTTATGCGTTTGGCGGTTGGTCAACAAGATGCATTAAAGTATGAAACACCAAGTCAGAAAGCAAATTTATTGGGTAAAATATTAACGTACTCGTTAGACGCTGATTTTATTGACGAACAAAATGAAATAATTGCTACTTTAGGTCGTGATGAATTTAATGAGTTAGCAACGAAGTGGTTTGATCCGACAAAATATCAAATCATTGTTGTTGGGGATAAAAAAGCACTAACACCAAAACTAAAAACACTAGGATTACCCGTTGAGTTAATCACTCTTAAGGAGTAACTATTGTTAGAAAAACGGCAATATCAAGCGTATATTGCCGTTTTTTCGTATCCAATCGTTATTAAAATTTGCTAATATCCCATGATATAAATCAACATTATGTTGAACTTACCTCAATAGCGAGAATGTATTTTGACCGAATTTATCAACCGATTACAGAAAGTCGCTTCCAATCCCCAGGCATTTAGAAAATCAGGCCGGGGAATTGAAAGAGAGACCCTGAGATTTACTCTTGGCGGGTCGCTTTCTTCAAACCCACATCCTGTGGGCGTAGGTTCAGCGTTAACTCATAAATACATAACAACAGATTTTGCAGAGTCGTTGTTAGAATTTATTACGCCAGTATCAAATGATGTAGATACTGTGATTAATCAGCTTGAAGATGTGCATCATTACACTGTATCTCATATGGGTGAAGAGAAGCTTTGGCCATTATCTATGCCGTGTTTTGTTACTAAAGACGACGATATAACATTAGCTCAATATGGCGACTCAAATGTAGGGAAACTAAAAACCACTTATAGAGAAGGCTTAAAGCGTCGCTATGGCAGTGTAATGCAGGTTATTTCTGGAGTGCATTTTAATTTCTCTTTTTCTACTGAGTTTTGGGATGAATTGTTTGGTGAGCAGACGGAAAAAGAGAGACAGGATTCTGTCTCTGATGCTTATTTTGCTTTGATCCGTAATTATTATCGCTTTGGTTGGTTAATCCCTTATTTCTTTGGAGCCTCCCCTGCATTATGCAGTTCATTCATCCAAGGTCGTGAAACAGCAATGGAGTTTGAATCATTAGGGAATACACTGTATTTACCATATGCTACGTCTTTAAGATTGAGTGATCTTGGTTATACTAATGATGCGCAAAGTGATTTAAAGATCAGTTTAAATAGCGTGAATGAGTACGTTGAAGGTTTAAATAAAGCAATTAAGACCCCTTCGGAAGAATTCGCTAAGATTGGTTTAAAAGAAGGCGACAAACATATTCAATTAAATGCAAATGTACTTCAAATTGAAAATGAGTTGTATGCACCAATTAGACCTAAACGAGTGACTAAATCAGGTGAGAGACCATCAGAGGCATTAGAACGTTCAGGGGTTGAATATATCGAAGTTCGTTCGCTAGATGTCAATCCATTTAGTTCGGTTGGTGTTGATAAAGATCAGGTTCGCTTTCTTGATCTCTTTTTAGCATGGGCAGTATTAACTGATTCAGCGCCAATGAATGACAGTGAAATGGCATGTTGGAAAGATAATTGGAATAAAATTGTTGAGCAAGGTCGTAAGCCAGGTTTAGAGCTTCAAATTGGTTGCCAAGGGGAACGTTTAACTCAAAAAGCATGGGCTGAACGAGTTTTTGATGACTTGCTTATCATTGCTAAAGAAATGGATGCTGCAAATGGTAACGATGAATACCAACAAACTCATCAACGGTTAACGGCAATGATTGAAGATCCTGAATTAACGATTTCAGGTCGACTACTTGCTGAAACTAAAAAGGGGGGAGGTATCGGTAAAATAGGCTGTGATCTTGCCGTTCAGCATCGAAAAACTCACCTTGAACATCAATATGGTTTTTATACAAAAGAAGAGTTGGATGCGGAAGTTTCTCGTTCTCTTCTTGCACAGAAAGAGATTGAATCGAAAGATACACAGTCATTCTCTGAATATTTAGAAGATTACTTTAGTTATTTGAAGTAATTAAAGTCAAATATTACAGCGCACTGTTATTCTATGGGTAGCAGTGCTTTTTTTTGAGTAAATTAAAATGAATTATAAATTTTCGATGCCAGTATTTGTATTATTACTGCTGTCAGGATGTGCAACAGCCCCACCAACTAAGCAAGATAATGTATGCGATATTTTTCGAGAAAAAAGCGGTTGGTACGATGATGCGAAAGACATGACAGAAGAGTACGGTACGCCAATCAATGTTGCGATGGCCATCATGAAGCAAGAAAGCAGTTTTCGCTCAGATGTTCGCCCGCCAAGGACTAAGTTATTAGGCTTTATTCCTTGGAGTCGCCCAAGCTCGGCTTATGGATATGCACAAGCTCAAGATCCAGTATGGGGTGAGTATGAGGATGATACGGGAGGAGGCTCTCGTAGTAGTTTTGATGATGCTATTATGTTTATTGGTTGGTATACCGATGGGTCACAAAAGCAACTAGGCATATCTAAGTGGGATCCTTACAACCAATACCTTGCTTATCATGAAGGTCGAGGTGGTTATAAACGCAAGAGCTATCAAAGTAAACCACAATTGATTAAGATAGCACGTAGAGTTGAATCTCAAGCTAAAACGTATGGCTGGCAATTAAAACAATGTAAAGCTGAGCTTGAAAGACAAAGTAGTTGGTGGTGGTAAACCATCATTCATAAATTAAAGGATTAAATTATGCCATTATTAGATAGCTTCACCGTTGATCATACTCGAATGGAAGCGCCTGCTGTTCGTATAGCAAAGAAAATGCAAACCCCAAAAGGCGATACAATTACCGTGTTTGATTTGCGTTTTACAGCCCCAAATAAAGATATCTTGTCAGAGAAAGGCATCCACACGTTAGAGCATCTATACGCTGGTTTTATGCGTAATCATCTAAATGGACCAGAAGTTGAGATTATTGACATATCACCAATGGGATGTCGCACTGGCTTTTATATGAGCTTGATTGGAACACCAATTGAAACAACAGTGGCAAATGCTTGGATTGCATCAATGGAAGATGTACTAAATGTTGAGGCTCAGAATAAAATCCCTGAATTGAATGAATATCAATGTGGTACTTATGCTATGCACTCTTTAGAAGAGGCGAAGGCAATTGCTACTGCTATCTTGGCTTCTGGTATTCGAGTGAATAAAAACGATGAACTCGCATTACCTGATTCAATGCTAAAAGAATTATCAGTCGATTAGTTTTTACGGTTTAATCGATGTAAAAAATCCCGTATTAGCTCGCTAATACGGGATTTTTTTAAGCGGTATTTTATTTTTTTGAACTTGGGAACACTTTAACTAAATTAATCTTGTTTTCTTCAACGGCAATGATTTTCATATTGTGCTGTTCAATTTCCAAATTAATGTTCGTTTTTGGTATTTCCTCCAAATGCTCAAGAATTAAGCCGTTTAATGTTCTTGGACCATCAGTTGGTAAATCCCATTTTAGCCCTTTATTTATATCTCTGATATTGGCGCTGCCTTCTATCATAAAGCTACCGTCAGGTTGAGGCATTATTTCTTCAGCTAAGCTTGGTGCCATTGATGTGGTAAACTCGCCCACGATCTCTTCTAAAATATCTTCAAGAGTCACTAAACCTTGGATGTCGCCATATTCATCTACAACAAGACCAATACGTTCTTTATTACGCTGAAATTTTAATAATTGGCTGTTTAATGGCGTCGCTTCAGGAATAAAGTAAATCTCATCAGCTGCTCTTAATAAGGTTTCTTTTGTCATCTCGTTTTTTTCAAGCATCAAACGGTATGATTCTCGTAAGCGAAGCATTCCGACAACTTCATCAATTTGATCTCTATACAGAACAATTCGACCATGAGGAGAATGCGCTAATTGGCGAGAAATTGATTTCCAGTCATTATTAATATCGATACCAGTGATCTCACTGCGAGGCACCATAATATCGTTTACAGTTACGTGTTCTAAATCTAAAATTGAAATAAGCATTTCTTGGTGTCGACGAGGGATTAGTCCGCCAGCTTCATGTACAACGGTACGCAATTCTTCTGAACTTAAGTTATCTTTATTACCACTATGTGTACCAAGGCCGAGTATTTTTAAAAAACCGTTAGTAATTAAGTTCACTAAAATAACGAGAGGAGAAAGTAGCTTCATTAGAATGTTAAGTACAATACTACTGCTATAAGAGACTCGTTCAGGGTACATTGCGGCTAGTGTTTTTGGTGTAACCTCAGCAAAGACAAGGATAACAAGAGTTAAAATACCAGTGGCAATAGCAACACCATAATCACCATAAAGACGCATACCTAGTATGGTGGCAATAGCAGAGGCAAGGATATTAACAAGGTTATTTCCGATAAGGATCAGCCCAATAAGACGGTCAGGGCGACTTAATAATTTTTCTACACGTTTTGCACCTTTATGACCTTGATTCGATAGGTGCTTTAAGCGATAGCGGTTTAAGGACATCATGCCAGTTTCTGAACTGGAGAAGTAACCTGAGATAACAATAAGTACAGCAAGTAGAGTAAATAGGGCGCCGGTTGATATGTCGTCCAAGTGTCTAAGTCCTCAATTTTAAAATAATAGTAAAACGTATTTATCAATACTAATGGTAATGATGTCAATTTTGATCGTGAAAAATGAGCGGATTATCGTTATTAAGTAAGAATAACTTCTTGAACAAAACGGCTACCAAAATAGGCAAGAGTTAATAAAAAAGCCCCAGTAAGACTAAACCATAGTGCCTTTTGTCCACGCCAGCCTTGACGGTAATGTCCCCAAGTTAATACGGCATAGATAATCCAAGCTAAAAATGAAAGCACAGCCTTATGAGCTTTGCCTTGAGCAAACATATCTTGAATGAATGTGAGGCCTGTCAATAAAGTTAGAGTTAATAGCCCTAAACCCACAAGAATGATCTTGAAAAGTTGACGTTCCACCATCATTAATGGAGGAAGGTTAGGATTGAGTGTTAATGATTTTTTACTTTTTAGTTTATGATCAAGCCAAGCAAGTTGTAGAGCATAAAGAGTCGCTATCATTAGTGTAGAGTACGCGAATAATGCTAACGATATATGAATTAGTAGACTTGGGTGCGTTTCTAAATGGGTAATAAAAGCACCCGGTAAGAAAGTGGCAGCTAATAAATTAATAGCAGAGAAGCTATAAACAACAGGTAGAATAAACCACACTCTAAATTTAAGCATTGCAGCGCTCATTACCAAAGAGATAATAAAACTAATGAGAGACGCGACATTTAAAATACTTAGATTTTGTCCAAAACTGTTGAGAATTAGCTCTTTTAATTGCCAGGCATGAAGAAGCAACGCAAGAGATGCGCATATAAATACAACATTGGTTTGAATTTTATTTTGACCTGCTAAGCCTGGAACAATAAAAGCTAAAGCAAGAAAGTAAAAAAGTGCAGCACTAATTGCTGTAATGGCATCCATAATTAACAGTTCATCTAATTTATCAACAATTTGATTATACCCTCTAGAGGCCAATCTCGGTAGGTGTGATTCAGTTAGTATAAAAAATTTTAATTATAACGTCTCAGATTTAGGTATAATCGGAGATATGGTCGCAAAGTAGGCGCAGAATATGTTTGATAATTTAACGGATAGACTATCCAAGACCCTGAAAAATATCAGTGGTAAAGGTCGATTAACAGAAGACAACATTAAAGAAACGTTACGTGAAGTACGCATGGCTCTATTAGAAGCTGATGTTGCTTTGCCTGTTGTTCGTGATTTTGTTAAACGAATAAAAGAAAATGCTGTAGGGGTTGAGGTATCTAAAAGCTTAACTCCAGGTCAAGAATTCATTAAAATCGTTCAGTCGGAACTAGAAGCTATTATGGGAGACTCAAATGAGGCTCTTAATTTAGCGTGTCAGCCGCCTGCGGTTATTTTAATGGCAGGTTTACAAGGTGCGGGTAAAACGACCAGTACCGGTAAATTAGCGAAGCTATTAAAAGAAAGAGATAAAAAGAAAGTACTTGTTGTATCTGCCGATGTATATCGTCCAGCGGCAATCAAGCAATTAGAAACATTAGCGGCAGAAGTTGAAGTAGATTTCTTCCCATCAAGTGCAGATCAAAAGCCAATTGATATTGTTGATGGTGCAATTAGTCACGCTAAATTAAAGTTTTTTGATGTTGTTATCGTGGATACCGCTGGTCGTCTAGCTGTTGATACGGAAATGATGGAAGAAATTAAGCAGCTTCATGAGCATGTGAATCCAATTGAAACGTTATTTGTTGTTGATGCAATGACGGGTCAAGATGCTGCGAATACTGCAAAAGCTTTTGGTGATATTTTACCGCTTACAGGTGTGATTCTAACCAAAGTTGATGGTGATGCTCGTGGCGGTGCTGCGTTATCGGTTCGCCATATTACGGGTAAACCAATTAAATTCTTGGGTGTAGGCGAAAAAACGGATGCACTAGAACCGTTCCATCCAGAACGTATAGCTTCTCGTATTTTAGGTATGGGTGATGTTCTTTCTTTAATTGAAGATCTAGAGAAGAACGTAGATAAAGAAAAAGCAGAACGATTAGCGAAAAAGTTCAAAGAGAAAAAAGGGTTTGATCTTGAAGATTTTCGTGAGCAGCTTGGTCAGATGACAAATATGGGCGGCATGATGGGCATGATGGATAAGCTCCCAGGAATGTCTCAGTTGCCCGATAATGTTAAAGATAAAGTGGATGATAAAATGTTCAATCAAATGGAAGCAATTATTAATTCCATGACAATGAAAGAACGTCAACGTCCAGAGCTAATTAAAGGTTCACGTAAAAAGCGTATTGCAGCAGGTTCTGGTACTCAAGTACAAGATGTAAATCGAATGCTGAAACAATTTACTCAAATGCAAAAAATGATGAAAAAAATGCAGAAGGGTGGAATGAAAGGCATGATGCGTAATATGCAAGGAATGATGGGCGGTGGAATGGGCGGTATGGGTGGCTTTGGTCGCTAACTGTTAATTCACATTCTCCAAATGTAAAAACCAGATAACAAGGTGCGACAAGTTAATTTATTGATAAATTTAACCTAGCGCACCTTTTTTACCTAATTTTTTCACTAATTACAGAAATAATTGGCGAAAAAGTAGCTAAAGCCCTTGCATTGAAAACTCATAAGAGTAAAATTCCGGGGCTTTATTTTGGCACGAGGGCTCAATAAAAATTATTTTTTTTGAGCCAATTTAATTTTTGTACGAAGCAAATAGAGGACGATATGGTTACCATTCGTTTGGCACGTCACGGCGCTAAGAAGCGTCCATTTTATCAAATCGTAGTAGCGGACAGCCGTTTTAAATCAACTGGTCGTTACATTGAGAAAGTAGGTTTCTTTAACCCTACAGCACAAGGTCAAGAAGAAGGTCTTCGTTTAGATCTTGATCGCGTTAACCATTGGGTTGGTTTAGGCGCTGGTCTTTCTGATCGTGTAGCTAAGCTAGTTAAAGACGCTAACAAAGCGGCTTAATTTAGTTGGTTAAAGGTAAAGATTTTATGAGTAAGCAAGACGAAGTAATTGTTGTAGGTAAGTTCGGAGCTTCCTATGGTATTCGTGGATGGTTGAAAGTAGTTTCTTTTACTGATCAACCTGAAAGTATTTTCGACTACAAACCTTTACTTATTAAAGTAAAAGATGAGTGGGTCGAGTTTTCAGTCGAAAGCTGGAAACGTCATAAAGGTTTGGTGTGCAAACTGGAAGGGTTAGAAGTTAGAGAAGAAGCTCAAGCTTATACTAATCTGGAAATTGCAGTTAAAGCAGATGTATTACCTGAACTGTCAGAAGATGAATTCTACTGGCGTGAATTGTTTGGTATGGAAGTGGTCACAACCCAAGGTTACGGCCTAGGTATTGTTGACGACATCTTTGAAACCGGATCAAACGATGTTCTTGTAGTCAAAGCAAACCTGAAAGATGCTTTTGGTAAAAAGGAACGTTTGATTCCTTTTATTGATGAGCAAGTGATCAAAATAATTGATCGTGAGGCTCAACGGATCGAAGTTGACTGGGATCCTGGGTTCTAAACCCTAGGTAAAGCGAGGGCACATGTGGGTTGGGGTTATAAGCCTATTTCCTGAAATGTTCCGTTCGGTTACCGATTTTGGGGTAACTAGCCAAGCTATTAAAAAAGGTATTTTATCTATAGAGACATGGAATCCTAGAGATTTCACTCAAGATAAACATCGCACTGTTGATGACCGACCTTATGGTGGTGGCCCTGGTATGCTTATGATGGTTCAGCCTTTGCGCGATGCCATTACTGCAGCCAGAGAAGCAGCACCAGGCAAAACGAAAGTTATTTACCTTTCACCTCAAGGCCGTACGTTAAATCAAGCGGGTGTCGAGGAGTTAGCCACGAACGAGAATTTAATTCTTATTTGCGGTCGATACGAAGGTGTAGATGAGCGCATAATACAATCTGAAGTTGACGAAGAATGGTCAATTGGGGATTTTGTGCTTACAGGCGGGGAACTCCCTGCTATGACGTTGATTGATTCTGTCTCTCGGTTTGTTCCGGGGGTACTAGGTGATTTCGCGTCCGCTGAAGAAGATTCTTTTGCTGACGGTTTGTTAGATTGTCCGCACTATACAAGACCTGAGGTTTTGGATGGTAAGGAAGTACCTAGTGTACTTAAATCTGGAAATCATAAAGATATCGCTCGTTGGCGAATGAAACAATCGTTGGGCCGTACTTGGCTAAGAAGACCAGAGCTCCTGGGAAATCTAGCTCTGACTGACGAACAGGAATTATTACTGGCTGAATTTGTTCGTGAAGAACATCAGCAAAGTAAGTAATTAAGAAATTTAGTATCAGTTTATTCTAGGATATACAAAAATGAGCAACATCATTAAAGCTATTGAAGATGAGCAACTAAAGCAAGATCTACCTAAGTTTTCACCAGGTGATACTGTTATAGTTCAAGTTAAAGTTAAAGAAGGTGAGCGTGAGCGTCTACAGGCTTTCGAAGGCGTTGTAATCGCTATTCGTAACCGTGGTCTTCACTCTGCGTTTACTGTACGTAAAATTTCTAACGGTGAAGGTGTTGAGCGTACGTTCCAAACACATTCTCCAGTTGTAAACAGCATCGAAGTTAAACGTCGCGGTGCAGTACGTCGTGCCAAGTTGTACTACCTACGTGAGCGTTCTGGTAAATCAGCTCGTATCAAAGAGAAGCTGTCTAAAAAGTAACGCACACGAGAACGTTCTCAAATGTGCTATAAAGGTGCGCTGTTATCAGCGCACCTTTTTTTATGCTTAAATTTAATTGTAAATAATTCTTTACTATTTTATTATTTTGTATTTATTTTATTACAATGGTTGATTTTCATCCCATAGCTGTTAAATTATTTATATTCGTCTTAAAAGACTCTTAATGGAAATAAAAGTTTACAGGTGTAGAATATGAAAAAAAGCGAACTAAGCAATATTAATATTAGTGATGAGCAAGTACTGATCACACCGCAAGAGTTAAAAAACAAAATTCCATTAAGTGATAACGCACGCCAGTTTATCCAACAATCTCGCCAAACTATTTCAAACATCATTCATAAAAGAGATCATCGTTTATTGATTGTTTGTGGTCCATGTTCAATTCATGATATTGATGCAGCAAAAGAATACGCTAAACGCCTGAAGGTGATCTCTGAAGATCTTAAAGATCAGCTGTATATTGTAATGCGCGTTTACTTTGAAAAACCAAGAACAACCGTTGGCTGGAAAGGATTAATTAATGATCCACATCTTGATGGGTCTTTTGATATAGAACATGGCTTGCACGCAGCAAGGCAGCTACTTGTTGATTTAGCTGAAATGGAAATGCCATTAGCTACGGAAGCGCTTGACCCAATTAGTCCGCAATATATTGGTGATACATTTAGTTGGGCGGCTATTGGTGCACGTACAACTGAATCTCAAACACATCGTGAAATGGCGAGTGGTTTATCTGTCCCTGTTGGTTTTAAAAATGGCACTGACGGGAGTCTGTCTACTTCAATCAATGCGATGCAAGCAGCGGCTTCAAGTCACCGTTTTATGGGTATTAATAGTGAAGGTCAGGTTGCATTATTAACCACACAAGGCAACCCCAATGGCCATGTAATTTTACGTGGTGGTAAGCAGACAAATTATGACTCAGTATCAGTCACTGAATGTGAAGAAGAGTTGGCTAAATATAATCTTGATGCGGCACTAATGATCGATTGTAGCCATGCAAATTCTCGTAAAGATTACCGTCGTCAACCATTGGTTGCTGAAGATGTTATTCATCAAATCCGTGAAGGGAATAAATCAATTATAGGTTTGATGATTGAAAGTCATTTAAATGAAGGAAATCAACCTTCTGACATTCCATTATCTGAAATGCAATATGGGGTTTCTATTACAGACGCATGTATCAATTGGGATTCAACTGAGGCACTATTACGTCATACTCATAAAGAATTAATTCCAGTATTGGAAGATCGTTTAAAAGGATAGAACGAGATGGCGGTAGAACTGAGTCATTTACGCGACCAAATTGATGCAGTAGATAAACAAATGTTGGATCTTTTATCTCAACGTCTGCATTTAGTTGAACAAGTGGGTGAAGTAAAAAGTGCACATGGATTGCCTATTTATGATCCAAGCAGAGAAGCTGCGATGCTTGCTTCAAGACGACAAGAAGCTGAAAATAAAGGAGTTCCGCCATCCTTAATTGAAGATATTTTACGTCGAACAATGCGTGAATCTTATAGCAGTGAAAATGACTCAGGCTTTAAATGTTTAAAACCTGAATTACGCCCAATTGTAGTGGTTGGTGGTAATGGACAACTTGGTGGTTTATTTGCCAAAATGTTTCGACTATCTGGCTATGAAGTACGAATTCTTGGCAGTAAAGATTGGAATAATGCAGAGACAATTTTAGATGATGCTGGAATGGTGGTTGTAACCGTTCCTATTAATTTAACCGTTGACGTAATCAATAAGCTTTCGGACTTGCCTGAAGATTGTATTCTGTGTGATTTAACATCAATAAAGAAAAAGCCACTTCAAGCAATGATGGAGATTCATAAAGGCCCAGTTGTTGGTTTGCACCCAATGTTTGGCCCTGATATTCCAAGTTTAGCGAAACAAGTGATTGTTATGTGCGATGGCCGTAATAAAGAAAGTTACGCTTGGCTTAAAAATCAGTTTGAAATTTGGGGGGCAATTGTTCGAGATATCTCTGCAACAGAGCATGATCATGGAATGACATTAATTCAGGCTTTACGCCACTTTACTTCATTTGCGTATGGTCAGCATCTTGCTAAGGAAAACCCAGATATTGAACAGTTACTTAATTTAAGTTCACCAATATACCGCTTAGAGTTATTGATGGTAGGGCGATTGTTTGCACAAGACCCCAATCTATACGCTGATATTATTCTCTCTTCTGATGAGAATATTGAAATGATTAAGCGATTCCACCAACGTTTTGGCGATGCGATTTCATTATTAGAGAATCATAATCGAGCTGGTTTTATTGATAACTTTAGAGAAGTAGAGCATTGGTTTGGAGACTATGCAGAGCAATTTCTAATAGAAAGCAAGGGCTTACTTAGACAAGCTAATGATTCGATTCATCGTGAAAGAACGTAATATAGCAAAGAATATAAAGTAAAAAAGGTGAGCATGTGCTCACCTTTTTTATATGTTCGATAAAATTAACTTACTGAGTTATTGGCATCGGCACTTGTTGTTCTGCTTTTACTGTATTAATGGCTTCAATTTGCTCAACGGTTGGTTTTTGCGTTAATTTTAACTGCAGTTTTACCATGTTATTCATAATATCAACGAGCGGAGTCCATTTAACACTTCGTTCTTTTTCAAATAAACTCTCAAAGCGATCTGGTGTCCAATCGATAAAAGATTGAGGGTTCAATACTCTGCCTAGAAATCGTACTTCATAATGCAGGTGTGGCCCAGTAGAATTGCCCGAATTACCGCAGGTAGCGATTAATTCACCTTTCTTTACAAATTGTCCTGAGCGGACTTTAAATTTTTGTAGGTGGGCATACATTGTCATAAAACCAAACGAATGCTGAACTTTTAGTAAATTACCATAACCTTTATTACTTGGACGAGCGAGTTCAACGACGCCATCTGCAGGCGCATAAATTTCGGTACCACGCTTACAAGTGAGGTCTTGACCTAAATGGCGTTGTCTTTTTCCTGAAATAGGGTTGGTTCTTCTTCCAAAACTGGATGAGTTTCGAATAAAATCCATTGGTGTATCGTTTGGTATCAAACGAAACATGGTAGCCCTAACTGCCGAATCAATGGTTGCTACGTCTAGTCGTTGTTCTAATGTTTTTTCAGATAATTGAATATCTTCTTCAGAGATATCTTGTAATCCAAGCACGGACTCAACATCTTCAACTCTTTGACTAATAACTATAAATTCATTTTCTTTTGCTTCAAGCTGCTGAGTTAATTCATAATTGCTATTATTATTGTCAATAATGAGGTTATTGAGTTCACTATTTTGTACTTGAAGTTGAGAAATCGCCAACTCTGATGCTTGTTGTTTTTGATAAAAATAATGTAATCCAAAACCACTTAATGTGAATGAACCAAGCCCAAGTAAAAGAGATAAAATGACAAGGTTTTTCCGTTTAGGAGAAATAGCGAAGAAACGAGTTCCCTTATTATGAGAAACGGAAATACGAATTTTATCTGGCATAGAAATAACAACTTATTACTTTAGGTTAATGTGGTTAGCTCTGAGAGTTGACGTAATAACATATCGCTATTACCAACATTGAGTTCAATTAAGCGTTTAAGGTGGCTAATACTATCAATATCTATATGTTGAATACAGAGTCTTAGTATATTATTTGTTCTCTGAATAAGTTCACATTCAGCAATGATGTGAATATCACTCTCGTTGAGGGTAAATCTCACGTTCATCTTTGTATTTGGTTTCAGTTCATAATCATCGTCTAACACAACGAGTAAACCGTGTAGAGATAAATCAATTAAAGATCCATGCAATGATGTCCCATTATGTAAAAGAATGACATCAGTTTGATACACTACGCGTGAAAATTTACGACGTTCGATCATAATACGATCCTTATATTATAACTTAACTTAACTTGAAAGTATGACGTCTGGTTTGTTGTAAGTCTAATAAAAAGGCCGCAATAATGCGGCCCTTATGATAAGCATCAAGTTAATATATTAAATGATTAATTATTTTGTCATACGTTTATATTTAATACGATGAGGCTCAACGGCTTGGGCACCTAATGTTTTCTTCAACCACTCGCTATATTCAGTGTAGTTACCTTCGAAGAAGCTTACTTGGCCTTCATCACGGTAATCTAAGATGTGTGTAGCGATACGGTCTAAGAACCAACGGTCATGCGAGATAACCATTGCACAGCCAGGGAACTCAAGAAGCGCTTCTTCTAATGCTCGTAATGTTTCAACATCCAAGTCATTGGTTGGCTCATCGAGTAATAGTACGTTGCCGCCTGTCTTCAATAGTTTCGCTAAGTGAACTCGGTTACGTTCACCACCAGAAAGATCGCCGATGATTTTCTGTTGGTCGTTGCCGCGGAAGTTAAAACGAGAGCAGTATGCACGTGCCGGGATTTCGTAATTATTGATCTTGATGATTTCAGCACCTTCAGAGATCTCTTGGAAAACCGTTTTTGTATTGTCCATGCTGTCACGGAACTGATCAACAGAAGCAAGCTTAACTGTCTCACCCAATACAATAGAACCTGAATCGGCTTCTTCTGCACCACTTAGCATTTTAAATAGTGTTGATTTACCTGCACCATTGGCGCCGATAATACCGACGATAGCGCCTTTAGGCATACTGAATGATAAGTTATCAATTAATACACGATCCCCAAACGATTTCGTTAGGTTAGTCACTTCAAGAACTTTATCACCTAAGCGTTCACCTGGCGGGATAAACAGTTCATTGGTTTCATTACGTTTTTGATGATCTGTATTTTGAAGTTCTTCAAAGCGAGCCATACGCGCTTTTGATTTAGCTTGGCGGCCTTTAGGGTTTTGACGAACCCATTCAAGCTCTTTTTCTATCGTTTTTTGACGAGCATTTTCTTTCGAAGATTCTTGTTTTAGACGTTCATCTTTCTGTTCTAGCCAAGACGTATAGTTACCTTCCCATGGGATACCTTCGCCACGGTCAAGCTCTAAGATCCAACCTGCAGCGTTATCTAAGAAATAACGGTCATGGGTAATGGCCACAACAGTACCTGAGTACTCAACAAGGAAATGCTCAAGCCAAGCAACAGATTCAGCATCAAGGTGGTTGGTTGGTTCATCAAGAAGCAACATGTCTGGTTTTTCAAGCAATAGACGACAAATCGCAACACGACGGCGTTCACCACCTGATAAAAATTCTATCTTTGCATCCCACTCAGGAAGACGTAGTGCATTCGCTGCACGCTCTAAAGCATTTTCAAGATTATGACCATCTTTTGCTTGAATAAGGGCTTCAAGTTCACCTTGTTCTTTTGCTAAGGCATCAAAATCAGCATCTTCTTCTGCATAAGCAGCATACACAGCATCTAATCGAGTTAGCGCACCAGCGACATCAGATACCGCTTCTTCGACAATTTCACGAACAGTTTTTGATTCATCTAAAACGGGTTCTTGTGGTAGATAGCCAATTTTCAATCCACTTTGTGGACGAGCTTCACCATCAATATCGGTATCAAGACCAGCCATAATGCGAAGTAGTGTTGATTTACCTGATCCATTTAGGCCAAGAACACCGATTTTTGCACCAGGGAAGAAGCTAAGAGAAATGTCTTTCAGGATTTGTCTTTTTGGAGGAACAATTTTGCTCACTCGTGACATTGTATATACGTATTCAGCCATAATCACTTATTAGAGTTGGTTAACGGAAATATTATTTTACTATTTATGATACATAGTTTAACACTCATTTTGGTAGTTACTAGGGTAATATAAGTAAACTCAAAGAAGAATTAGAGAGTTATTTAACTCTGTCTCATACTCAATGTGTTGATGAAAAGGTTGGAAATTAGGTGTTTAAAGTATCAATGAAATACACACAGCAGAAGTTAGGGATGATGGCCGTGTTGTGCATTGGAATGAGTGTGCATACCGTTGAGGCATTATCGATAGATGAATCACGAATTCAATACCAAGAAGCAAAGGAATTGCTTAATGAAAAGAAGTTTGATGAGTACATAAAAGTAAGAGAAAATTTAGAAGATTATCCACTTACCCCTTATTTAGATTATCGTGAATTACGAATGGATTTAGCCTCTAAGACGCCTGATGATATTCGACTATTTAGACACGCACATAAAACATTAGCGATTGGCAATTCTTTAGATTATCAATATTTAGTAGTACTTGGCTTAAATGAACGTTGGAAAGAATTTCTTGATTACTTTCCTAATGAACCAAGTAGCACAAATTTACAATGTTATTACTACCAAGCAAAAAATGAGCTTGGAGATAAAAAAACAGCATGGAAAGGCACTGAAAAATTATGGCTAACAGGGGGGTCTGTTACCTATGAATGTGATGATTTATTTAAAGCATGGTCTGATGACGGCAAGTTAACGGATAAGTTAATTATCGATCGAATGTTACTGGTGTATAAGGCTCGTAATAACAGTTTATTTTCTTATTTAGAAAAGATGCTAGTGTCAGATAAAGCAAAAGAACAGGCGAAAGATATTATTGCTTTATTTAATGATCCTGACTTACTGGTTTCGTTTTCGGCTAAAAATAAACCGTCTGAGTTTACGAAAAAATTAACTTTTATTTCCATGGAAAGAGAAGCAAGAAAAGATCCACGTAAAGCGATTGAAATTCTTCCTTCCATAGCAAAGAAACAGAAGTTCACAGAAAAAGAATCAATAAAAATCACGCATCGTATTGTGAGTAGCATAATGTCCACCGATTCAGATGAATTGGCTACTTGGCGAGATTCTCAGCTTGAAAAATATCCAGAAGATTCGTTTATTGAACGCCGTATACGTGTTGCTATTCGTGCTGCCGACTGGGACGATATGAGCCAATGGATAACGTATTTAACGCCTAAGGCTCAAGCTTCATTACGTTGGCAGTTCTGGCAAGCTCGCATTGAAAGTGAAAATGGCGAAGATGATAAAGCCAATGCTCGATTACAAAAGTTGCTTGGGAAGCGTAATTTTTACAGTGTTGCGGCTGCAAATATTTTAGGTGAGCCGATTCAATACCCAATGAATATTGCTCCAACTAATATTAAGCTAGTAAAAGAAAAATATAAGAGTGAGTTAGCTCGAATTAAGGAACTGATTACTATTGATGAAATATCAACAGCAAAAAGTGAGTGGGAATATTTACTTAATAGAGCATCAAAGAATGAAGTGAAAGAACTTGCGAGTTATGCAGCTCAACATCGTTGGCATCACTTTACTGTACTTGCCACTATTAAGGGGAGAATGTGGGGGTATTTGAGTTTACGTTTTCCTATTGCACATCAGTGGTGGTTTGGACATTACAGTAAAGAGTTAGATTTAGATAAGGTGACGCTAATGTCACTATCTCGCCAAGAGAGCGCGTTATATGCAGAAGCTAAATCACCTGTTGGCGCGCGTGGTTTAATGCAAATTATGCCAGCAACCGCGAAGTATACAGCCAAGAAAATTGATTATGATAAATACGAAGGTGTTAGTAGTTTAAATAATGTTGATGTAAACATTCATATTGGTTCGAATTATCTAAAAGGATTAATGGATGATTATGATGGGAATAGGATCTTTGCGTTAGCGGGTTATAATGCTGGACCTCACCGTGTAAAACGATGGAGAGCAGTTTCTGATGAAAAGCTCGATGTTTATGCGTTTATAGAAGCAATTCCCTTCAAAGAAACACGTGGCTACGTACAAAATATTTTAATGTTTGAAACGTACTACCGTAGTTTACTTGGTGAAAAAGGCTCTTTCTTGTCAGAGAAGGAACTGAATTTAGAGTATTAATTATTTTAAATTGATTATAAAGTAGGGGGCTTAAGTGCTCCCTTTTTTATTATGGTAATGAGGATTTTATGTCAGGTTCAGCAAAATATTCAGATTGGTCACAAGTGATGGCATTGATAGCGAATGCAGCAGAGCAAGGTAAACATCAATCTTTATTGACTATGTTGATGACTCCTGATGAACGTGATGCCTTAATAGCTCGAGTCAATATTTGTCATGAATTATTGCAAGGTGATTTAAGTCAACGACAAATAAGCCAATTACTTGGTGTTGGTGTTGCAACGATAACTCGAGGGTCTAATGAATTAAAAAGCCATACTCAGGATGAAAAAGAATGGCTAATGGCGTTACTTCAAAAAAGTGCTAAAAACGTTCAGGATGAAGAAAAGGGATTAGAGCAAGAGTAAGCGCTTGTTGGTAAACCGAACTTCTTGTTAATAGGTTATTGGTTAATAGACCAATAGCCCCACCTTTCTGCTTTATGTTTTCGGTTTTAAATTGTTCATCCATTACATCCCCAAGTTCCTTCCCTTCATTCACCGCGGCAATAACGCTAGGAGGAAGAGGTAAACTTGATGATCTCGATTCACCAACCATTAAACCATTATCTATTATCATCCAAGCAAAAGTTGCCGTATTTTCTATACCAGCTTCTAATCCAACGTAATAATTTGCTTTTGGATGTAAGGATTTAGCATTATTTACTCGGTTTAATGCCCCTTGTTTTGTTTCAATACAGCTCATTGGCTGGTCTGCAACGCCACTCTCAACGGCAATACCTTGAAAAACAAAATTAATATTAGGAAATGCTTGAGTGAATGCTGATTCTACAGCATGTATTTTTGCCGGGTTAAGTGACGCAATAATAACGTTATGTGCCATGTGGAAATGCAGTCCTTTATATTAATGAACCGATACAATGTTTGTGTCAGTTCATTTTATCATTACAGAGTTAACTATTTTATTTGAGGAATATCTGTAGGAGTTACATTCTCTATTGGGTAACAACCGAGAACTTTTAAATATTGAGTAATAGATGTTAACTCTTCAATAGCTGAGCTCATGGCTTTAGATTTCAAATGCGCTTGCAGATCAATATAAAACATCTCTTCCCAAGGATTGCCCATAATAGGACGAGATTCTAGTTTTGTCATATTAATACCGTATTTACGTAAAACCTGTAATGATTCAACTAATGAGCCGGCATCTTGTGAAGTAGACATAATCAAAGTTGTTTTTGCTGGTATTTGTTCTGATACATCAACTGGCTTTCTTGCAACAACAATGAATCGAGTTTGATTTTCTGTTTGGTTTGAAATGTTGGTAATTAATGATTGAAGACCGTAAAGTTTACCGCTATCAGAATTACCAATGGCTGCGACGTCTGGTGAGTTTAATTCTTTTACGGTAATCATTGCATCAGCAGTGCTCGCACAAGAGATCAGCTCTACGTTGTCTAAACGGTTTAAAAACTCACTGCATTGTTCATGTGGTTGGGGATGAGAGTATAATGTTTTAATCGATTCAAGAGACGTCTCTGTGGTGGTTAGTAAGCAATGGTCGATTTGCTGAGTAAGTTCACCAACAATGTATAAGCTAGTATGTTGAAGTAAATCATAAACTTGGTTGATAGAACCAGAGCTTGTGTTTTCTATTGGTAACACACCGTAGTCAGCATGCCCTGACTCAACTGTTTTTATTACTTCTCTGAAGTTTTCACAACCAAGTTCAGCTAGTTCAATATTTTTCTTACTGAAATAACGACGACTTGCTAGATTTGAATAAGAGCCTTTTGAGCCAAGATAAGCAACTCTTGCTACTGGTTTTCTACTTAATTCAGGATTTGCTAGATTTTGAAAATATTCTTGTTGAAGTAAAACAGAGTCTTCAATAATGGTATGAAATAATTGAGTTATGTAATAAGCATCAAGATCGAACGCCTTGCCGTTTTTAATTAATTTAACAAGTAGCTGTTGTTCGCGTTTTGGGTCACGGACAGGCTTGGCGGTTTGGACTTTGCTTTTAGCAACTTCAAGACTGAGCTTACGACGTTCAGAAAAAAGTTTTAATAATTCGTTATCAAGTTCATTGAGGCGTAAACGAATATCGTCGAGAGAATAGATGGGATCAGTCATGAATATGCAAACCTAGTAAATTAAGAATTAATTCACAATAAAGGAATTAGTCAGTTTGCGTCAAGAGAAAACAGCGCTCAAATGAGCGCTGTTTCAGAAAATTTTGAGTTGGCCGATTTTACTGTTGTTCGTATTCCTCTTCTTCTTCTAGGTCAACTTCTGGCTCTTCAGCAATAGGTGCTTGAGCATGAGTTGCTCTACGAGCTTCGCCTTTATGTTGTAACTTATCTAGTTGGCGTTCTAGTTTTTGGTACATCTCTCTAATTGCACCAAATAGGTCTTCTTGTTCTGCTGATGCAGCAACTTTGCCTCCGGCGATAGCGACTTGTGCCTCTACTTTATGCTTACCATTTGCGCGTTTCGTAACGCTAGCGTGACGGCCAATAATATCTAGATTTCTTTTTTCTTCTAATTTTTTAAATTTCCCTTCAATACGTTCACGGATGCCTGGAGTGATGTCGATGTTGTTACCAGTGATTTCTACTTTCATATGATTTTCCTCTCTCTTGCCCCGTTTGGCATGTATCCAGATTACGGATCCAGCAGTAAAATAAAGTGATCTAGATCACCATTTTAAATAGTATTCGTAATTAGGTATGTTGATGTGATCTCAAACAAACCCTGAGAATTTTTTTTGAAAAAAAACTTGATGAATTGCCTAAAATAGGTAGATTGGAAGGGTTGATTACTGAAAATTTTCGTTTTTAGGGACTAAGTTCAACCTACTGTTTTCAATGGTTATTTTTTAATCTTCCATGTTTTGTGAGTTTGAACATCCTTTATGTAAATATCAGATATAAAAAAGCCGTGCCTTAATGATAAGACACGGCTTTTATTGTTTTTACTGAAAATTTATTCTGGATTCAATGCAATAAGTTCTTCTGTTCGAGCAATAGCATCTTCTAATTTCAATTCTTTATATGCAGCTAACATAATCGTTAGTGATTTTCTTGCGGCTTCAGTATCTGGATACGTTCGTTGTAATTCTTGGCTACGATTGATGGCAGAAATCCATGCTTCTCTACGTAAGTAAAAATCTGCTGTGGCTAATTCATACTCAGCTAATCGATTTTTTAAAGAAAACATACGAGTTTGCGAATCTTCAGCGTATAAACTATTTGGGTAACGCTCTAATAAACGTTTAAAGTCTTTAAATGCTGCACGAGCTGGTTCGGGATCTCTATCTGAGCGGTCTATTCTAAAAAGATCGTGCATAAAGCTACGATCTTGAGCCATATGAGTTAGGCCACGCATATACAATACCCAATCAGCTTTCGGGTTTGTTGGGTTTAAACGAGTAAAGCGTTCGATAGTTGCTAAGCCCAAAGCTAAGTCATCATTTTTGTAATATACGTAAATTAAGTCTAATTGAACTTGTTCAGAGTAAGCGCCAAATGGGTAACGAGAATCGAGAGCTTCAAGACGTTCAATTGCACTTGTCCAATTACCTGCCTGTAAAGAGACTTGAGCCTGAGAATATAATTCTGATGGTGGGATATCAGGAATAACATCATCACTGCTTGAGCAGCCCATCAGTAAAGATACTGCTAATAATGAAGAAAGTGTTAAGCGTTTCATGCTTGAAAATGATCCTTGACTAAAAAAACTGAAGTTATCCATTACGAAATCCGTCGTTAACAGATACAATGGTCGATAGTTTATTTCACTTACAGTGTTGATGATACCAAATATGATGTATTTGTTTGGTATTAGTACCACTAATTTAAAAAAAGTTCGATATGGCACAACAAATAGAGTTAACAAGTACAGTAAAAGATAGCCAACTAGGCCAGCGTTTAGATCAAGCTGCAGCAGAGTTGTTTTCTGATTTCTCGCGTTCACGCATCAAAGAATGGGTGTTAGCTGGTAAAATTTCCGTAAACGGTGAAGTTATCACTAAAGCTCGTGTAAAAATGATGGGCGGTGAAGAAATTTTAGTTAAGGCGGAACTAGAAGATGAGCAACGTTGGTTAGCTCAAGATATTCCTCTGGATATTGTTTATGAAGATGATGATTTATTAGTAATTAATAAACCTCGTGATTTCGTAGTTCATCCAGGTGCTGGTACACCGGATAAAACGGTACTAAATGCATTATTATTCCATTACCCAAGTATTGCAGAGGTGCCTCGTGCAGGTATCGTGCACCGTCTAGATAAAGACACTACGGGTTTAATGGTAGTAGCGAAAACTGTACCAGCTCAAACACGTTTAGTTCGTGCGCTTCAAAAGCGTAAGATCACGCGTGAATATGAAGCGGTAGTATTAGGTCGTATGACGGCTGGCGGTATGATTGAAAAACCAATCGGACGTCACCCTCAAAAACGTACGCTAATGGCAGTACATGAATTAGGTAAAGATGCAGTTACAC
This sequence comes from Aliivibrio sp. 1S128, assembly GCF_001691065.1. Classification (NCBI taxonomy): domain Bacteria; kingdom Pseudomonadati; phylum Pseudomonadota; class Gammaproteobacteria; order Vibrionales; family Vibrionaceae; genus Aliivibrio; species Aliivibrio sp. 1S128. The sequence goes on along the minus strand of NZ_MAJV01000137.1, from coordinate 4,031 downwards.
ATTATCGTGTTGCTGAGCATTTCCGTATTCACACTCGTTTACGCTTACGTCTTGAAACTGGTCGTACTCACCAAATCCGTGTTCATATGTCATTCCTCCAACATCCATTAGTAGGTGATACAGCTTACGGTGGTCGTGCTCGTATCCCTAAAGGTGCGTCAGAAGAACTGATTGATATGATCCGTGGTTTCAACCGTCAAGCTCTTCATGCTGCGATGTTACGTTTTGATCACCCAATTACAGGTGAAGTCATGGAATTCCATGCACCAATCCCTGATGATATGATTGCTCTATCTCAAGCTTTACGTGATGATGAACGTTTATTGCATGAGGAAGAGTATTAAATGTCGCTATTGTTACCAAAATGGTCGGCTCCTAAAAATATTAACGTAGTTAGTACAACTCGATTAAATGGTGTTTCTAAAGCCCCATTTTCGAGTTTGAATTTAGGTGATCATGTTGGTGACAATCATAATGATGTTGTGCTCAATCGTGAAAAACTGATTACGTTGGCGCAGTTACCGACTGCACCAACGTGGTTAAATCAGATTCATTCAACCGATGTTATCACTCTTCCTTATACCGATTCCGTTAACCCACCTTCTGTTGATGCTGCTTATACTAATCAAGCGAATCAAGTTTGCTGTGTAATGACTGCTGATTGTTTACCTGTGGTTATTTGTAATAAAGAAGGAACCGAAGTTGCAGCAGTTCATGCCGGCTGGCGTGGTCTTCTTGATGGTATCTTAGAAAATACAGTTAAGCATTTTTCTTCAAATTATCTTGTTGCGTGGTGTGGACCAGCCATTGGGCCTACTGCATTTGAAGTTGGTGATGAAGTAAAACTACAGTTTTGTGAACAAGATCTTCAAGCGATAAACGCTTTTACTCCGAGTCATAACCGAGATAAATGGTTAGCTAATTTAGAACTGCTTGCTACTCAACGCTTACAGAGTGTTGGTGTACAAGAAGTTTATTACTCAAGCCTTTGCACTTATTCAAATACAGATCAATTTTTCTCTTATCGAAAAGAGGGAGAGACTGGTCGTCAAGCAACTTTAATTTGGTTCGAATAATCCTTTTTATTTCCATTCTCATCAGTTGATTTATAAACAAATAAACCCCATTTAAGAAGTAATAGTTACTTACTTTTCTTCTGTAGGAGAGGGTTATGCGTTTAGAACGATTCACTAGTAAATTTCAAATCGCCATTTCAGATGCTCAATCATTAGCATTAGGTCAAGATCATCAATATATCGAGCCAACGCACTTAATGGTGGCTTTATTAAACCAAGATGGAAGTACAATCAGACCATTATTAATCTTACTTAATATTGATGCGACTCAACTTCGATCAAAGCTTTCTGAAATTCTCGATAAAATCCCAAAAGTTACAGGTATCGGTGGTGATGTTCAGCTGTCATCTAGTATGGGGATTATTTTTAATCTATGTGACAAAATAGCTCAAAAACGCAAAGACGCTTATATATCCTCAGAAATATTCATGCTTGCAGCTATTGAGGATAAAGGCCCATTAGGTAATTTATTTAGAAATCTTGGACTTACCGAAGCTAAAATATCAAAATCAATTGATGATATCCGTGGTGGAGAAAAGGTAAATGATCAAAATGCAGAAGAAAAACGTCAAGCATTAGAAAAGTTTACAGTAGATCTTACTGAGCGAGCAGAGCAAGGTAAGTTGGACCCTGTTATTGGGCGTGATGATGAAATACGTAGAACGATTCAGGTTCTTCAAAGACGAACTAAAAATAACCCCGTTATTATTGGGCAGCCAGGTGTCGGTAAAACAGCCATCGTTGAGGGGTTAGCTCAACGCATTATTAATGGTGAAGTACCTGAAGGCTTGAAACATAAAAGAGTGTTGTCTTTAGATATTGGTGCGTTGATTGCTGGGGCTAAATTTCGAGGTGAGTTTGAAGAGCGCTTAAAAGCGGTTTTAAATGAACTGGCAAAAGAAGAAGGTAATGTCATTCTCTTCATTGATGAAGTTCATACCATGGTTGGAGCAGGTAAAGGCGAAGGTTCTATGGATGCCGGTAATATGCTTAAACCTGCATTAGCTCGTGGTGATTTACATTGTGTTGGTGCCACGACATTAGATGAATATCGTCAATATATAGAAAAAGATCCTGCCTTAGAAAGGCGCTTTCAAAAAGTTATTGTTGATGAACCTACAGTAGAAGATACGATTGCAATATTACGTGGCTTGAAAGAGCGCTATGAAATCCATCATCATGTTGAAATTACCGACCCTGCTATTGTTGCAGCAGCGACATTATCTCATCGTTATATATCAGATAGACAACTTCCAGATAAGGCGATTGATTTAATTGATGAGGCAGCGTCAAGTATTCGAATGGAAATTGATTCTAAACCAGAATCTCTTGATAAGCTTGAACGTAAAATTATCCAATTAAAAATAGAGCAGCAAGCATTAGTTAAAGAGAGTGATGATGCCAGTTTAAAACGACTCGATTCGTTAAACCTGGAATTGAGAGAAAAAGAAAGAGACTACTCAGAGCTGGAAGAAGTTTGGAAAGCAGAAAAAGCGGCACTTTCTGGAACTCAGCATATAAAAACAGAACTGGATATAGCAAGAAGTAATATGGATATTGCCCGACGTGCGGGAGATTTAAACCGTATGTCAGAACTGCAATATGGCCGAATTCCAGAATTAGAAAAACAGTTAGATCTTGCAGCGCAAGCTGAAATGCAAGAAATGAGTTTATTAAAGAATAAAGTTACCGACAGTGAAATCGCTGAAGTTCTTTCTCGTCAAACAGGCATTCCAGTGAATAAAATGCTGGAAGGGGAAAGAGATAAATTGTTAAAGATGGAAAGTGAATTACATAAACGAGTTATAGGACAAGCAGAAGCGGTTGAAGCAGTATCGAATGCCATTCGACGCAGTAGAGCAGGGCTGTCTGATCCTAATCGCCCAATTGGTTCTTTTTTATTTTTGGGGCCAACAGGTGTTGGTAAAACGGAATTATGTAAATCTTTAGCAAACTTTATGTTTGACAGTGAAGATGCGATGGTTCGAATTGATATGTCTGAGTTTATGGAGAAACATTCAGTCGCTAGGTTAGTCGGTGCGCCTCCTGGTTACGTTGGTTATGAAGAGGGCGGTTACTTAACTGAAGCAGTTAGACGTAAGCCTTATTCTGTTCTATTGCTTGATGAAGTTGAAAAAGCACATCCAGATGTATTTAATATTCTTCTTCAGGTATTAGATGATGGCAGACTTACCGATGGTCAAGGCCGTACGGTTGATTTTAAAAATACCGTAATCATTATGACCTCTAATTTAGGTTCTGATAAAATTCAACAGCATTTTGGAGAGCTTGATTATGAAGGGATTAAAGCCTTAGTTATGGACGTTGTAGGGCAACATTTTAGACCTGAATTTTTGAATAGGGTTGATGAAACCGTTGTTTTTCATCCATTAGGCCAAGATCATATTAAGAACATTGCTTCTATTCAGCTGCAACGTTTGGAAAAACGTTTGAATGACAAAGACTATCAGTTAGAAATAACGAGCGAAGCCTTAGATTTAATCGCGGAAGCAGGCTTTGATCCTGTTTATGGCGCAAGACCATTAAAACGAGCGATTCAGACTTATATAGAGAACCCGTTAGCCCAAGATATTTTAAGTGGAAAATTAAGAACAGGTGAAGTGATTAAGCTAAAGGTGAAAGATAATCAGCTAATTACCACTCAAAACGACGACTTTTGATGGGTAAATAAGCGAGTTGAGTTAATTTTAATCACTTAAACTGTTTTTTGGTTATTTTACTAAAAAACAGTTGCATGAAACTAAAGACTCTCTATAATGCCGCCTCACTGACACGGAACAGATGAGTCAAATCGAAGTTCAATGTTTAGTGAGGTTGTTTTAATTATTTATTAAGTTAAGTGCTTGACACTTAATATTAAGTGAGTATTATAACCGTCCGCTTCAAGGGAAAGCCGAAAGGCTTCAAAACTTGAAGTTTGCTCTTTAAAAATTT
>NZ_MAJV01000136.1:507-1478 GCF_001691065.1 Aliivibrio sp. 1S128 | reverse complement strand
TGTAGCAAATCGTGTTGATGCGATTGTTATATTCACTCTTACCTCTAAGTGAATAACTGACCGACTGTTTTCATTGGTATAAACATTCTTACACGACCGTTGATTTCACAAAGAACCTCGAAACCATATTTTGCGTAAAATGACTCTGCTTGCTTAGTTAAGCAATCAACAACAATGGCATAAGCTCTCATATGAGAGTTAATTTCCCAAAGATATTCGAGAGCTTTAATTAAGCTAACTTTACCTAACCCACTTCCATGAAATTCTTTATGAACTGCAAGTTGAGCTAAAAGGAAAACAGGAACTGGATAGCGTGGTAATTTTTTAGCCATCGCTTGTGGCAACGTATCACGGCTAATCGAACTTGGCGCAATACTATAAAATGAACAAATTGGATATTTTTGATTTGGCAGTGGCACAGAAGCAGGCAAAACCATAGTGCGACTGATACCTGCTTGCATATGTTTAGCAGCTTGAGTTTGGATAAAATCATTTAACTCTTTTTCCCCACAGTCAAATGATGCTCTATCATGCTGTGATTTATCCAATTCTTTAAAAGTCTTGGAATAACTCACTTAAACTCACCACTTTTAGTAAATGCAGCAGCTTCAAGTAATGCTTTATTCGGAGCTTTAGCCTCGTCACAAGCAATCATGAATTGGTCAAATACATTTGCTTCAACAGTGATGCTTTCATGTTCAGAAATCACCTGAGTTGAATCTTCGTCCATTAAACGAACAACGTATTCAGTTAAGCTTTTTAAACCAAGTAAAGCTGAAGCTTTCTCAGCCTTAGCTTTGATTTCTTCATCCAAACGGATATCAAGTCTTGCAGTAGCCATAAAACCTCCAATCGTACGGAGTAATTCCGTAATTAACCTGAGTATAAGATTTAAACAACCAAAGCGCAACTTGTACGGAACTAATACGGATTTAATTTTTAAGCTTTGTGAATATAACGCCTGCATAACA
>NZ_MAJV01000136.1:0-445 GCF_001691065.1 Aliivibrio sp. 1S128 | reverse complement strand
TGTAGCAAATCGTGTTGATGCGATTGTTAAATGAACTCTTACTGCAAACCACGGTCATTGAGAACAAATTGGCGTAACTCGCGCTCTTCCCTCATGACGTAAAGAATATATACAATATCATCGTTGGTTACTTTGTAAAAAATACGGCATGGTGGTAATACAATTTCACGATAATCTAAATGAGGAAGCTCAGGAACACTACGGCCTGATAATGGAAAATCCTCTAAACGCTCAACACGATGGAAAACTGATTGAACTAACGCCTTAGCCGCTAAGATATTATTAATAGCGATATATTCTGCAATTTCGTCCAAATCTAATAATGCTGATTCAGTCCAATTAATTACAGCCATTTATTCATCTTCTCTTTTGCGGCTTCATGAGAAACTACACGATTATCTGAAATTGCTTTTTCACCGCGAGCAATACCTTCAAGAATAGCAAT
>NZ_MAJV01000135.1:0-1467 GCF_001691065.1 Aliivibrio sp. 1S128 | reverse complement strand
CCTCGCGCAATTTTATAAGCCACTTCTGGGATCATATCTTGTTCAGTATAATGAATACCCATTGGAGTTAGGTGATAGCAACGATGTTTATCTGGAAAAAATAAATACCTCACGACCAGCATTCCAGCTATTGCACAACCTGTAAAAAACCAAAATTCATTACTCCATAAAGGAATACTTTCAACACATATTAGAAATAAAGGTAAAAGCCAACCAATAAAAGCAGCGACTCCCCAAACTACTAATTTATCCTTTAAGCTTCCTCCTATATCCTCCCAACTGTAGATAATCTTTGCCTGATATAGCTGCTCTTTTAATTGATCTATTTTTTCTTTAGAACCCATCATTCACCTCAACTTTAATAGTGCGAATAACGCTATCTTTCCGTGCTGGCAATATAACAAGTTCACCTTGACTATTACCTGAAGCAATATAGCCCAACATATCATGCTCTGATGCTTGCCAGTTAAAAGGCAGACTAATGAAGACCGTAATACTATCTTTGGTTGTACCACCTAAATCTAAACGATAGACTGGATTTCCCGTTTCACCTTTACTCCAAACGCCATTTTGTTCGTTTATAACCACTGCTGATTTTAATGAAGAAGTCACATAACTATATTTATTTTGCGTTGGTGTGCGCGTAATTTGTAAACCAATAGACTTACCTTTTGTGTGCATGGGCAAAGATATCTCTAATTGCCATTGTTGCCCCGCAGCAGAACCGTATATTGCTTTAGAAGGAGAGCTAGAAAATACTTTGTTGAGTTTTACTTGAGGCTTATGAATAATCTGCTCCAATCGACTTAACTCATCAACGGCTTCCCAATGTTTTGCATCTTTCCCCCATGCGGAATTTAATAGCCACTTTTCTAGTTCGGTACGCTTAAAAGCATTGATAATTATAATCGAGATAAGAAAGAGAATAGACCCCACCATAAATGTAGTAAGAATCCAGGGCGCAATAATAGAACCAAGAAGACCAAATGAACGGAAAGTCCACCCTAATCGACTAGAAATTAATGCGGTCAATTGACCTCCAAAGGCAATCGTTTGAATAACGGTAGAGAAACCCTTTAACCCATAGCCAAACCGTTCCATCGGTGAATGACTCATATCTTTAAATTTATCATAGCTCTCCCACGTCTCTAATGCTGTCGCGATTAAACCAAATAAAGATACCGCAGCGGTTGTTTTGGCAAAGGTGGCTAAACTTTGTCTAAGTTCGTATGAATGAGTACTACTTCGCAATGCTATTTTCAGTGGCTCTGAAAGCAAAGATTGGTTAGTCGCCATCTTGCCCCAGGCTACATCTCTCCACATTGCTGTGACAGCCGATACCGCATAACTTGTCGCATAGGTTGCTTCTCTAACAGCAGGGGCGGTCCATAAATCACTCTCTGGATGTTGCGCTGCTTTATGATGGATATTTTGAAGCACTGCTGCCGTGTTCCAAAGGTTAAGGAT
>NZ_MAJV01000134.1:0-360 GCF_001691065.1 Aliivibrio sp. 1S128 | reverse complement strand
ATTATTATGTGGGAAGTTATTACTACGGATACATTTGATGAATGGTTTGATTCACTAAACGATTCAGAACGTGCAAATGTGATCGCAGGTATGTTGTTACTTCAAAATAAAGGTCCGCATCTTTCTAGACCTTACGCTGATACTGTTTATGGCTCGAAGTTTACAAATATGAAAGAGCTTCGTGTTCAAAGTAACGGTGATCCATTGAGAGCATTTTTTGCTTTCGATCCTGAGCGTAAAGGTATTTTATTATGTGCTGGTAACAAAGGCGGTAATGAAAAACGTTTTTACAAACAGATGATCCCAATAGCAGATCAAGAATTTCAAGCTCATTTGAATAATAGAGGGTAATAATATGGC
>NZ_MAJV01000133.1:0-1122 GCF_001691065.1 Aliivibrio sp. 1S128 | reverse complement strand
ATACCTTCAAGAATAGCAATACGTTTTTGCATAAATTCATAATCATCAACATCTAACAAATAAGCAGACGGTTGACCGTGCTCTGTAATTAACACTGGTTCTTTTGAAGCATGAAGCTCAGAAAGAATCTTGGTTGCTTGACGTTTTAATGTAGTGACTAATTCAACTTTCATATTCAGTTTCCATTATTGAAAGAATAAAGTATCACTATTGTATCACTTAATTAGCCATTGAGACAGTTCATTTAACGCCTGCATAACACGTTTGCTACGATACAGACCTAGCTGAATTTTAACGCCTTAATCACTGAAACTAAAGGCAAACTGACAACGCCGAGTGTAGCAAATCGTGTTGATGCATTTGTTATATGCGTAAATCATTTCTTTGAGAGCTTAAACCATATTCTTTTTGATAACTCCCAAATTGATATTGAAAGAATAATTAGAAATATTGCATCACCACCTAAGAAATAGGAAATAACCAGAATTAAAATTACGACTATTATTGATGTAATAATTAACAATAAGCGATCAGGCATTAAGCAACTCCGGATTTTGAGATAGCACAGTTTCTAACCATGAACCTGTAATTCCATTATCACGACCAAAATCTAACACTTGCGATAAAGAGCAGCTCGTATTTTTATAAAATGACCTTGCCGAACTACCAATTACAGCTCCAGCCCAAAATGCAGCATAAACTCCAGCGCCAACAGTTCCTGCACGGGCAACGGCTGACAATGGAACTCTAGGGTTACTTGCTAACGTTATTGCTTTATCAATTCGATCAATCATAAGCCAAGAAAGAGCCCCTGCTCCCACTACATTTTCAGTAGTTGGAAGGTTTAAAAGCTTAAGATTCTCATCAATATCATATTTAAATGAGTTTAAATCCATTGAACAGCTAGCCATGATATTCTCCATTAATTAAAAAGAAAACTATACCAACAACCTACATTTCATCGATTAAAAATACTTATTTTATCGAGCTATAGCTAAAGATATAAACTAACAAATCAATCAGTTACATTATAAAAACCAAAGAAGCATATAACGCTGGCATAACACGTTTACTACTATGCAATTATACTCAATATTGACGCCTTAAAACGAGAAACACCCG
>NZ_MAJV01000132.1:4320-5024 GCF_001691065.1 Aliivibrio sp. 1S128 | reverse complement strand
TGATGCATTTGTTATATGCGCCTTAAATTGTTAGTGCTTTTATTGCTCGTTCGACACCAAGGCGTGGACTGCTAATTACTGGAATAGAGACGTTAACATTATTTTGAACCTCAGACATTGAAGCCTGAGCTAATACGATTAAGTCATACTTTGTCTCATTAGAGGTAATTACAGCACTGATTTGGTCATAATATTCTTCCATATTGCCAACTAGAAAGTAATCCCATGCATTTTCAACACAGCACAAAGTAAGCTTAGATTTTGAGTTGTGTTTGGCTAGCGATTTCAGCAACAGTTCACGAGTTGGTTCTAAAGTACTTTCTAATGCCGCAAGAACCAAAATATTATTTCCATTTTCAACAGCAAAATCAGCCATTGCCTGATCGACTCGTTGAACTTTACAACCATTTAAGTTATCTATTTCTTCAGCAATGCCACCAATCGATGAACAAGTGATCACAATGACTTTGCTGACTAAACTCAAAGCTTCCAACTGCGCTAGAAGGTTAGATTTTAATATCGAATCAACACCAAACTGCTGAGCATGAGTTAACAATGACTCATCAACAATATGATTTATAAGTAAATTAGGCGAAAGCTCAGCAACTAATGAACCAAATTTTTCAATATGAACCTGACCTGTATGTATAAAAGAAATATCGTATTTCACTTTTTTCATCCTTGAAGCATATAACGCCTGCATA
>NZ_MAJV01000132.1:3556-4288 GCF_001691065.1 Aliivibrio sp. 1S128 | reverse complement strand
ATAACACGTTTGCTACTATGCAAGCTAAGCTTAAATGTACCACTTAACACGGTAAACCCAAAGAAACCTAGAATGCCGAATGTAGCAAATCGTGTTGATGCAATTGTTATGTATACTGGTTATTGTTACATTGATTCTGACGATATTTAATGAACTCATCTCGCCAACTTTCTAATTTTGGAATAACTAGAGATAATGAAAGTTCGTTCTCAGAACATAAATGCGAAAGTATATTGGAAAGTGGATATTCAACAGACCCTGAAACATTCAAAACATCTTTAAACGTTTGTTGATCTATTTCACCTTCACCAAACCAATCCCATTCAGCTTCATGTTTCCACCAATTTGCAGCAAAATTGATTATCGCAATATAAGGAATACCTTTAGGTGATTTATTACCAAGGTTAAGAGCATTTTTTTTACTTACTTTAGAGTTAAACATCGTATCTGCTATATATTGCTGCATTGCAACGAAACCGATGCCAATAAAGTATTCAGCTCTATCATACAAACCAAGTGCGTCTGAATCCTCTGATTTATTACTTTCTAAAATTAGTGAGCTTAACTTTTGATCTAGCATCTCAAGCAACTCAGTTAACTCTCGAGTTTTGAGATCGCAAACCTGGCCTTTTTGAAAAATATACACTTAATTTCCTTCAGATTGTATACATAACGCCTGCATAACACGTTTATTACTATGCAAATATACTTGATATTGACGCCTTAAAACGA
>NZ_MAJV01000132.1:2887-3546 GCF_001691065.1 Aliivibrio sp. 1S128 | reverse complement strand
TGTAATAAATCGTGTTGATGCGATTGTTATGTTGTTTCTCCAAGCGCGTATCTAAGCTCATCAATTGCGTAAGTCAGTTTTAAATTCGTTTGAGGCACTCTGTTAAGTTTCATTCCCATCTCAACAACGTCAATTTCAGACAAACCACCTGCTGATTCAATCCATGCGCTATACAAATTAATAAGGTCAGTCATAGAGCCTACCTTACTTCTATTATCGGTTTTAGCATATTGCAGCACCGTTTCATTATTTGAAAATGCTAACACGGTCTGAGGGCTAATGCCTTCAGCTTTCAACTGTAAACACAGTCCTTCCAGAAAATGCTTTCTTAACGTTTTGATATGTTCTTTTCGGACACCAATAATAATAAATGAGAATAATGTTTTCTCTTCCATAAAGACTAAAACTTTACGACGATTTTGGGTAAAAGAGTTAACAAACCAATTTCCTAGAACAAACCTTTCAGGTTCAATTTCACTTAAGTCACTTGGTTTCAGGCCAATGAAATCTTGAACTTTTTTGGTACATTTAAACTGAAACATAGCTCACCCCAAGGTGTTGAAAAACCTTATTTTACACCAACAACATAACGCCTGCATAACACGTTTACTACTAAGCAATTATACTTAAAATTGACACCTTAAAACGAGAAACACCCG
>NZ_MAJV01000132.1:1678-2850 GCF_001691065.1 Aliivibrio sp. 1S128 | reverse complement strand
TGTTGATGCATTTGTTATAATTTTTACTATAACCCTGCCAACATAGATTCACGAACTTCATCTTCACAACGATGGCAGGCGAAAACTTCAATCCTTTGAACGTCACCAGTTACAAAACTATCACAATTATCGCAGCTAATCGCTGTCCAACCACGGTCTTCGCAATACACACATACCCATAGACCATCGACATTTACCACCGATGGTTCTTTGTCGTCGCAAGTATGGCAATAAGCTATATAATCACGCCCATCTTCCACTAAACATTCAGGGTCTTCTTTTTCATATAGTTTTTTGTATTGCTCTAACGCATACTCTGGGGTAATTTCTTCCGAACAATGTGGACAAAACTCGTCAGTTAACATGAAATATGCCATGTTTTTCTTACATGAGTAGCACTCAATTTCGGTGTGAATATCTTTTAATTTAAGTTTTTTTACATCACAAACCAAACACTCGATATCATGCCCCCAATGATATACCTTAGTAATTAGTGCGCTTTCTAATTTACAAGATGGACATTCTGAGATTTCATTACCTTTTTTACACTCTATTTCAATTTGAGGTTTAAGTGCTTCAAACTTTGCATTTAAGTACCCCATGTTTTTTGTAACTTTTTCTTGGAGTTGTTCAAACTGATCTTCGTAACCTTCAAAGTATGAGCGCCATTGTTGTGTAAGCAAATTATGTAAGTAATACCAAGAAGCCCAATGCTCAATAACTACACCTTCATTATTACCAACAAAATCGGTATGAGCAAAATGAACCAACTGATTACGATGCTCACTCAAAGCTTTAAAGTTTTCGAGTGCCGCTGTATTAAATTTCTCCCCACAAATATTACCTAGTCGTTTAACGGCTAGATCTAAATAAACAGAATGAAAATCACCATTTTCAAACTTAGATTTATTAGCATCATTAGGATTTGTAAGAATAAGAGTCCAATGTTCTTTCATTAATCTTGCTTTAAAAAATAATTCAATGGCTGTATACAAATCAATTATTGCAAATTTTGGTGAGGTTTCTAATCTTTCTACAGACGAATGAAGAAAGCTTAACCCATTAACGACTACTGAGTTGAACCACTCTTCAGAACTCTGTTTTTTTGTTTTATTTTAGCCACTTAAGCCTCCGAAAATTATAACGCCTGCATAACACGTTTACTACTATGC
>NZ_MAJV01000132.1:1171-1629 GCF_001691065.1 Aliivibrio sp. 1S128 | reverse complement strand
TTTGTTAAACGTACATCTAACGGCTAGTGCGATACTTAACCAATGACGGACTTTCACAATCTATTGTTTCTATGTAGATATTACGTTCCTTCCACATAACTTCAATATCATAAAGACAAAACGAATATTTAGTTGGATCTACAACCCAAACCCCATTAACTTGAACTGATACTGACGTAAATAATTCATTATCATTACCCCACCAAGCTAAAACCAAATACTTACAACTTGCACCATTATGAAAAATAACAAACGCAGCAGTCTGATCCCATTCGAGAGTTATTTCAGATTTGACCTCTGTTAGTCGGTGATGAAAAGCGACCATATTGATTGGTTCTTCATTTGCTGAAATGGTATAAATCTTAACTCCATCCGCATCTAGCCAATCTTGCTCACCTTCCAGTTTTCGTAATTTATACATTGTACCTCCTTGTACGATTAACGCCTGCATAACACGT
>NZ_MAJV01000132.1:463-1091 GCF_001691065.1 Aliivibrio sp. 1S128 | reverse complement strand
GATGCATTTGTTATATGCTTAACTCATGAAGCTGAGAGATCGTTCTAAAATTGGAGTGACTTTCTTTTTCCAAACCTAGTGGATTAAACCAAATAGCATTTAAACCAGCCTCTATCGCTGAAATAACGTCTTTTTCAAGTGAATCACCAACCATTGTAAGTTGACTAGGTTCAACACCTAACTTATTCGTTATTCTTTGATAAAATTCAGAACTACCTTTTGATAAACCAATATTTGACTTACAAAAATAGCCTGAAATGAATTGAGACAACTCGACTCGTTCAAATGCCAATTCAATATCCTGAACACTGGAATCATCTGCACCAGTTGCCACATAAAGCAAATGTCCTTTCTGGGATAGCGAAGCTAACATTTCCAAAGCACCATCTACGGCTTGAACTGTTTCCCAAGCACACATTTTTCCTTGAGCATTTGGAAAATCGACCATTAAAGTGTCACCCCAATCGAACAGATAAGCTTTTTTCATAATGCCTCCTTGCATATAACGCTTGCATAACACGTTTATTACTATGCCAACCAACCTGAATTTTACCGCCTTAATCACAAAACCCAAGGCAAACCCAGAACGCCGAATGTAATAAATCGTGTTGATGCGATTGTTGTGCGT
>NZ_MAJV01000132.1:0-428 GCF_001691065.1 Aliivibrio sp. 1S128 | reverse complement strand
ACTTGGTAAAGAACTGCCCTGCCAAGATTTCCTAAGCTCTGATTCTAATTTACCGATGCCAATTAAGCGAACAAAATGTTCTTAAATTGCGAGATAAAGTAAATGGAAAACAGATACATTTTTTACGCCATTTGAACGACTTGGTTTCAGCTAGTTTGGAACTGATAAACCAAATATCCTTGCCACAACTGGGATTGAAAATGCTGCGAGCAAAACACGGATGCAGGATAAAATAAGGCAACACCAAAGAATCATTGAAGCGTAAAAATGCCTCTGAAACTCCTGAACTTAGGCCGACAATGCTTAATTGCCGAACCTGATGAAACGAACACTAAAAGGCAACAAAGAAGATGAGTTTCGAGAACTAAATAGCGCTTAAAAATGTCTCATTTCTATTGAGGAACCGTACAAAAAATTTCGGACTCAGT
>NZ_MAJV01000131.1:1426-1925 GCF_001691065.1 Aliivibrio sp. 1S128 | reverse complement strand
TGTAGCAAATCGTGTTGATGCGATTGTTATAGCGCGACTCAAGTATGGTGATATTTATAAATAGAGAAAGATTCACATTTACCAGATACCCCAGACTTTGGTGTATTACTAATTATCTTCCCCTTTTTATCAATTCGCATATAGTTATCACGCCACCCACAAAAATTAATTTTTCCATATTCATTAATACTACTATATTTGAAAAACCGATTTTTTTCACCTGAACGTGGGGATACATGATCAATGGCTAAGCAAACTACAATAACTCGTTTTTCTTCTTTGATTAAATCGGTAATGTCAGACGAGCTATCACAATATGTATAATCCATTTTTCCTGGACGATATTTTACATATTTAAATGCCTCAGTTTTAGAACTAGCTACTTTAGATAAATCAATTCGACTAGACTCTTTGCAACCTGCTAAAATGAGCAGCGACAAAAATATAAGTTTTTTCATTGTTAAAATAGACTCCTGCGCTATAACGCCTGCATAACACG
>NZ_MAJV01000131.1:695-1358 GCF_001691065.1 Aliivibrio sp. 1S128 | reverse complement strand
TAGCAAATCGTGTTGATGCATTTGTTATGTTTTGGGTGCAAGTTTAGCAACGACACTAGCAACACGCTTACCCAAATACTGTGCAGTAAGGTCGTCAATGCTATGTACGTTACCATTGAAAGATTGAGAAACAACTCCAACCTGGCAACCCAGTCGGTTTAATCCAAGATCTCTATACCCATGCGCGAGATCTAAACCAACCCAATACATCCCATGTTGGTTAGCTAAAGTGACTAAGTAATTTAGGCTACTTGACTGATCGCCATTTAAAGCACTACCACTTGTAAAGCCTGCCGCTACTTTATTAGCCCACAATTGCTCGCTCCAATATTCACTACTTGCATCTGCGAAGGCCTTAAACTGTGCAGAAACGCCACCCATATATGTAGGTGACCCCATTATGATTGCATCGCAAGATAGAAGACTGTCAAACAAAGAAGGATTTACAAACCGTCCTTCTATTATTTCCTTACCACATATTTTATGTTCAAGAATTTCGATATTAGAATCTTCTTCTTTTATACCCTTCGCTATTGAGTTTGCCAACATTCCCGTAGCATCTGTATGCGTAAAATAAATTATTGCAATCTTCAATGGACTTCCCTTCCCTTCTTAAAAACATAACGCCTGCATAACACGTTTACTACCATGCAGATTAAGCCT
>NZ_MAJV01000131.1:0-661 GCF_001691065.1 Aliivibrio sp. 1S128 | reverse complement strand
TGTAGTAAATCGTGTTGATGCGATTGTTATGCTTCATTCAGTAAAGTTTCAATTCTTTTAATAACTTAACTGCTGCATCTTTTGGCTGTATATCACTCGTATCTACTGACGCATCATATTTCATAAAATTATGAACCAACGGATATTCCGACTCAGCTAAACCTATTGCACGGTCACCACGCGCTAATTCTCGTCCAACACAGACATCTAATCTACACATTACCTTTACTCGCACTACGTTAAATCCACTTAAAGACTTTTCTAATGCATTAATTTCGTCTTCATTTATCCAAGCATTATCAATAATAAGTCTACAACCAGCTTCTAATAGCCCTTTAACACAATTATGATAACCTTCTGTTAATTGACCATAATCATACCCAGAACGGCTTATAGGATCCCCTACTATCATTCTTTTGAGATCTGTTGGTGGTAAAGCATATAAAACACTATCAATACTAAAATTTAAATATTGTATCGATAACAATTCTTGTAACTCTTTGGCTAAGCTAGTTTTACCAGAGCTTCCTGTTCCATTAAGCAAAATCATATCCGGGTACATAGTAAGATTCCTTTCTCAAAAGAGGCATAACGCCTGCATAACACGTTTACTACTATGCAATTATACTTAAAATTGACGCCTTAAAACGAGAAACACCCG
>NZ_MAJV01000130.1:0-266 GCF_001691065.1 Aliivibrio sp. 1S128 | reverse complement strand
AGACCAATGACCTCAAATGAATATCCAGCGTATTGTGATTATTTCATTGATGATTACAGCCGTGAAATAGCTGAAAACTATGGTCACTCAATGGATAGGGCGCTCGAAATAGCTAATCAGGATCTTCTTCGTAGTTTTCCTAATGGTTTGGAAACTAACGACCATGAATTATTGTGTATTGAATCGGATTCAGAATTGGTTGGTTATTTGTGGCACTCGATTAACGCAAATGATAAATCGACGTTTATTTATGACTTTTTCATTTT
>NZ_MAJV01000129.1:0-78896 GCF_001691065.1 Aliivibrio sp. 1S128 | reverse complement strand
TTAGGGCTTTTTTACGTCTGAAGAAAAGTAAATGAATTTGTAACCACATGTAGGTATAACGAAGTGTAGTTAATTAGTTTATGAATACTATAAAGATCTAACATTTCCAATTGATTTGATTATAGGAACTTTTAGTGATAACGATTCTACTAAAGTCATTTCAGTATCACTGACATGAGAGTAACAACTATTGTTGATAATAAAAATACTGCATTATCCTTTGCTTAAAACTTAAGATACTTCCTCGAGTCTTTCTATAGCTATGTGAATGTGAACTAATTCTTACTAGGTGGAGCTGATCTTAATCCATTAAATGATTAGTATCATATACTTATGATTTAAAGTTTCTGATGTCAATATAGATTGATTATTTTAGGTATTTTTTCGAATTTAGATCTAATTGACGTTTGATTTTTTGAATTGTTTATATTGGAATTATATAAGCTGATAGAAAAGATATGATAGCTCTTACAAAAACGCTCGATAATAATATCGAGCGTTTCAGTAAAGTCTAATTAGATGAGTTCAATATTATTGAGCTTGAGTTGTTTTTCCTGCTTTTAAACCCGTATTGATATCCATGATATCTTGCTCGCTTAGCGTACCAACCGCTTGTTTAAGTTGTAGTACACTGATGATGTAATCGTAACGAGCATTTGCTAGGTTACGGTTTGCATCATATAAACGACGCGTTGAATCTAATACATCAACAATAGTACGAGTACCAACATCAAAACCAGCTTCTGTTGCTTCTAATGCAGATTGTGCTGAAATAACAGTTTGCTCATAGGCTTTTAAGGCGCCAATAGAGGCATTGATATTGTTATTGAAAGCTCGAACATCTTTGGTTACTTCACGATAAGTTTCTTCTAATGCTTGGCTTGCTGCAACGTATTGGAATTCTGCTTGGCTTGTTAATGAACTTGTATTACCACCTGTATAGAGTGGGATGTTTAAGTTAATACCTGCATTAATATCTCCGTAGCTGTCATCATTGAAACCATTTTTAGTACCACTTTGATCTGTGTAGTTATAACCTGCATCAAAGGTAAGTGATGGCATATGACCAGAACTTGCTAGAGATATATTGTCTTTTGCGATATCTGCACTAATACGAGAAGCTAATAGGCTCAAGTTTTTCTGTTGAGCTTCGTCAATTAAAGTATCTGATGATTGCTCAGATGGGCTTGCTGAAAAGCGCTCAGTATCTAACACACTTAATTGAGTATGACCTTGTCCGGTGATGACTCGTAAATCTTCATAGCTGTTAACTAGTTGGTTTTCAGTGAGTACTTCGTTTGCTAATACGCTATCGTATTCTGCTTGTGCATCGTGTACATCGGTAATTGCTGATAAACCAACATCAAAACGTTGTTTAGTCTGTTCAAGTTGACGGCCTACTGCCGCTTTTTCTGAACGAACAAATTCTAAATTATCATTAGCGCGCAGTACATCAAAGTAAGCTTGAGCAACACGTAAAATAACACCTTGTTGTTCTGCTGCATAAGTAGAATCAGCCTGACGAGCCGTTTTTTCTGCAATATCTAAACTTACCCAGCTTGATTGTTGGTAAAGTTCTTGAGATAAATTAATACCCGCAGTTAGACGGTCATTTTCACGTAGATCTTCATCGCTACGTAAAATATTGTAACCAGCAGTTAAATCAATTTGAGGTAATAACGAACTTTGAGATGAGTTTACCGCTTCAAAAGCTGCATCTTTAGTTGCAGCTGCTCTTAATAGTTGAGGATCATTTTCTTTAGCTTGGTTGTATATTTGCGCAAGGTCATCGGCAGCAGCTAAAGAGCTGAAACTACCTAATGCCATTCCAATAAAGAGTGGAAGCAGTTTTCTCATGGTGGTTTGTCCTGCAAAAATTGTTTTATATAATATAGTACATAGAGTGTACCTTATCTCTACATATTATAGCTGTAAAGATTACGTTTTTTTACGTTGTATCAATTTTTTTGTTGCAATCTTCTGGAAAGGTTCTAAAAAAAATGTAAGCATTATCTTTAATTCTTAGTTAATCATTTTTCGTCATATCTATGAATGATAAAAAAGAGTACAAATATTAAGGAAAATAAATGGGTTCATCATCAAATAGACAATTAAATAATCAATTTACGCGTGATGATGTTGATATTTTGTCAAAACAATCGCTTTATAATGGCTTTTTCAATATGACTAAAATCACGTTTCGCCATAAATTGTTTAATGGTGGTTGGAGCGAGTATATTGACCGCGAACTTTTTGAACGAGGTCATGCTGTTGCTCTTTTACCTTATGATCCAATTACAGACAAAGTGATTTTGATTGAACAGGTTCGTGTCGGGGCGTTAGAATCAGATAACCCTTGGCAATATGAAATTGTTGCAGGAATGATAGATAAGGATCAAACATCTGAACAAGTTGCAATTAGAGAGGCTGATGAAGAGGCCGGAATTAAAGTATCTAATTTAGAAAAAATATCGAATTTTTATCCTTCATCTGGAGGGTGTACTGAGCAGTTAGATGTATTTATCGGTTGCACTGATGCATCTAAAGCGACTGGTATTCATGGTTTAGATGATGAGAATGAAGATATTCGAGTTCATGTGTTTACTAGAGAAGAAGCATATGCTTTGGTGACTAGTGGTATAATTGAGAATGCAGCCTCAATTATTGCTCTTCAGTGGTTGGAGTTGAATATTTCGCGTTTACGATCACAGTGGAATATGTAATAAAATGCGTAAATACCATGTTGATTTATCCAATTTAATGCGGATTTATGAAACTAATTATGCGAAATTAGTTTCTCTTTTGCCTAGAAATGAAATAATTGGAACTCTGGTTGGCTATAAGGTTTGTCAGCAACAATATCAAATAAAAATAATTGAAGTGACTGTGTATACTACATTAGTTGACATTTATCAGATTGATGAGAAACCGATATACCCGCTTCCTAAGTTGACGGTAAGGCTATATCACGATGCCAGGGTAGCGGAAGTATGTGGAAGTCAACAGCTTACATATATTAAAGCAAAGTATGATTACCCAAATGGAAAGATGCTTCAAAAAGATGAGAAGCACCAATTAAACCAGTTTTTAAGTGACTGGCTGACGTTTTGTTTAAAAAATGGAATAAGCCAAGAACCCATTTTTTAGAAAAGAATTTAAAGGTTGTAGCTATTTTGCTCTCTGAAACACTACTCAATAATAAAAGCGACCTAATACGGTTGTTACAGATAACTGATACTCACTTATTTGCGCCCGAAGATGGGGCGTTACTTGGCATACCTACGCTATATAGCTTTCAAAGCGTAGTTGAACAGGTACAGTTGTTGACTCCTGATTTTGATGCAATTTTAGCCACTGGTGATATTTCTCAAGATCATACCGTTCAATCTTATCAACATTTTGTAAATGGCATCAAGCCATTAAAGAAGCCATGTTATTGGTTGCCTGGGAATCACGACTATAAACCTAGTATGGGAGGAGTATTACCATCTCCTCAAATTAAATCCTCTGAACATGTGCTTATTGGTCTTAATTGGCAATTAATTATCTTAGATAGCCAAGTAGTTGGTGTTCCTCATGGCTTTTTATCTATTGAGCAATTAGACCTATTAGATAATGCTCTTTCCCTGAATCCAGATCGGCACTCCTTGATTTTACTGCATCATCATCCTCTACCTGCTGGTAGCGCATGGCTTGATCAGCATAAATTAAAAGATAATGAGCACCTGTGGAGTATTATAGCTAAACATACTAATGTTCGAGGCGTTGTATGTGGTCATATTCATCAGGAATTGGATCTAATGATTAATGGGGTTCGCTTACTTGCTACACCATCAACCTGCGTGCAATTCCTTCCTGATTCTGATGATTTTGCATTAGATTCTCAATCACCAGGCTGGAGAATTTTAAACTTGCTGCCAAATGGTGATATTGATACAGAAGTGCACCGCCTAGCACATAGTGATTTTTCAGCGGATGCTGATGCAGGAGGATATTAAGATGAAAAAGCCAAGTTTATTATTGTACATTCATGGTTTTAACAGTTCCCCATTGTCACATAAAGCTCAGATCATGAGTCGTTATTGTAAAAATGAGCGTCCTGATATTCGCGTTATAACCCCACGCTTGCCTTCTTATCCTAAAGAAGCCGCTGAATTTTTAGTGAATCTAATTGAAGAATATAGATCTGACTATACGATTGGTTTAGTAGGAAGTTCACTTGGTGGGTATTTATCAACATGGTTACATGATCAATATGGTTATAAAGCCGTCCTAGTTAATCCGGCGATTAAACCTGACGAGTTGTTAGCGGATTATTTAGGTAAACAAGTTAACCCTTACACGAATGAAACGTATTTTCTTGAAGCGAAGCATATGGCTGAGTTACAAGCATTAGCAATAGCGACCCTTACTTCACCAGAAGATCTGTGGTTATTACAGCAAGAAGGTGATGAAGTTTTAGATTATCGTCAGGCTGTTGAGAAATACGCACAAAGCAAACAAATAGTAGAAAAAGGCGGCGATCACAGTTTTGTAGATTTTGAACGCTATCCAGAACAAATAATTCAATTTCTAAATTTATAGTTACTGTTTATCTACAGTGAACACACACTAACTATACAATCTTTAATACAAAGCCACATATTTAAAGAGGAATAGAGTCGATTACTTGACTTTCCTTCCTCCCTTTCAGACTATGTAACAAATTTTAAGAAGCCTTCCGAGATATGACTGAACAATATAATGCAGGAGCCATTGAGGTTCTAAATGGCCTTGAGCCCGTTCGTCGCCGTCCTGGTATGTACACCGACACCTCTCGCCCTAACCATTTAGGGCAAGAAGTTATAGATAACAGTGTCGATGAAGCTTTAGCCGGACATGCGAAAAAAGTTGAAGTAATCTTACACGCTGATCAATCACTTGAAGTTATTGATGACGGGCGTGGTATGCCTGTAGATATTCACCCTATAGAGAAAATCTCAGGGGTGGAGCTTATTTTATGTAAGCTTCATGCTGGTGGTAAATTTTCAGGGAAAAATTACGAATTCTCAGGTGGTTTACATGGAGTTGGTATTTCAGTAGTAAATGCCTTATCAAAACGTGTAGAAGTCACTGTGCGTCGTGATGGCGAAATCTATGAAATTGCATTTGAGCATGGCGAAAAAGTATCTGACTTAACTGTCGTTGGCACTTGTGGTCGACGTAATCGTGGTACCAGTGTGCATTTTTGGCCGGATACCAGTTACTTTGATTCCCCTAAATTTTCGGTTTCTCGCCTTGTTAATAATTTAAAAGCCAAAGCAGTATTATGTCCGGGTTTAGAAATTGTTTTTAAAGATAAAGTAAACGATAAAGAATACCAATGGTGTTATGAAGATGGTTTAAAAGATTATCTTTTAGAAGGTGTTGCGGGTTATACCCTATTACCTGAAATTCCATTCACTGGTGCATTTTTAGGTAAAGGCGAGGCGGCTGATTGGGCGGTTACGTGGTTACCTGAAGGTGGAGAATTAGTTTCTGAAAGTTACGTTAATCTTATTCCTACTGCGCAAGGCGGTACACACGTAAATGGGATGCGCCAAGGACTTCTTGATGCAATGCGTGAGTTTTGTGAATTCCGTAACTTGCTTCCACGCGGAGTCAAATTAACCGCAGATGATATTTGGGATCGTTGTGCTTACGTCTTGTCGGTTAAGATGCAAGATCCACAGTTTGCGGGTCAAACCAAAGAACGTTTATCATCGCGCCAATGTGCTGCGTTTATATCTGGTGTGGTTAAAGATGCCTTTAGTTTATGGTTGAACGAAAAACCACAAATTGCAGAGTTGATAGCAGAGGCGTGTATTGCTAACGCCCATCGTCGTATGCGTGCTGCGAAAAAAGTCGTCCGTAAGAAAATTGCATCAGGCCCTACGTTACCAGGTAAATTAACCGATTGCTCAATTCAAGATTTAGCTCGTACCGAACTTTTCTTAGTGGAAGGGGACTCGGCCGGTGGATCTGCTAAGCAAGCTCGTGACCGTGAATTCCAAGCGGTAATGCCATTACGTGGTAAAATTCTTAATACGTGGGAAGTCTCTGCGGATCAAGTGTTAGCCTCTCAAGAGGTACACAATATTTCAGTCGCGTTAGGTATTGATCCTGATTCAGACGATTTATCGGGATTACGTTACGGTAAAGTGTGTATCTTAGCCGATGCCGATTCAGATGGTCTTCATATCGCAACATTGTTATGTGCTTTATATCTAAAACACTTCACGTCTTTAGTTCGTGCTGGTCACGTCTATGTGGCAATGCCGCCACTGTATCGTATCGACTGTGGTAAAGAAGTTTTCTACGCTCTTGATGAGGCAGAGAAAGAAGGTGTGTTAGATCGTTTAAGTAATAAACGTGCAAAAATTAATGTTCAACGATTTAAAGGATTGGGTGAGATGAACCCACTTCAACTTCGTGAAACAACCATGGATCCAAACACCCGTCGTCTTGTTCAACTGACCATTGATGATGATGAAAAAACTAATGAAATGATGGATATGCTTTTAGGTAAAAAACGTGCTGACGATCGTCGAGCTTGGTTACAATCTAATGGCGATCTGGCAGAGGTATAACAAATGAGTGCAGAAATGTCCTTAGAAGGTGTTGAACAGCTGCCGCTGCGCAAGTTTACAGAAGACGCTTATCTAAATTACTCCATGTACGTAATCATGGATCGCGCGTTACCTTATATTGGTGATGGTTTAAAACCGGTTCAACGTCGTATTATTTTTGCGATGTCTGAATTAGGTTTGTCTGCGAATGCAAAATACAAAAAATCGGCACGTACGGTTGGTGATGTACTCGGTAAGTATCACCCACATGGTGATTCTGCGTGTTATGAAGCAATGGTATTAATGGCTCAACCTTTTTCTTATCGTTATCCATTGGTTGATGGTCAAGGCAACTGGGGGGCTCCAGATGACCCTAAGTCGTTCGCCGCAATGCGTTATACAGAATCAAAACTGTCTAAGTTTGCCGATGTATTACTTGGTGAGATAAGCCAAGGTACGGTTGATTGGCAGCCCAACTTTGATGGGACGATGAAAGAGCCAAAAATCTTACCAGCACGTCTGCCTCATATATTACTGAACGGTATTATGGGAATCGCGGTTGGTATGGCGACAGATATCCCTCCTCATAATGTACGTGAAGTTGCGAATGCGACCGTGCATTTATTGGATAATCCAAAAGCGGATTTAGATGAAGTGATGAACTTTATCCAAGGCCCAGATTATCCAACAGAAGCGGAAATCATCACATCGCATTCTGATATTAAGAAGATTTACAGTACGGGTCGAGGCAGCGTCAAAATGCGCGCAGTGTGGCATAAAGAAGGCAGTGATATTGTTATTACTGCATTGCCACATCAAGTGTCGGGCAGTAAGTTATTAGAACAAATTGCCAATCAAATGCGAGCGAAGAAGTTACCAATGGTAGACGATCTTCGTGATGAATCGGATCACGAAAACCCGACACGTATCGTGATTGTTCCTCGTTCAAATCGTATTGAAGCCGAACCATTAATGAATCATCTGTTTGCATCAACGGATCTTGAAAAGAGTTTCCGTGTAAACTTGAATATGATTGGTTTGGATTTACGTCCACAGGTGAAGGGTTTAGTTAGCATTCTTAATGAATGGATTGAATTCCGTCGCACCACGGTACGTAAACGTCTGCAGCATCGTCTGGATAAAATATTAGCGCGTTTGCATATTTTAGATGGTTTACTTGCTGCGTATTTGAATATCGATGAAGTTATCGAAATTATTCGTACAGAAGACGATCCTAAACACGAGTTAATGACTCGCTTTGATTTAACCGCGATTCAAGCTGAAGCCATTTTAGAGATTAAACTTCGTCAGTTAGCAAAACTGGAAGAGATTAAGATCCGTGGTGAGCAAGATGAATTAGCGAAAGAGCGTGATCAACTTGAGAAACTGTTGGGTTCTGAGCGTCGTTTAAGTACATTAATTAAGAAAGAAATCTTAGCCGATGCTGAAAAGTTTGGTGATGATCGTCGCTCTCCATTAATTGAACGTGAAGAAGCGAAAGCAATGACCGAACGAGATCTAATCCCAAGTGAAGCGATTACGGTTATTCTTTCTGATAAAGGTTGGATACGTCATGCAAAAGGCCATGAGGTTGATCCAAAAACGCTAAACTTTAAATCCGGTG
Organism: Aliivibrio sp. 1S128; assembly: GCF_001691065.1. Taxonomy (NCBI): domain Bacteria; kingdom Pseudomonadati; phylum Pseudomonadota; class Gammaproteobacteria; order Vibrionales; family Vibrionaceae; genus Aliivibrio; species Aliivibrio sp. 1S128. Next base: position 70,685 of record NZ_MAJV01000129.1, on the reverse strand, counting down.
ATAAATACCTTACTCATGCTCATGGCAAAAGTAATGCACCAGCGGTATTTATCAGTAATAATGGACGAAGTTATGCGCTTGAATCACATACATTACCGTCAGCAAGAAGCCAAGGTGAGCCAATTACAGGTCGTCTAAATATTACTGCTGGCAGCCAAATTACGCATGTGATTATGGGGGAAGAAGATCAAACGTGGTTAATCAGTTCTGATGCGGGTTATGGTTTTGTCTGTAAAGGTAGTGATTTATTATCGAAAAACAAAAACGGTAAAACATTACTGACTCTTCCTGAAAATGCTTTAGTGATGAACCCTGAAACCGTTGCTGACTTAGATAATGATGAAATCTTAGCGATTACCAATGAAGGGCGGATGTTATTATTTCCAATTAAAGATTTACCTCAATTAAGCAAAGGTAAAGGAAATAAAATTATTAATATTCCAGCTGCACGGTCTAAATCTCGTGATGAATTCTTATCTCACTTATTACCTTTACCGCAAGGTGCAACAATTACCTTGTATGCTGGTAAGCGTAAGTTAGGTTTGAAATCAACTGATCTTGATAACTTTAGAGGTGAACGTGGTCGTCGTGGCAGCTTATTACCTAGAGGTTTACAACGAGTGACTCGAATTGATATAAATGGTGAAAGTACTTCGATAGAAGACAGTGAATAATAATTAATAAGTTTAATAGCTGAATATAAAAATAGCGCATGATGAATGCGCTATTTTTTTGATTAAAATTAAAATGAGTTAATTTGAGGGTGACTCTTCAATAGTCACCTTGATAATTTGAGCGACACCTTTCCGAATAATATCAACATCTACTTCGGTTCCAGGGCGAAGTTCAGTGACGATATCAGTGACATTTTGTCGATTAAGAACACTTTTCCCATCAATACTGGTAATAATATCTTGTGTTTCAATACCACTTTTTTCAGCTGGGCTATTTGGCGAGACACCTAAAACTAAAATACCGTTAATGTTATCGGCATTCATTAGGCGAGCCATTGCCGGATTAATATCACGGCCATCAATACCAATATAACCACGAATAACTTGGCCATCAGCAATGAGACGGCGCATTATTTTATCGGCAAGAGCGTAAGGTATTGCAAAAGAAATACCATAGGTTTCGAGTTCTGTAGTTTGTTGGAATGAAGCTGTATTGATTCCGACTAATTCTCCTCGAGTATTGACGAGCGCTCCACCTGAATTACCGCGATTAATTGCGGCATCTGTTTGAATGAGCCCTTGCGTGCCATCTGAACTTAGTGCAGCACGACCGGTTGCAGAAATAATACCAAATGTAGTGGTTTGTCCTAAATTATAAGGATTGCCAATCGCCAATACTACGTCACCAATATCGGCTTGGTAATTAGGGTTTAAGGGGATGACAGGAAGATTAGTATCTTTAATTTGAAGAACAGCGAGATCGGTTCGCTTATCTTTACCAACCAACTGTGAATTAAACAAACGACCATCTTGAAGGGCTACAATTACTTGGTCAGCATCTGCAACGACATGATAATTAGTAATAATATAGCCTTTATCACTAACAATAACCCCAGATCCTAATCCTTCAGTATCTAAACGTAAACGATCTTTATCGTTGTATTTTCGACTATAAATATTAACGACAGCCGGTGCTGCGCGGCGAACTGCGTAATTAAATGAAATTTGATTACTAATTTGTTGTGCATTTTGTTCTGTGGGATTTTGTTCTGTGGTAATTGATGAGCGAAGATTAGGAAATGCAAATAGTAGTACTGTAGCGGTTACGGTACCAATAATAGCTGAGCGCAATAAGAATGAAAGCATTGCCTTCCTAACCTTTAAAAATCCAAAAATAGTGAGTTAGGATAACATTGAACGTCTATAAAAAGTAGGGATTGAATTTGGGATTGAATCGGTAAATTTAATGGATTAAAAATGAATAAAGGTTTCAGTATCAAAACATACTACTGTAAGTAACGAGTATATATGATTGAGAAACCTTCATGAAAGATCGTAATAATAGAGATGCTATACGATTTTATCTTCTTTTTTTACGCTACTCTCGACAACGGACTCATCTTTAAATAGACCAGTTGCACCATTTGCATAATCTTTTGGTTGTTTATTTACTTCTTCTTTTATATGAGCGACTTTTTTGTTCAGCTCAGGCGAAAGTGTCATTTCATCTAAACGAGCTGAAAATGGGTTATCTTGTTCTGGTAAGTTAGGCATGAGTTCTTTTGAGGTCGCAGCCATATGGTCATACATTTTATTAAAGTCTTTAGCTAATGCTTCTAACATTGTTGCACTTGTAGCGAAGTGGTCTACAAGTTCTTGTCGGTATTGTTCTAATTCATATTTTGATTTTTCTAAATCTTGTTTTAATGATTTTTGTTCTTTGATACCAGGTACCGTAACTCGAGAAATTATAAAACCAATAATAATACCAACGGCTAAGCCAATTAAGGCATAGGTCCAAGCCATGAAGTGCTCCTTATCATTTATTTAGAGTGATGAGTCGACGTAACTGTGAGTTAGCCCACTCATCGAGTGTATTGAGATCATGCTACTATGAAGCCAGTCAATCAACAAAAGAAAAGATTAAAACTGATGACACCATTAGAAAAATATAATCTCGATTTACAACAGGACAACTTTCATCATGATAATGCTCAACAACAGGCGGTTGAACATTTAGATGAGTTATATCGACGCTTAACTGAACCAAAAGTTCCTTTAACTGATGTTAAAAAAACATGGAGGCATATTTTTAGAAAAAAAGAACCTCAACAAGTGGTTCCAGAAAAAGGATTGTATTTTTGGGGAGGGGTAGGGAGAGGAAAAACGTACCTAGTTGATACTTTTTACGATGCTTTACCTACTGAACGTAAAATGCGAGTGCACTTCCATCGGTTTATGCAGCGAGTGCATGATGAGCTTGGTGAACTTAAACAACAAGCGGATCCATTGCTGATCGTGGCTGATAAATTTAAGCAAGAAACTGATATTATTTGCTTCGATGAATTCTTCGTTTCTGATATTACCGATGCAATGATATTAGCGACATTATTAGAAGCATTATTTGAACGAGGTATTACTCTTGTTGCCACATCAAATATCATCCCTCAGGACCTATATCGAAATGGGTTGCAAAGAGCGCGCTTTATTCCTGCTATTACGTTGATCGAACAACACTGCCAGATTGTTAATGTGGACAGTGGCATTGATTATCGCTTAAGAACGTTAGAGCAAGCGGAAATCTATCATTTCCCTCTCGACAGCTTCGCTCAACAAAACATGTTGGATTATTTCCATCGGTTAACGTCAGAAACAGAACATGAAGAAAAAGAGATAGAAATTAATCATCGGATATTGCCCGTAAATGCGGAAGGTGATGGGGTTGTGCATTTTGAATTCATTTCTTTATGTGAAAGTGCGCGCAGTCAACATGATTACATTGAATTGTCTCGTTTGTACCATACGGTTCTTCTTTCTAACGTTAAGGTCATGGGAGAGCTCAATGACGATGCGGCTCGTCGTTTTATTGCCATGGTTGATGAGTTTTATGATCGAAACGTGAAATTAATCATTTCAGCGGAAGTCCAATTAGCTGATTTATATCAAAATGGACGATTAACCTTTGAATTTAAACGTTGTCAGTCAAGGTTGATTGAAATGCAAAGCCATGAGTATCTAGCAAAAGAACATTTATCTTAGTCGAAATGAGATAATTTTCTTTTGTTAACGTATTTATTTAGTGTGATAAGGCTCAAATTTCATTTTTTTTAATGCTTTTTACTGATATGTGAAAAATCTTCAAAAAAAAGGTGATTTTTTCTTCATGCTTCACTATAATCCTCCGACCCACCGTTACTGTACTGGCTTAATAGCCAAGAGTGCCAACCACTCGAAGGGGTGATGACTGGGCTCGAAAATATACAGTGGGAGCGAAAGCTCCTAATCAGTGAATTTATTTAATAACGGGTATCATTAGCATGAAAACTTTCGTTGCTAAACCAGCCGCTGTAAAGCGTGACTGGTATGTTGTAGACGCTGAAGGGAAAACTCTTGGTCGTATCGCAACTGAAATCGCATCTCGCCTACGTGGCAAGCATAAAGCAGAATACACTCCTCACGTAGATACTGGTGATTACATCATCGTTATCAACGCAGAGAAAGTTCGCGTAACTGGTAACAAAGCAGCTGGCAAGATCTACTACCGCCACTCAGAGTTCCCAGGCGGTCTAAAATCTATTTCTTTCGAGAAACTGATTGATCGTAAACCTGAAATGGTTATTGAATTAGCTGTTAAAGGTATGCTTCCACGTGGTCCTCTTGGTCGTGCTATGTACCGTAAACTTAAAGTTTACGCTGGCGTTGAACATAACCACAGTGCTCAACAACCACAAGTACTAGACATTTAACCGAGGATCATGGCAATGGCAGAGAATCAATACTACGGCACTGGTCGCCGTAAAAGTTCAGCAGCTCGTGTTTTTATCAAACCGGGTACTGGCAACATCGTAATCAACAAGCGTAGCCTTGAAGTTTACTTTGGTCGTCCAACAGCACGTATGGTTGTTAACCAACCTCTAGAGCTAGTTGAAATGACTGATAAACTAGACCTATTCATCACTGTTTCTGGTGGTGGTATTTCTGGTCAAGCTGGTGCGATCCGTCACGGTATCACACGTGCGCTTATGCAATTCGATGAAACATTACGTCCTGCACTACGTGCTGCTGGCTATGTTACGCGTGACGCTCGTTGCGTTGAACGTAAGAAAGTTGGTCTACGTAAAGCACGTAAGAAACCACAATTCTCTAAGCGTTAATATTACGCTTACCAAGTGGCTTTGTTTCAAAGCTACTTTGGTTATTGTGGAAAAAGCTCAGCATTTATGCTGGGCTTTTTTTGTTTTTGTGAGGTGTAAACATCTTTAGTCCTTGAATCCTTTCCTCTTTTCTTATCATTTCTCCTATCTCGACGTAAAAAGTAAATCTAGTTCACAAATGTTGCAAAAAAGTAGCTTTACCTTGTCAAAAAGTAAGGATTTCTTTATCATTTATGGGTTAAAACAACGGTGTAATAATAATGAACAAGTTATTAGCTTTTATTTAAAGCTTTGGACATCAATATTCTGTTGTATCACACCTTAAAAAGTTAGCCGTAGCTCGACAATGTATGGACATAATAAAAACTATATAAAGAGCACATGGGAGAAAGTTGGATGAGCAATGCGCCAGTGAGTAATGGTCGACGTCGTTTCTTGACTGCAACAACAGCTGTTGTTGGTGGTTTAGGAGCTGCAGCGGTGGCCGTACCTTTTATTAAATCTTGGAACCCGAGTGCGCGAGCGAAAGCCGCTGGTGCGCCGGTAGAAGTCGACATTAGTAAACTTGAAAACGGACAAATGGTTCGTGTTGAGTGGCGAGGTAAGCCTGTATGGGTAGTTCGTCGTTCAGAAGCACTTCTGCAATCATTAACTGAAATTGACGGACAACTTAGAGATCCTTCTTCAGGCGAAGAGCAGCAACCTCAATATGCACAGAATGCATATCGCTCAATTAAACCTGAGATATTTTTAGCCGTTGGTATTTGTACTCATCTTGGTTGTTCACCTACCTATTTACCTGACAGTTTTAGTGAGCAAGTTAAAGGAGTTAACTCTGGTTTCTTCTGTCCATGCCATGGGTCTAAATTTGATATGGCAGGTCGAGTATTTCAAGGCGTACCTGCACCATTGAATCTCGTGGTGCCAAAACACATGTACCTTAGTGATACTCGTATCCTAATTGGGGTTGATGACGGAGGGGAAGCCTAATGCAACCATTACTTGATTGGGTAGAAAAACGTCTACCTGCAATGAATGCCTATAAAAAGCATTTATCTGAATATCCAATGCCGAAAAACTTTAACTTTTGGTACTTTTTTGGCTCATTAGCAATGCTTGTACTCGTTAATCAGTTAATTACGGGTATTTGGTTAACAATGAATTATGTTCCTTCTGGAGAGGGGGCATTTGCTTCTGTTGAATACATCATGCGTGATGTCGATTACGGTTGGCTATTACGTTATATGCACTCCACTGGGGCGTCAGCTTTCTTTGTTGTGGTTTATCTTCATATGTACCGCGGTTTAATTTACGGCTCTTATCAGAAGCCACGTGAACTGTTGTGGTTATTTGGTATGTTGATTTTCTTAGTGTTAATGGCTGAAGCTTTCATGGGGTATTTATTACCATGGGGACAAATGTCTTACTGGGGAGCTCAAGTTATTATCTCTCTGTTTGGTGCTATCCCTGTTATTGGTGATGATTTAACACTGTGGATCCGTGGTGATTATGTTATCTCGGGTGCGACGCTCAACCGTTTCTTTGCCTTACACGTTATCGCTTTGCCGATTGTCTTATTGCTTTTAGTTGTTCTACATGTTCTTGCTTTGCATGAAGTAGGGTCAAACAACCCAGATGGGATTGAACTTAAAAAACCAAAAGCGAAAGATGACAAGGGTGAGCATAAAACTCAATTTAAATTCCATGAGTATTATACGAAGAAGTACAACATTATTGATTCAGTTCCTTTCCATCCTTATGGAACGGTAAAAGATATGATCGGTGTTGCTGGCTTCTTATTCTTCTTTTGTTATGTATTATTCTTTAATCCTGAAATGGGTGGTTACTTCTTAGAAGGACCAAACTTTGAAGCAGCAAATCCACTGAAAACGCCAGAGCATATTGCCCCTGTGTGGTACTTCACTCCATTTTATGCAATCTTGCGTGCTGTTCCTGATAAGTTAATCGGTGTTGCAGCTATGGGTGCTTCAATTGTTGTGCTGTTCCTTCTTCCTTGGTTGGATCGCTGTAAAGTAAGGTCGTACCGTTACCGTAGTAAGTTGCATTTACTTAATATTGCGCAATTTACAGTGAGCTTTATTGCTCTTGGTGTTTTGGGTTCATTACCTGCAACGTCACTGTATACATTGCTAGCTCAGATATTCAGCTTAACTTACTTTATGTTCTTTGTTCTTTTGTTTGTTTACAGTAAAAATGAAAAAACAAAACCATTACCAGAAAGGGTGACATTCAAATGAAAAAGTTGATTTTAGTACTTTTTGCTTTGTTGCCATCAATGGCAATGGCTGCTGGAGCGAGCGTCCCATTAGATAAAGCAAATAATGATATCCGTGACCAAGCATCACTTCAAAATGGTGCCAAGTTATTTATGAACTATTGCGCAGGTTGTCATTCAACTCAATACCAACGTTATGGAAGAGTAGCGGAAGATCTTGGGATCCCTGTTGACTTAATGATGGATAATCTTGTTTTTGATCCAAATGCCAAAATTGGTGATTTGATGGAAAATGCGATTCCAGAAAAACAGGCTGCTAATTGGTTTGGTGCTCCGCCACCGGACCTAACGCTTGTGGCTCGCGTTCGTGGTACTGATTGGTTATATACCTATTTACGCACGTTCTATGCTGACCCAACACGTCCATTTGGTGTGAATAACATGGTATTCCCAAGTGTAGGTATGCCGCACGTTCTTCAAGAAATGCAAGGCGTAACAACCCCTATTTATGAAACCACTGTTGTTGATGGTGTTGAACATAAAACGGTTATTGGTGTGGAATCTGATGGTACTGGTGAGTTAACGGTCGGAGAGTTTGATGACTCTGTGCGCGATTTAGTTAATTTCTTGGAGTATTCAGGTGATCCAGTTCAGCTTGAGCGTCATCGTTTAGGTTGGTGGGTGATGGGGTTCCTAGTGATATTCGCTTTTGTTTGTTATTTACTTAAGAAAGAATATTGGCGCGATGTCCATTAATCGTGATATTCTAGGTCGTTAATTGTATGCAATGGAGGCTCTGCCTCCATTGTTTTTGTGTCACTATTTATTTTTATACGAATGTTATAAAAAAATTAGCTGACTGGCACCAGAAAATGGTGCTTTTTGCTCCTTAGATAAATACCGGAGGGCTCAATGGCTGTTGCTGCCAACAAACGCTCAGTAATGACGCTTTTTTCAGACGCTTCTGACATGTACAGTCACCAAGTACGCATTGTATTGGCTGAGAAAGGAGTAAGTGTTGAAGTTGAATTGGTTGAACCATCCAACTTGCCTGCAGAACTTGTAGAGTTAAACCCTTACAAAACTGTACCTACACTAGTTGATCGTGAGCTTGCTTTATACAACTCAAATATCATCATGGAATATTTAGATGAGCGTTTTCCTCATCCGCCATTGATGCCTGTTTACCCTGTCGCTCGAGGTAACAGCCGTTTAATGATGCACCGTGTTGAAACTAACTGGTATTCATTAGCAAAGATTGTTGAAGGTGGTTCTTTTGAAGAAGCTGAAGCCGCTCGTGCAAAGCTGCGTAATGACTTATTAATGTTAGGTCCAATTTTTGCTGAATACACTTACTTTATGAGTGATGAGTTTAGCCTAGTTGACTGTTATTTAGCTCCGTTATTATGGCGTTTGCCATCAATGGGTATTGAATTATCAGGTCCTGGTGCAAAAGAACTTAAAATTTATATGAGCCGTGTATTTGAACGTGATTCATTCCTAGCTTCGTTAACAGAAGCTGAGCGTGAAATGCGTCTAACTAACTAATGGATATGAGTTCAATGATGCCGCGTCGCCCATACTTGTTACGAGCTTTCTATGAATGGATAGTGGATAATGAGTTAACACCTCATCTTGTTGTTGATGCAACAATGAATGGTGTTCGAGTTCCAGAAGAGTTTGTTCAAGATGGTCAAATCGTTTTAAACGTAGCACCACACTCTGTTGGTAATTTAGAAATGGGTAATGAAGCGGTAACATTTAACGCTCGCTTCGGTGGTCGTCCACACTCATTAATTCTCCCTCTTTATGCAATTCAAGCTATCTATGCCCGTGAAAATGGTGCAGGGACTATGTTTGAGCCAGAAGATGCTTATGAATTAACGTCTAATGAAGGTGTTTTTGAAGAAGAGATGTTAAGTCCAACTTCAGAACTCAGTACTTCGGTAGAAGATAAAATTGAGTCCCCACGCCCTACTGGTCGTCCAAGTTTACGAGTAGTTAAATAGTTTCAGCTATTAAATTAATTGTACTAAAAAGCCTGCATTATGCAGGCTTTTTTATTCGTTCTATATTATTGATTTGAAATGTTATTTTTCTACGCTGCCGCCTTGCCCGTATTCAAAGGCTTTTATAACACCTTTTACACCTGTAATATTACGAGCTACATCAGCAGCAATATCACCTTGCTCTTCTGTCACAAATCCGACTAAAAATACTTCTTGAGCCTCTGTAAATACACTTACTTTAATGCCATTTAATTCAGACTTTGCAAGTAAAGATGATTTCACTTTTGTTGTAATCCAACTGTCGTTATTCACTTGTGTAAACGTTAATAAAGGGCGAATTCGAATTTGGTTATAAACGGTATTAACACCACTCATTGCTTTAATTTGTGACTCAAACTTTTGATTTATTTCGGCATCTTTAGCTTGCCCCATTAGAAGTATTTTTCCATCATAGGCAATCGCATTTACTCGCATGTTATACTGATAAGGCGATTTATTGGCTAGTCCGGTTACTTCTAATGATAAATTTTTATCAGAGAGTTGACCTTTCATTGAGCGGTTGTCTGTTACCACAGAGGCGGTTGTAGCGGCCCCTGCGATAAATAAACCGGCGCAACCTTGTAATAAAACAGCAGAAAGTAAAAGTGCGCTTAGTTTTACTAGTTTCATAGGAATAATTACTCAGTATGTTGTGGGAAAAGAACCTGATCAACAAGATCACAAATACAATGTAAAGTTAAAAGATGGACTTCTTGAATGCGAGCAACTCGATGAGATGGGATTCTAATCTCTACATCTGATTCACCGAGTAAACCAGCCATGACCCCTCCATCCATACCAGTAAGTGCAATAATTGTCATATCACGGCTTACCGCTGCTTCCATCGCCTTTAGGATGTCTTGGCTATTACCACTAGTAGAAAGAACAAGTAAAATGTCCCCAGGTTGACCTAGAGCTCTGACTTGCTTAGAAAAGATTTCAGCGTAATTATAATCATTGGCAATTGCTGTTAACGTTGAAGTATCTGCGGTGAGCGCCATCGCAGGTAAGCTCGGACGTTCTGTTTCAAAGCGATTTAATAAACATGATGCGAATTGCTGTGCGTTAGATGCAGAACCACCATTACCACAACATAAAATCTTATTGCCATTTAATAAGGTTGCAACCATCGCTTGAGAAGCATGCATTATATGATCAGGAAGCGCTTCAGCTGCCGCGATTTGAATTTGAATACTTTCAGTAAAGCTTTCTTTGATGTGTTCTAGCATTGTTTACCCTTCAACAATTGCATTTTTGATCCAGTTGATGTCCTGACCTTGTGAGTGGATAGCAACTACATCAAATCTAAAAGATGAGTGTTCAACCGAGAGGCCATTTTTCATTAGCCAGAAGAGAGCGGTTCGTTGTAACTTACGTTGTTTTTGCCATGTTACCATTTCTTGAGCAGAACCGTAATTTGAAGATGCTCGATATTTTACTTCAACAAAAACGAAAGAATCTCGATCTCGCATAATAAGATCAAGTTCTCCGGTTTTTGAATGGAAATTACGTTCGATGAATGTGAGTTGATGCTTTTCTAAGTAACGTTGTGCCATCAACTCATAGTATTCACCTGTCGCGCGTTTATTCAGTTTTTTCTCCATGAGTCGCCCAACTAATTTGTCGTTGAATAACGCACTCTTTATTAATGCTAAGCTCGCCTGTTTTACCATTCATTTGGTAATCTTCGACCACTTTCATTTGTGGTAATTCGGTGATTAATTGATAAGCATCCATACCTAGTGCGTGAAGTCGAGTCTCGCCATTACTACTGTTTGGCCAAAGTTCATCATATTGTTTTTTAAAATTATGGTCTTCACTTATTAGTAATGGGATATCGCTAAATTCAATGCCGTGAATTTCGACTAACTTCGTTTGGCGCCCACTATTACTGCGAGAGCTAGCATAAAGTTTAGGTGGCGTAATACCTGGGTTAATAGCAACATCAATAAATGGCTTTAATAAAACGAGCTCACTACTTTTAGCAACCATGTATACAGCATCAATATCACGGCGGCTACGAGGTTGCGATTCTAATTCAATATTTGTTAAAGCATTCATCTGGTAGATTCGAGCTTGGCTACTTTCTAGTCCGAAAACACTATTAACTTTTTGTTGTAATTGTGATTTATTACCAAAATAACTAATTGCCGGTTTTTTCGCTGTTAATTGGTACCATTTGTCACTAAATGCTTGGCTAAGGCGTTCTCCCATCGTTCCTTGCGGAGCTAGAAATAATGGGTGTTTATGCCCTTGTTCAAATAAGTGAATTGCTGCCTGTTCAGCTTCTTGCTCTGGGGACAAGGTAAAGTAGCAGCTGTTTTTCTCTACATCAATTTCACTTGGAATATTAAGGGCGAGTTGAGCAATGTTTTTTTCATTTAGCGATTGAAATTCTTCTATCTTGCTGCGAACTAGAGGACCGACAACAAATTGAATTTTTTCTTGCTCTAAAGTCGTCATAATCTCTGCCATCGGTGTGATTTCAGTATCAATGATTTTTAGAGTGGTAAACTCCCCACGTTCTTTATCTTCCATCATCATATTAATGAAGCCGTCACGAACACGAATACCTTGAGGACCAAAGCGTCCAGATAAAGGAAGAAGTAATGCAACATTTTCAGGACGGGTAATCTCAAGAGCAAGAATATCTAACACTTCTTGTGGAGTATAAGTTGCGGCCGGATGAGTTGGATTTGTTTGTAGCCATTCATTTAATGCTTCTTGAAGACGAGTTGGTGAGTGCTTTAACGTATCTAAATAAGTTGCTAATTGAACCCAACCATGAAGATTCGTTTCGCTCTCATCTAATTTTACATCTTGAAGGTTAGCACTATTTAGTGATGAGATGTTTGTCCACACTTGATCCCAAAGTTGTTGTTTTCTATCTTCTGGTGTATATGAATCAAGATTGATTAGTTCTCTTGCAGCATTAAGATTGTCACCATTAAATAGATACAATTCATGACGCAATTTGTAATAACTAATCCATTGTTTATTTTCTATTTTCCACCATTCTTGGAAGTTTAGAACCTGAAGGGCTTCTTCATATTTATTTTGTTTTTTCAGCATGGAAGCATGATTTAATTGCACTTCTGCAGTCTGGCTTGGGGATAATTGTAGGCCAGACAAGCGTGTTAGCAATCTACTTGATAACTCAAAATTCTGCTCTTGTACTGACGCTTTTAATGCCATTATTAAAAAATCAGTTTGTAGAGTACCTTGCTGTTGATCTGCTTTTAAAATATACGCGCTGCTGGTTTCTGCTGGTGATTGCGTTATATCGAGGCGTTCGGGAGTTTTTGGGGAACTCGAACACGCAGCTAAAGTTAGCGCTAAGGCTACAGGAGCAATAAGGCGTGTTACACTGTTCTTTCTAAGGGTCATATTTGCCATGGGTAATATACTGGTCCTACTTAAAAGGGCTGTTGTTACTATGGATGCTAATCACCCGAACAGCTAAAATATTATTTTGATTATAGTGATGTCTACTCATATTCCTATATTAATCGCAGAAGAGATAGTAAACAAATGACAGAACACAATTTATCTGTGGTAGAGACTGCAACTTTATACATTGTTCCTACGCCAATAGGTAATTTAGGCGATATAACGCAGCGCGCTTTAGAGGTTCTAAAGTCTGTGGATTTAATCGCAGCTGAAGATACTCGACATACAGGCAAATTATTGTCTCATTTTGGCATATCTAGTCAAACATTTGCATTGCATGATCATAACGAACAGCATAAAGCAGACCTGTTGATCAGTAAATTACAACAAGGTAAATCTATTGCTCTTGTCTCAGATGCGGGAACGCCATTAATTAGTGATCCAGGTTACCATCTAGTGAATCGTTGTCGTCAAGCAAATGTCAATGTTGTTCCATTACCAGGTGCTTGTGCTGTTATTACTGCATTGTCAGCAGCTGGCTTACCTTCTGACCGATTTAGTTTTGAAGGCTTTTTGCCTCCGAAAAGTAAAGGTCGTAGAGATAAATTCGAAGAGATAGCTCAAGCAGAACGTACGTGTATTTTTTATGAGTCACCACATCGAATTATGGATTCACTAGACGATATGCTAACGGTACTTGGTGCTGATCGACACGTGGTTCTCGCTCGTGAATTAACAAAAAGATACGAAACCATTCATGGCGCGCCATTAGGTGAATTGATTGAATGGGTTAAAGAGGATGAAAACCGTAAGCGTGGAGAGATGGTTTTATTAATTCATGGATTTAGAAGTGAAGCAAAAGACGAACTTCCGTTTGAAGCCACTCGCTCGGTTTCTATTCTTGTAAAAGAGCTTCCGCTTAAAAAAGCAGCAGCAATGGCAGCTGAAATACATGGCGTGAAGAAAAATGCCCTATATAAATGGGGTTTAGAGCATTTAGATTAAGAGAATTGAGAAAAAGAGTGGTAAGTTTTTACTGACTCTTATATCATTCGCTTCAGGAGCTGACTCGGTAATCGCTGCTTCATTCAAGTCCTTCGGGAAACTGGTGGAGGGGAGGAAAGTCCGGGCTCCATAGAGCAGGGTGCCAGGTAACGCCTGGGAGGCGCAAGCCTACGACAAGTGCAGCAGAGAGAAAACCGCCGATGGCTTAATCTTCTTTTATTCTTCGGGATAGGGAAGTAAGCACAGGTAAGGGTGAAAGGGTGCGGTAAGAGCGCACCGGGCGTCTAGCAATAGTACGTTGCAAGGTAAACTCCACCCGGAGCAAGATCAAATAGGCCCTCGCATAGCATTGCTCGTGTTTGGGGGCGGGTAGATTGCTTGAGCCTGTGAGCGATTGCAGGCCTAGACGAATGGTTACCACCGCGCAAGCGGGACAGAACCCGGCTTATATGTCGGCTCCTAACTTAGCCCACCATAAAACTATTTCGGTAGTCTTATGGTGGGCTTTGTGCTTTCTGCTACATTGGTTTAGAATTATCACTAATTTGACACACATCACTGCATTTTTAGTTTACACTTTCAACTAAAATTCAGTTGCTTATTCTCATTATTACGGTAGTAAATACTCACTATGTCTGAACAATTTCAACACGTATCCGTTCTTCTTCATGAATCTATTGATGGTTTAGCGATTAAACCTGATGGTATCTATATTGATGGCACTTTTGGCCGCGGTGGTCATAGTCGTCAAATCTTATCTCGATTAGGTGAAAACGGACGTTTGTACAGTATTGACCGTGATCCTCAAGCAATCGCTGAAGCGAAAACCATTACAGATCCGCGATTCAACATTATTCATGGACCATTCTCTGGTCTAAAAGGATATGTTGAAGAGTTAGGTTTAGTGGGGCAAATTGATGGTGTTTTACTTGATTTAGGTGTGTCATCACCACAACTCGATGATGCAGACCGTGGTTTTAGCTTCATGAAAGATGGTCCATTAGATATGCGTATGGATCCAACCTCTGGAATGCCTGTGTCTCAATGGTTATTGACTGCCGATGTTGAAGATATTACTTGGGTTATCCGTGAGTTTGGCGAAGATAAGCACGCATGGCGCATTGCTAAAGGTATTGTTGCTTACCGTGATAACGAAGAGAATGAGCCGTTAACTCGTACAGGTCAACTCGCTAAATTAATTTCTGATGTTGCACCTAAGAATTTTAAAGAGAAAAAGCACCCTGCGACTCGTACTTTCCAAGCATTCCGTATTTATATTAATAGTGAATTGGATGAGATTGATACCGCTTTAAATGGCGCTCTTGATGTGTTTGCTGAAGGTGGACGCTTGTCTGTGATTAGCTTTCATTCATTAGAAGATCGCATGGTTAAACATTTTATTCGTAAAGAAAGCAGAGGCCCACAAGTTCCTCATGGTATTCCTTTGACTGAAAACCAAATTAAAGCATTAGGCAGTGCAAAAATGAAGCCTATTGGTAAAGCCATTAAACCTACCGTTAATGAAGTTGATGTTAATGTTCGTTCACGCAGTTCAGTTCTACGTATCGCTGAGCGCTTATGAGTCAAAATACCCCAACACCATCTAATTTAACAAAGATGATTGGTCTAGATCTGTTTGGAGTAGGCCGTTTTCATACGATTTTATTAATATTTATCTTTTTCAGTGCTATTTGTGTTGTATTGGCGACGCACAATACTCGTCAAATGGCCGTTAAGCGAGAGAATTTATTACTTGAAAAAGATATTTTAGATGGTGAGTGGCGTAATTTGATTTTAGAAGAAAGTGCATTAGCGGAGCATAGCCGGGTCCAATCTCGTTCTGTTGATGAATTGAACATGAAACGACCAGCACCCGATAAAGAAGTCATAATAAAACTACGATGAAATTACCAAGTAGAAAGTCAAATAATAAACGTATAAGCAAAGCGCCACCGACTTTAATTCAGTGGCGCTTTGGCGTTATTGTTTTTTTTGTTTTTCTTGCCTTGGCTATTTTGATTGCTCGTGCGGCTTATATCCAAGTAATAGAACCAGATAACCTTATTAAACAAGGCGATATGCGTTCTATTCGAGTTAAGGCAATGCCTTCCGCTCGCGGTATTATTTCAGACCGAAATGATGAACAACTTGCGGTAAGTGTTCCTGTTGATGCAGTGTGGGCTGATCCTGTTGCGATCTATAAAGCGGGCGGTTTAGTTGAAGTTGATCGATGGCATGCTCTGGCTGATGTTCTCGGTTTAAAGCGTACAGAATTACTTTCCAAAATAGAAAAGAATAAAAAACGCCGCTTTATCTATCTTCAGCGTCAAATTTCCCCTGCGGTTGCTGCTTATATTCGAAAGTTAAAACTCGCCGGTATTGGTTTGAAAGCAGAGTCTCGTCGATATTATCCTTCGGGTGAGATCAGTGCTCACGTTATTGGTGTTACGGGGATTGATAGCCACGGCCTTGAAGGTGTGGAGCGAAGCTATGATGGCTGGTTAACCGGTGAACCAGGTCGACGTACAGTGCGAAAAGATCGTTATGGCCGAGTGGTTGAAAATATTTCGTTAAAAGAGAAGCAAGAAGGTAAGCCATTAACATTAAGTATTGATCAACGCTTACAAGCGATTGCCTATCGAGCAATCAAACAAGCAGTTGCTGACTATCGCGCTATGTCTGGGTCAGTGGTAATGATAGATATTAAAACGGGTGAAGTATTAGCAATGGTTAATGCCCCGTCTTATAACCCAAATGACAGAAGTCAGTTACAAAACTTTAGAATGCGAAATCGTGTTATTACCGATACGTTAGAGCCGGGTTCAACGGTTAAGCCATTTGTCGTATTAGCGGCGCTTGATAGTGGTACTGCAAACCTAAATACGATTGTAGATACCGGTAATGGCATTATGCGCATTGGTGGAAGTCGAGTTCGTGATAGTTCTAAAGTGGGTAAAGCGAATTTAACTACTATTTTAAAGAAATCGAGTAACATCGGTGTGGCGCACTTGGCGTTAAATATGCCCTTACAAGAACTATTGGCTGAATACAGTGCGGTTGGTTTGGCAGATCCTTCTGGATTAAATTTGATAGGTGAAGCGACGGGTATATTCCCTGATCGCCGCCGTTGGTCTGATTTTGAAATTGCCACTCTTGCATTTGGTTATGGCCTTTCTGTTACTCCCATTCAATTAGCTCATGCGTATGCAACACTGGGCGCTTATGGTGAATATCGTCCACTTTCTATTACGAAAACGACGGGACCAATTCCGGGTAAACAAGTGGTTAATCGTGAACACGCTAAAGCGGTATTGGCGATGATGGAAACAGTAACCCAACCGGGTGGTACTGCGACTAAAGCGGCGGTTCCTGGATACCGAGTTGCAGCGAAAACCGGAACCTCTCGTAAAGCGGTTCGTGGTGGTTACAGTGATGAATATATGACGGTAACTGCGGGTGTTGCTCCGGTAAGTAATCCTCGTATTGCTTTGGTGACGATAGTGAACCAACCGCAAGGCGATGAATATTATGCGGGGCAAGTTGCTGCCCCTATTTTTGGGCAGGTGATGAAAGATGCACTGCAAATATTAAATGTAGCGCCGGACGAAAGTACCGTAAAACATATCGATGTATTGAATTAGGAAAAGGATGATGCAGTTATCTGAATTATTGTTGCCTTGGTGTGAATTAAATCAAGTCGTAGAAATATCATCCATGACATTGGACAGTCGCAAAGTAACCACTGGTTGCCTATTTGTTGCGATTCAAGGTCACGCGGTCGATGGCCGACAGTTTATCCCTGTTGCGATTAAGCAAGGCGCATCGGCGGTATTGGCTCAAAGTGATGAGATTAATAAGACGGGAACCATCGGTTTTATCGATCAAACACCTATTATTTATCTCGATGCGCTATCGATAAAACTCAGCGCGGTTGCTGGGCGTTTTTATCACGCTGAACAGAGAAAAATGCAGTTGGTTGGTATTACGGGAACTAACGGTAAAACAACCATTTCACAGATCATTGCACAGTGGGCTACTTTATTAAATACGCCTGCGGGAGTAATGGGGACGACTGGCAATGGGTTATTAACTGATCTGAAACCTGCGTTAAATACGACGGGTAGCCCAATAGAGATCCAACAGACATTATCGGATCTTGAAAATATAGGGGCAAAGCTAACCGCATTAGAAGTATCTTCTCATGGGTTGGTTCAAGGGCGTGTTAATGCCTTAAATTTTGATGCCGCAGTATTTACTAACTTAAGTCGTGATCACTTAGATTATCATGGCGATATGGCAAATTATGCTGAAGCAAAAAAACTGTTGTTTACCTCTCACAGTCCTAAATATTCAATCATTAATGCCGATGATACTGTGGGTGCTTCTTGGTTAAAAGAATTGCCTAATGCTGTCGGGGTATCATTGAACGAAGGTAATCTTTCTTTCCATTCAGGTAAAAAAGTGTTTGCAACTTCTGTCATTTATTCTACGGATGGAATTCAAATATCTCTGAATTCTGATTGGGGAAGTGCAAACCTGTCAGTTCCATTAATCGGAGCGTTTAATGCGAGTAATATTCTCGTTGCTTTCGCTACTTTACTGTCTTTGGGTTATGACATTCTTGAATTAGAAGCGGCGGCACCAAAATTAAGTGCTGTTATTGGACGAATGGAACTTTTTAGCTCAGAAGGAAAAGCAAAAATAGTCGTTGATTATGCCCATACTCCTGATGCGCTTGATAAAGCATTGCAAGCCTTACGAGTTCATTGTAGTGGCAAGTTATGGTGTATATTCGGTTGCGGTGGCGATAGAGATACAGGTAAACGTCCAATGATGGCCAGAATCGCTGAACAGCAAGCTGATGTGATCATTTTAAGTGATGATAACCCTCGTTCTGAAGATCCGAGCATCATAACGAAAGATATGTTAGTTGGTTTAAATGAGCCAGAAGTAGCAAAAATAATTCATGACCGCTTTGATGCTTGTCAGTATGCGTTATCTCAAGCAGGTGAAAACGACATAATTTTGCTTGCAGGTAAAGGACATGAAGATTACCAAGTACTTGCGAATAAAACTGTTCATTACTCAGATCGTGAAAGTGCACAGAAATTATTAGGATTACTATCATGATAGCAATGCATCTTAGTCATATTGCTAAAATATGTGATGGACAGTTAGTAGGTACTGACTATCAAGTATCGTCAGTATCGACAGACAGTAGAAATATAGAAAAGGAAGGCCTTTTTGTTGCATTGATTGGTGAGCGATTTGATGCTCATAATTTCGTGTCTACAGCGCAAGAGCAAGGAGCGGTGGCTTTACTTGTTTCTCATGAGGTTGATTCTCCATTACCTCAAGTGATCGTGAGTGATACGGAAAAAGCGCTTGGGTTACTCGGTCAATATGTTCATCAGCAATGCCATTCCTTTACCATTGCTTTAACTGGCAGTTGTGGAAAAACCACCGTAAAAGAAATGTTAGCGTCTATTTTAAAACGTTCTGGTGAAGTGTTAGCCACTGCGGGTAATTTTAATAATGAAATCGGCGTGCCATTAACGTTGTTACGATCTCAACCAAGTAATGATTTCTCTGTCATTGAGCTCGGCGCTAATCATCAAAATGAAATCGCTTATACCACTCAACTTGTTCGTCCTGATGTCGCCTTAGTAAATAATATTGCGGCGGCACATTTAGAAGGATTTGGTTCGATAGAAGGAGTTGCGAAGGCAAAAGGTGAAATCTTTGAAGGTCTAAAGGAAAATGCGACGGCTATTTATAATTTAGACAGTAATGGATTACCTCGCTGGTCTGATTTATTTGAAAACAAAACGGTATTGAGTTTTTCACAAGAAAATAATCAAGCTGACTTTCATGCAAGTAATATAAAAATCAATGGTCTTGGTGCTTCTTCATTTACATTGAATACACCGGTAGGAAGCATCGTGGTTTCACTCACGATTATTGGTAAGCATAATGTAGCAAATGCAGTTGCGGCAGCGGCGTTAGCTGTTCAAGCTAACTGTACATTAGCTGATATTCAACAAGGCTTACAATCGCTTGAAAATGTAAAAGGAAGGGTTGCTGTTGAGGTTTTACCTTCTGGTTTGAAAGTGATCGATGATACTTACAATGCCAGCGTTCCTGCGATGAAAGCCGCAGTGGACTTACTTGGTGGCTTTAATGGCAATCGTTGGCTGGTTTTAGGCAATATGGCTGAGCTTGGTAAAGAAAGCCTTGCACTTCACCGTGAAGTTGGTGAATATGCTGCCCCATATCAATTTGAGCAAGTAATAACGTTTGGTGATGATACCAAGGTGATCAGCGAATTATGCAATGGCAGACACTTTGAGTCTCGTAACGAATTAAATGCCTATTTATTGCAAGAATTACAATTAATTAAACATAATGAGGTTACCGTGCTAGTAAAAGGTGCCAATAGTTCACGTATGAGCGAAGTAGTTTTAGCTCTTAAGGAGTGTCAGTAATGATTATCTGGTTATCTAACTTTCTAGAGCAATATTTCCCATTTTTTCGTTTATTCGAATACCTTAGCTTTCGAGCTATTTTAAGTATTATTACCGCATTATCTATTTCGTTATGGATGGGGCCTAAACTGATCCGATGGTTACAAAATCTTCAAATCGGCCAAGTAGTGCGTGATGATGGTCCAGAATCTCATTTTAGCAAGCGTGGTACGCCAACCATGGGCGGTATCATGATTTTAACCGCCATTTCAGTAACCGTTTTCTTATGGGCAGATCTAACTAATCCTTATGTATGGGCAGTTATGTTTGTGCTACTAGGTTATGGTGCGGTTGGTTTTGTTGATGACTATCGTAAAGTTGTGCGTAAAAATACAGACGGTTTGATTGCTCGTTGGAAATACTTTTGGCAGTCGGCAATTGCGTTAGTGGTTGCTTTTGCATTATATGCTTATGGTAAAGATACGGCGGCAACACAGCTCGTTGTTCCTTTCTTTAAAGATATAATGCCACAACTTGGTTTGACTTATATTTTGCTAACCTACTTTGTTATTGTCGGTACAAGTAATGCCGTAAACCTAACGGATGGATTGGATGGTTTAGCTATCATGCCAACGGTATTTGTTGCCGCTGGTTTTGCTTTCATTGCATGGGCGACAGGCAACGTACAGTTTGCGAATTACTTACATATTCCACACATTCCACAAGCAAGTGAATTGGTTGTAGTTTGTGCCGCAATCGTTGGTGCAGGCTTTGGTTTCCTATGGTTTAACACTTACCCTGCACAAGTATTTATGGGCGATGTTGGTTCATTAGCACTGGGTGGCGCACTAGGTACGATAGCGGTTTTAGTACGTCAAGAATTCCTTTTGGTTATCATG
Source organism: Aliivibrio sp. 1S128 (assembly GCF_001691065.1). Classification (NCBI taxonomy): domain Bacteria; kingdom Pseudomonadati; phylum Pseudomonadota; class Gammaproteobacteria; order Vibrionales; family Vibrionaceae; genus Aliivibrio; species Aliivibrio sp. 1S128. Next base: position 49,815 of record NZ_MAJV01000129.1, on the reverse strand, counting down.
GGTGGTGTATTTGTTGTAGAAACACTTTCTGTAATTCTACAAGTTGGCTCATACAAGCTACGTGGTCAACGTATTTTCCGTATGGCTCCAATTCATCACCATTATGAATTGAAAGGATGGCCAGAACCGCGCGTAATCGTGCGTTTTTGGATTATCTCTATGTTATTGGTTCTTATTGCATTAGCGACATTGAAGGTACGTTAATATGACTGGTTTTGGTGGTGTAAAAAGCGTTGTGGTGGTTGGTTTAGGTATGACAGGCTTATCTGTTGTTAAGCACCTACTTAGGCAACCAGAGGCGTTAATAGTAAAGGTTATTGATACTCGTGAAACGCCACCAGGCCAAGACCATTTGCCTGAAAATGTTGAGTTACATTCTGGTGGTTGGCAACAAGAGTGGCTGTTAGAGGCCGATCTTATTGTTACCAACCCGGGAATTGCGCTTGCTTCGCCTCAATTGCAACCAGCGATTAAAAAGGGAACACCAGTTGTTGGTGATATAGAGTTGTTTGCGTGGGCAGTGAAGGCACCTGTGATTGCAATTACCGGCTCTAATGGCAAAAGTACGGTCACCGATTTAACTGGTGAAATGGCCAATGCTGCAGGGGTTAAAACCGCTGTCGGTGGCAATATCGGCTTTGCTGCGTTAGATCTATTAGAACAAGATGCCGATCTTTATGTACTGGAACTATCCAGTTTTCAACTCGAAACTACGTCCTCATTAAAACTAAAAGCCGCCGCATTTTTGAATCTATCGGAAGACCATATGGATAGATACCAAGGTATGGCTGATTATCGTCAAGCGAAGTTACGTATATTTGATCATGCCGATGTTTGTATTGTTAATCGTGATGATAAAGAAACGTACCCAGATACAGCAGATAAAACGTTAATTAGTTTTGGGTTTGATGCCCGTGATGAGTACGGTTGCGTTGAAGAAAACGGTCAGCTTTTTTTAGCTAAAAATAACACACCTATTATTGCTGCCAATGAGCTTGGTCTTGTTGGTAAACACAATATTGCTAACAGCCTTGTTGCTCTTGCTTTACTTGATGCAGCCGGTGTTAATACCGATAAAACATTAGAAACGTTGAAGCGTTACAATGGATTAACGCATCGCTGCCAAGTTGTCGCTGAAATGAATGGTGTTCGATGGGTTAACGATTCTAAAGCAACCAATGTGGCGAGTACACTGGCTGCACTTTCTGGCCTTAGTATTGAAGGGAAACTTCATTTGTTGGTTGGTGGTGTTGGCAAAGGGGCCGATTTTTCGGAATTATCGCCAGCATTGAACAAATTGGATTTAATGATGTATTGTTTTGGTGATGATGGTGATAAATTTCTGACTTTAGACTCTCGTTCTCAACACTGCAAAACAATGGATGAAGCAATAGAAAAGTTATTTCCGACATTAAACGAAGGAGACATGGTCATGCTCTCTCCTGCGTGTGCAAGTTTTGATCAATATGCGAATTTTATGGCTAGAGGTGATGCATTTACTCAACTAGCAAAACAGTATTCAGTTGAGAGTTAATTTTGAGCATTGAACGTATTAAACAATCGGTTTTGACCGTACAAGAGTGGTGTTTAACACCATCACCTAAAGTGATGTTTGATCGTCAGTTAATCTGGATTGCCTTAGGTTTAATGTTAACTGGTCTTGTTATGGTAGGCTCAGCGTCTTTTCCTATTAGCACGCGTTTAACCGGACAACCATTTCATTTTATGATTCGACATATGTTGTTTGTTTTTTTTGCACTTGTCGTTTCCTCATTTGTATTACGTATAAAATTGGATAATTGGTTAAAATACAGTAGCCATTTATTGCTGATTTCTTTTTTGTTATTGGCTGCGGTATTAGTTGTAGGTAAATCTGTAAATGGAGCTGCACGTTGGCTACCGTTAGGTATTTTTAATTTACAACCAGCCGAAGTGGCTAAGCTTTCTTTATTTGTCTTTATCGCGGGTTATCTCGTTCGTCGTCATGGTGAAGTCAGGGATAGTTTTAAAGGGTTTGTTAAACCATTAGTTGTTCTCATCGGGCTTGCTTTCTTTTTATTAATGCAACCAGATTTAGGGACAACCATCGTAATGTTTGTAACTACGATTGGGATGTTATTTATTGCTGGTGCTAAGTTATGGCAATTTATTGCTTTAGTTATGAGTGGTATTTCCTTGGTTATTGTCCTAATCATTGCTGAACCTTACCGTATGCGCCGTATCACTTCTTTCTTAGACCCATGGCAAGACCCATTTGGTAGCGGTTATCAATTAACACAATCTTTAATGGCATTTGGTCGAGGCAGCTGGTTCGGAGAAGGGCTTGGTAATTCGATTCAAAAATTAGAATATTTGCCAGAAGCTCATACCGACTTTGTATTTGCGGTGGTGGCGGAAGAGTTAGGCTTTGTCGGCGTATCTTTAGTTCTTATTTTAATTTTTTCTTTAGTATTTAAAGCATTATTTATTGGTCGAAAGTGTTTACAGCATGATCAGAGATTTGGTGGCTTTTTAGCGTTTGGTATTGGTATCTGGTTTGCTTTTCAAACCTTAGTTAACGTTGGTGCCGCTGCGGGCATTGTCCCAACTAAAGGGCTGACATTACCTCTTATCAGTTATGGCGGTTCCAGTTTAATTATTATGTCTGTCGCAGTCTCCCTCCTCATTCGTATTGATCATGAATGTCGTGTCTTTTTAGAAAACGAGCCTCCACGGAGCGAAAATGAAGAACAAAAATAAACGTTTATTAGTGATGGCTGGTGGTACTGGCGGTCATGTATTTCCTGGATTAGCAGTAGCAAAACAGCTACAAAGTGAAGGATGGGAAATTCGCTGGTTAGGTACAGAAGATAGAATGGAAGCGGATTTAGTACCAAAGCATGGTATTGAAATCGACTTTATCAAAGTAAAAGGCTTACGTGGACAAGGCTTTAAAAAGTTGCTTGCTGCGCCGTTTCAAATATTGGGCGCGATCTCTCAAGCTAAAAAGCATATTAAAGCATGGCAGCCTGATGTTGTACTTGGTATGGGAGGGTACGTAAGTGGCCCTGGTGGTATTGCTGCTTGGTTATCCGGTATCCCTGTTGTGTTGCATGAACAAAATGCCGTTGCTGGCTTAACCAACCAGTGGTTATCTAAAATTGCTAAACGTGTATTTCAAGCGTTTCCGGGTGCTTTTCCAAATGCAGACGTCGTTGGTAATCCAGTAAGGGAAGATGTATGTCAATTACCTCATCCAAGCGAACGATTTGCTGAACGTAGCGGCCCTATTCGTGTATTAATCATGGGAGGTAGTCAAGGTGCCCGTATTCTTAATACGACCTTACCTGAAGCATTACCAAAACTGAGTCATGCTGTCGAGATCTGGCATCAAGCAGGTAAAGGAAATCAAGAAACAGTAAATGCCGCTTACCAAGAAAATGGTATTGCAAATGCCACAGTTACTGAGTTTATTGATGATGTTGCCGCAGCGTACGCTTGGGCTGATGTTCTAGTATGCCGCTCTGGTGCGCTAACTGTTTCAGAGGTTTCAGCTGCGGGTGTTGGTTCTGTATTTATTCCTTTTATGCATAAAGATCGTCAACAAGCATTAAATGCGGATCACCTTGTACAGTGTGGAGCAGCGCAAATGATTGAACAACAAGATTTAACTGTTCAGCGTTTGGTTGCTACACTTAATGGATTAGAACGAAAAGAATTATTAGAAATGGCAAGTAATGCTCGTAAAGCAGCCATTATTGATGCTGATGTACGTGTTGCCAATGCGATTAAAACCCTCGCAAGATAAACGAATTGAGATTTAGAATGATAAAAGATCAGAAACTGCAATTAGCTGAAATTAGAACCATGATCCCTGAAATGCGCCGAGTTGAATGCATTCACTTTGTTGGTATTGGCGGAGCTGGAATGAGTGGGATTGCTGAGGTCTTGCTAAATGAAGGCTATCATATTAGTGGGTCAGACTTGGCTGAGAATACAGTTACGGTTCGATTAGCCCAAAAAGGAGCAAACATCTTTTTTGGTCATCAAGCGAGTAATGTTGAGAAAGCAAGTGTAGTGGTTGTTTCAACGGCTATCGATCCAACAAACCCCGAGATTGTCGCTGCGAAAGAAAGTCGAATTCCGGTGATCCGTCGTGCAGAAATGCTGGCCGAGTTGATGCGCTATCGCCATGGTATTGCGGTTGCGGGAACTCATGGTAAAACAACAACAACAGCATTAACGACTCAAATATATTCAGAAGCGGGTTTAGATCCTACTTTTGTCAATGGCGGCTTAGTTAAGAATGCCGGAACTAATGCACGCTTAGGTTCAAGCCGTTTCCTTATTGCCGAAGCTGATGAAAGTGATGCGTCATTTTTACACCTTCAGCCAATGGTAAGTATTGTCACTAACATTGAAGCCGATCATATGGATACTTATGGCGGTGACTTTGAAGTGTTAAAACAAACTTTTATTGATTTTCTTCATAACCTGCCATTTTATGGTCAAGCTGTCATGTGTATTGATGATGATGTGGTAAGAGAGTTATTACCTCGAGTTAGTCGTCAAGTTATCACTTATGGCTTCTCAGATGATGCAGATGTACGCTTAATAAATTACCGTCAAATTGCTCAACAGAGTTTCTTTACAGTACAACGAAAAGACAGAACTGATTTAGATATTGTACTTAATATTCCTGGTAAACATAATGCCTTGAATGCGACGGCTGCAATAGCAGTAGCTACAGAAGAAGATGTTGAAGACAGTGCTATTCTTTCAGCGCTGCTTAACTTTGAAGGTGCTGGACGTCGTTTTGATCAACTAGGTGAATTTGACACTGGTAATGGTTTAGCGATGTTAGTAGACGATTATGGGCATCATCCAACAGAAGTGGATGTTACTATCCAAGCGGCGAGAGCTGGCTGGGCTGATAAGCGTTTAGTTATGATATTCCAACCTCACCGTTATAGCCGAACTCGTGATTTATATGATGATTTTGCAAATGTATTAGATAACGTTGACGTTCTAATCATGCTTGATGTTTATTCTGCAGGAGAAACGCCAATTGCAGGTGCTGATGGTAGGGCGTTATGCCGAACTATTCGTGGAAGAGGGAAAATAGATCCTATTTTTGTTCCTAGTATTGATGCGTTGCCACCAGTGTTAGCGAATATAATTCAAGAAGGTGACTTAATTCTGACTCAAGGTGCTGGTGATATTGGTAAACTAGCAAAACATCTTGCTTCCATGAAGTTAAATATCGAGACAATGAAAGAGTTTGGATAATTATTGTTTAATTAGTTAGAACTTCTAATAAAAAGACGAATTATGGGATAGAATCCTCATTGTATTAATAATATGCTATTAGAGATTGTGATAGAGGGTTTTTGCACCCTATAATTATTAGTAGAGTTTATTTTAGCATCATCATAAAGAGATTCTTTATATTGATGCTAGTTTTAGGACTATTGTGAAAAGAATATGATTAAAGATGGTCAAAATGAAGACATCATTTGATAAAGAAGAAATAAGAAAACACTTACCAGGTGCTCTTTTTCTTTTCTTAGTCGTGATCATTTCATTGTGGCTTGTAATTTCAACGGTAAGTTGGATGACTGATGAAGATCGATTACCTCTATCTCATATGATCATCCAGGGGCAATTAAAACATATTACTGCTGATGATATTCGTGAAGCAATTGATTCAATGGATTCCATTGGAACCTTCATGACTCAAGATGTGAATAAGCTGCAAAACGCTTTATTATCTTTGCCGTGGATTGCACAAGTATCAGTTAGAAAACAATGGCCAGAAACGATTAAAGTGTTCGTAGTTGAGCACAAGCCGGAAGCTACATGGAACAATCGAGTCATTGTTAATCCGGAAGGCATTGTTTTTAATGCACCGATGAGTGATTTAACTGAACAGAAACCAGCATTATTTGGTCCTGAAAGTGATAGCAAAGAAGTACTGGCTTTCTGGCATCAATTACAAAAGCAATTTGCACCATTGCATGTGAGCGTTCGCAGTGTTGCATTAACAGATCGTTTATCTTGGCAAGTTGTGTTGGATAGTGGTATTCGACTTGAGCTTGGACGAGATGCTAGAGAAGAAAGAATTGAACGATTTATTGCTTTATATAAGCAATTAGAAAATAAAAAGAATTCGATAGATTATATAGATCTTCGTTACGATACTGGCGCAGCTGTTGGGTGGAAGCCTGGCAATGTAGAAGATAAAGAAGAGAATTGACATGAGTAAAACGCCAGAAGGCAGTATTATTGTTGGTTTAGATATCGGTACAAACAAAGTGTCAGCATTAGTTGGCGAAGTTTTACCTGATGGCCAAGTGAGCGTTATTGGTTCTGCGTCGTGTCCCTCTCGAGGAATGGATAAAGGTGGAGTTAACGACCTTGAATCGGTAGTTAAATCGGTTCAAAGAGCGATAGATCAAGCCGAACTTATGGCTGAATGCACCATTACATCTGTATTTATTTCTTTATCAGGCAAGCATATTGCAAGCCAAATAGAGAAAGGAATGGGGTCTATTTCGGAAGAAGAAGTGACTCAAGATGACATGGACAGTGTTATTCATACTGCAAAATCAGTTAAAATTGGTGATGAGCAGCGAACATTGCATGTTATTCCACAAGAGTTTTCTATTGATGTACAAAAAGGTATTCGAAATCCAATCGGGTTATCGGGTATGAGAATGGAAGTCAGTGTTCACCTTATTACCTGCCATAATGATATGGCGCGAAATATTGTCAAAGCAGTTGAACGCTGTGGTTTAAAAGTTGAACATATCATTTTTTCTGGTTTGGCATCAAGTAATGCTGTTATTACAGAAGATGAAAGAGATCTTGGTGTGTGTGTTGTTGATATTGGTGCTGGAACAATGGATATCGCAATTTGGACTGACGGTTCTTTACGCCATGCCGAAGTTTTACCTTATGCTGGTAATGCGGTAACTAGTGATATTGCTTATGCTTTTGGTACGCCATTTAACGATGCTGAAAAATTAAAAGTAACATATGGTTGTGCTATTAGTGAACATATTAATCGTGATGAAACGGTTAATGTAGCTAGTGTTGGTGGTAGACCATCTAGAAGTTTGCAACGAAGAATGCTAGCAGAAGTTATCGAACCAAGGTATTCTGAACTGCTAGGCCTTGTAAATCAGCGAATTCTTGCAATTCAAGACAAGTTACGCGCTGAGGGAACAAAGCACCATCTTGCTGCCGGTATTGTTTTAACTGGTGGTGGAGCACAAATTGAAGGTTTGGCTGATTGCGCAGAGCGAGTTTTTCAAACTCAAGTTAGAATAGGCCAACCTTTAGAGGTGACAGGCCTGACAGATTACGTAAAAGAGCCTTCCCAAGCAACCGCTGTTGGGCTTTTGCATTATGGTAAAGAAAGTCAATTGCATGACGATGAAGATTATGTGCCAAGTAAGCACCAGTCTTTTACTACTGTAATGAAGAAATTTAAAAATTGGATACTAAAAGAGTTTTAACCTGAGCGAACAGGAAGGAACGGAGAGAACAGATGTTTGAGCCGATGATGGAAATGTCCGACGAAGCAGTAATTAAAGTAGTTGGTGTAGGTGGCGGTGGCGGTAATGCTATCGAGCACATGGTACGAGAGTCAATCGAAGGTGTTGAGTTCATTAGTGTTAACACTGATGCGCAAGCACTTCGAAAAACAAGTGTAAATACAGTGATTCAGATTGGTGGAGACATCACAAAAGGCTTAGGCGCAGGTGCAAACCCGCAAGTTGGTCGTGATGCTGCATTAGAAGATCGCGAAGCGATTAAAGAAGTATTATCTGGTGCCGATATGATATTTATCGCAGCCGGAATGGGTGGTGGTACTGGTACTGGTGCTGCTCCAATTATTGCTGAAATCGCAAAAGAACTAAATATTCTAACGGTTGCTGTTGTTACAAAACCATTTAGTTTTGAAGGTCGTAAGCGTCTTGCTTTTGCTGAGCAAGGTATTGAAGAGTTATCAAAACATGTTGACTCATTAATTACGATTCCAAACGAAAAACTATTAAAAGTACTTGGTCGTGGTATTACATTGTTAGAAGCATTTGCAAAAGCAAATGATGTTCTTCGTAATGCAGTTCAAGGTATTGCTGAATTGATTACTCGTCCAGGTATGATCAACGTCGATTTCGCCGATGTTCGTACTGTTATGTCTGAAATGGGACATGCAATGATGGGTAGTGGTATTGCGGTAGGTGAAGACCGAGCAGAGCAAGCCGCGGAAGAAGCGATTTCAAGTCCATTACTTGAAGATATTGATCTTGCTGGCGCTCGTGGTGTTCTTGTTAACATTACCGCTGGTCTTGATATGCGTCTTGATGAATTTGAAACCGTAGGTAATACAGTAAAAGCTTTTGCATCTGATAATGCAACGGTTGTTATTGGTACGTCACTTGATCCAGATATGACTGATGAAATTCGAGTAACGGTTGTTGCTACTGGTATCGGTACAGAAAAAAAACCTGAAATCACATTAGTGACTAATAAAGCGGCAACGTCAGCTCAGTCTACATCGACAGCGCAACCAGCAGTTCAGCAACCACAAGTAAAAACACCTGTAGTTGAACCTATGGTAGAAAAAACGACACAAAATGTGCAGGTAACTAAGCCAGCAACATCGCAAACATCAACGTCGCCAGCGGCAGGTGTTCAAAATGCAGGTGCTGCGCAAGTTAAACCAGATCAAAAAGAAGATTATTTAGATATTCCGGCGTTTTTACGACGTCAAGCTGACTAATTAAACATCAACCGATTTGGTTTTATAGAAAGTTGTGTGCTAGAATATTTAGACCAGTTCTAGAATTGGTTTGAAATCAAGCATATTTACAGTTGAGATGAGCATATGATCAGACAACGAACACTGAAAAGTATCGTACAAATGACAGGCGTGGGTTTACACTCAGGTCGAAAAGTCACGCTTACTCTTCGTCCAGCAGCGGCAAACACAGGTGTAATTTATCGTCGTACAGACCTTAATCCACCAGTCGATTTCCCAGCGGATCCAGAGTCAGTACGTGATACTGTTTTATGTACAGCGTTAGTTAATGATGAAGGCGTAAGAATCTCAACGGTTGAACACTTAAATGCTGCATTAGCGGGCATGGGCATCGATAACGTTGTTATTGAAGTCGATGCACCTGAAATTCCGATTATGGATGGCAGCGCTAGTCCCTTTGTTTATCTTTTACAATCTGCGGGTATTGAAGAGCTTAATACAGCGAAGAAATTCATTCGTATTAAGAAACCTGTTCGCATTGAAGATGGTGATAAATGGGCAGAAATTCGTCCTTATAACGGTTTTCGCTTAGATTTCACTATTGACTTCAATCACCCTGCGATTGAATCAGATGATCAAAGACTCGTGTTTGATTTTTCAAGCCAATCGTTTATCAAAGATATCTCACGAGCTCGTACTTTTGGGTTCATGCGTGATATTGAGTACTTACAATCACAAAACCTATGTTTAGGTGGTAGTTTTGATTGTGCCATAGTACTAGATGATTACCGAATTCTTAATGAAGACGGGTTACGTTTTGATAATGAATTTGTAACGCATAAAGTTCTTGATGCTGTTGGTGACCTTTATATGTGTGGTCACAGTATTTTGGGTGAACTAAGTGCTTATAAATCAGGTCATGCTCTGAATAATCAGTTACTTCGTGCAGTTCTTGCAGATCAAGAAGCATGGGAGTGGACAACTATTGAAGATGAAAAAGAAGCACCAGTTGCCTTTATGCAGCCAGGAATGGTTCTAGCCTAATACATCATCAAATTAAAAGCCAAGCAGTTGCTTGGCTTTTTTGTATCTATGATACCGCTATTTCTTATTGGCTAAAGCAGCCAAACTTTCTAATCGTTTTTTAAGTTTTGGTGACGCAGTTTCTGCAACCATTTCTAGAGCGCTGGCCGCGGCTGCTGATAACTCTCGTTTTGCTTGTTTTTCTGTTTTGTATATTGTTGGTTTTTCACCAACAAAAGATCGAGCAAGATCGGGGTTTATTTTAATTTCTAAATTGGATAAACCGGGTAAACCATGCTGACGAAAAGCAGATAATATCGCTAATCGTTCATAATTAATTCGAGTTGACCAGACACTACTAGACACTTCGATAACTAAAGATCCTTGACGATAATTTGCCACGCGGCAATGATCCTCACACCCCGCGGGTAATGAATCTTTTAAAACGCGCGATAGTTTAGATATGATAATCGCTTTTTCTTGGAGATCTTTAAAGCGAGTATTATTAAAAAAATCATTTGCCGGTTGTGGTCGATGGTCTCGCATCATTAGGAATTCTCATATATAGGGAGCTATTTCATAGACTAATACCAAAGAAAAAGTCATAAATGCCAATTAGATCTGAATTTTTCAGAATTGAAATCAAACTCTACGGATTTAGCTTAGGATTGCTTTACGTTATCGCTTATACTTTCCTAATTATTACTTATGATAGCTAGTAACACAACAATCAGAATTGGCCTTGAAAAATCAAAGTTGAATCCCCATAAGATAAGTATATAAAGAAGTATTTTTCTTAGAGCAATTCCTCTAGGTGATTGATTCACATTTTCAGATAAACCGATCAGAGATGGTCATAGAGATAAGAGAAGCAACGGAATTATGTTTTCTAAAATTCTAACAAAAGTTATCGGTAGCCGTAATGATCGTACATTACGTAAGCTACGTAAAATCGTAGATCAAATTAATAAACTCGAGCCACAATTTGAATCATTACAAGACGAAGAATTAAAAGCGAAAACAATTGAATTTCGCGCACGTCTAGATCAAGGTGAAGATTTAGATAGCTTATTACCAGAAGCATTTGCAACCGTACGTGAAGCATCTAAGCGTTTGTATGGTATGCGTCACTTTGATGTCCAAATGATTGGTGGCATGGTATTAAACGATAGCCAGATTGCAGAAATGCGAACAGGTGAAGGTAAAACCTTAACAGCAACATTACCGTGTTACTTAAATGCACTAACAGGTAAAGGTGTTCACGTAGTAACAGTGAATGATTACCTTGCAAAACGTGATGCTGAAACTAACCGTGAACTCTTTGAATTCTTAGGTATGACAGTTGGTATTAACGTACCTAATATGCCACCTCAAGAGAAAAAACAAGCGTATTTATGTGACATTTTATATGGCACAAATAACGAGTTTGGTTTCGATTACTTACGTGACAACATGGCTTTTCGTGCAGAAGATCGTGTTCAGCGTGAACGCTACTTTGCAGTAATCGATGAAGTGGATTCAATTTTAATCGATGAAGCTCGTACCCCTCTTATCATTTCAGGTCCTGCAGAAGATAGCTCTGAACTTTATACTCAAATTAACACATTGATCCCTCAGCTTATTAAGCAAGATGAAGAAGACAGTGAAGAGTATCGAGGCGAAGGTCACTACACATTAGATGAAAAAGGAAAGCAAACTCACTTGACTGAAAATGGTCAAGAGTTTGTAGAGCAACTATTAAAAGATGAAGGTTTAATGGAAGCAGATGATACTTTGTATTCTCCTGCTAATATCAGCTTACTTCATCATATCAATGCGGCATTACGTGCACACGTTTTGTTTGAAAAAGACGTAGATTATATTGTAAAAGACGATGAAGTTATTATCGTTGATGAACATACTGGTCGTACAATGCCAGGGCGTCGTTGGTCTGAAGGTTTACATCAAGCTGTTGAAGCAAAAGAAGGTGTAAAAATTCAGAATGAAAACCAAACATTAGCATCAATTACTTTCCAAAATTTCTTCCGTTTGTACGACAAACTGTCAGGAATGACAGGTACAGCCGATACAGAAGCATTTGAATTCCAATCTATTTATGGCTTAGATACGGTTGTTATTCCAACTAACCGCCCTATGACTCGTAATGATATGGGTGATTTAGTCTACATGACAGAAGTAGAGAAATTTGCAGCTATCATAGAAGATATCAAAGGGTGTTCTGAACGCGGTCAACCAGTACTTGTTGGTACGGTGTCTATCGAAAAATCAGAACTCCTTTCAGATGCACTGAAAAAAGCAAAGATTAAACACAATGTATTGAATGCTAAATTTCATGAAAAAGAAGCAGATATCGTTGCGAATGCAGGTACAACAAGTGCCGTCACTATTGCAACCAATATGGCTGGTCGTGGTACTGATATCGTTTTAGGTGGCAGCTGGCAAGCAGAGATCGCTAATTTAAACGATCCAACAGAAGCACAAATTCAAGACGCTAAAGCAAAGTGGAAAGAAGCTCACGATGCGGTTCTTGCTGCTGGTGGTCTTCATATTATTGGTACAGAGCGTCATGAATCACGTCGTATTGATAACCAATTACGTGGTCGTGCGGGTCGTCAAGGTGATGCAGGTTCTTCTCGATTCTACCTATCAATGGAAGATGCATTAATGCGTATCTTTGCTTCTGATCGTGTATCTAGCATGATGAAGAAATTAGGTATGGAAGAAGGTGAAGCAATTGAGCACCCTTGGGTAACAAAAGCGATAGAGAACGCACAACGTAAAGTTGAAGGTCGTAACTTTGATATTCGTAAGCAATTACTTGAGTACGATGATGTTGCTAATGACCAACGTAAAGTAGTTTATGAGCTGCGTGATGAGCTGATGAATGTTGATGATATCAGTGAAATGATCGCACATAACCGCCAAGATGTTCTTGAAGGTTTATTTGGTCAATACATACCAGCGCAATCTCTTGAAGAAATGTGGGATGTTGAAGGGTTAACAACACGTCTACGTGCTGATTTTGATTTGGATATTCCAATTCAAGAGTGGCTAGATAGCGACGATAAACTTCATGAAGATAACCTACGTGAAAAAGTGATTGAAACTGCGATTCAAGTTTATAAAGATAAAGAAGAGTCTGTTGGCGAATCGGTTCTGCGTAATTTTGAAAAAGCAGTCATGCTACAAACGCTTGATGGTTTGTGGAAAGAGCACTTAGCGGCGATGGATCATCTTCGTCAAGGTATTCATTTACGTGGCTATGCTCAGAAAAATCCAAAGCAAGAATATAAGCGTGAGTCTTTTGAGTTATTTGAAGGTCTGCTTGATACGTTGAAATTTGATGTTGTTTCAATTCTAAGTAAAGTTCGAGTTCAACAGCAAGAAGATGTTGAACGCATGGAAGAGCAACGTCGTCAACAAGCTGAAGCAATGGCTCGTCGTCAGCAACTACAGCATCAAGAGGCTGAAAGTCAGTTGGATGATGGTGAAACATCAGAAGATGGACATACTCCTGTTGTTCGTGATGAACGTAAGGTAGGACGAAATGAATCATGCCCATGTGGTTCAGGTAAGAAATACAAACAATGTCATGGTAAGATTTAATTAATTGATATTGAGTATTTATTAATAAAAAAACCGCTATTTTTAGCGGTTTTTTTATAGTTAACATTTTTCATAAAGAAAGGATATTAATGAAACGATTACATATTGTTGCTGCGGTAATTTTGAACCTAAAAAAGGACAAAATATTTATCACTAAACGTCCAGATAAAGCGCATAAAGGCGGTTTTTGGGAGTTCCCTGGTGGTAAAGTTGAAGAGGGAGAAAGTGCAGAGCAAGCTATAATCAGAGAATTAAATGAAGAAGTCGGAATTCTGTCTACTGAGTTAACTATCTTTGAATCGTTAAATTATGATTATCCAGAAAAATCCCTTTATTTTGATTTTTTTACGGTAACTAAATTTGAATCTGAACCGTATGGTAAAGAAGGGCAGCAGGGCTTATGGGTGCCGATTACGGATCTTAAACACTATTCATTTCCGGAAGCCAATATTCCGGTGCTAGAAAAAGTGATATTGTCTTTTTGTTAAACTTAAATGTATAAAAAAGCGATCGTTATGATCGCTTTTTTATTAGTATTGATCTTCAGACCAACCATCGGAATCTGACATGTCAGGGGCGCCAGGAATTGATTTTTCTTCATCTGCCCATTCGCCGAAATCTATCATTTGGCACTTTTTACTGCAAAATGGACGAAATTGACTTTCTTGATTCCATATTACTTCCGATTGGCAAGTTGGGCATTTAACGATGGTAGGCTTAGTATTATTTAATTCGGGCATATTTTCCTCAGCAGACAGCAAGTCTAAACTCAATGTCTTTTTCATAATTCTTATTGGTTTCGAAAGATATAAAGCGTAACGCAAAACGATTTTTATGCCCAGAGATCATTGGATAAACCCCGTTATCTACGGGGATTTCTAACCGGAGTAAATTGGAGTTCTCCATTTCACTTTGCATAAACCCATTACGTGCAATTTTTGGCTCAAAGCGTGCCGTTTCTCTTGTTAGCCTCAACCATAATGACAGTGCATCAGACAGCGAAAGTAGCTGTGACATCCAATGGTGAGTATTCCGACAGCGAGTTTCTAAAGGAAGGTGTAACCAGTGATGTAATGCAGGGAGATCAAAACAACAGTCGCCACCAGGGATAAAAAATCTCTGTTTTAAAGCGGATAAAAAACGGTCTTCTTTTAAAGAATGACCAGGGCGAGTGGTTTGCATTAAATTTTTATGAACTAGACTGATTTGATCTAAGACAGAAAGCAAAGCTGATTGGTCAACCCCTTCAATATTCATCCAAGAGCGGTACTGTAAACGAAGTTTTTCTAAATCTTTACCTAAATCAGCTTTAACTTGAATTTGCTCTAAAATATCAAGCATATTAAAAAGTGAGCTAAAGAATATTTGGTATTCAAAAGGTTGAGTTAGATCGGCTGAATGACCAAGCTTACGAAATAAAGATTCAATTCGTAAGTAAATTCGAGTCCTTTCATTTAAAGGATGTTCAAACTTTTGCATACTCAATCCATTCATAGTCGTTATTGATTCTCTTCATTTATCCATTATTGGACAATAGCAGATATTTATTATGTAGCAGAGATATTTCATTGTCTAAGTCACGAATATTGTGATCATTCTTAATAATGTCATCAGCAATGGCTAATCGTTCTGCTCGTGAAGCTTGTGAAGCTAGAATTGCCTTTACTTGTTCCTGATTTACTCTATCACGACTAACGGTTCGATTAATTTGAGTTTGCTCTAAAACATCAACAACAAGGACTCGATTTGCCAAATACTGTAGCTGATTTTCAACTAATAGCGGGACAACAAGTAATACGTAATCAGAGGTTGCTAACGAGAGTTGTCGTTGCATCTCTTCTCTAATTAAAGGATGAAGTACATCATTAGTCCATTTTTTTTCATGAGGATTTGAAAAAATACGTTGCCGTAGTTCGGTTCTATTTAGCTGTCCATTGTCTAATAAAATAGACTTTCCGAAATGATCGATGATTTGGTTTAACCCTACACTATTAGGCTCTACAACTTCACGGGCTATGATATCAGCGTCAACGAGGTCAATATTATGATTTTTATGAAAGGCATCGGCAACGGTGGTTTTTCCACTGCCAATACCTCCAGTGATAGCAATAACATAACTCATACTGGGAATCCTAAAATTGAAGTAAAGTACCAATGGCTGATTTCATTACCCCATAAAAGGCATATCCACCCTGCAATAGCGAGATAAGGCCCAAATGGGATCGCTTTATCAAATCCATTTTTTTGAGCTCGAAGCATTGCTATACCAATAATGGCCCCGACAACTGAAGATAATAAAACAAGCAAAGGAAGTTGTTGCCAACCCAACCAAGCACCAAGAGCGGCTAATAATTTGAAGTCACCATATCCCATGCCTTCTTTACCAGTGATAAGCTTAAAACCCCAGTAGATAGACCATAAGATAAGATAGCCTGCCATTGCCCCAATAACAGAATCAACTAAAGTGACTGAACTCCACCCAACTAACGCAAGGTATATACCCGTCCATAATAATGGGAGAGTAATTTGGTCAGGAAGCAGCATGGTATCAATATCAATAAAGGTAAGAGCAATCAGTACTAGAGTAAATAAAACCGCCGCGATAGCAAAATAAGAAAAAGGCAGGAAATAAGAAACGGTGAAACACATGGCACCCGATAATAGTTCAATTGCAGGGTATCTAAAGCTAATTGGATTACTACATTGACGACATTTCCCTTTTAATAAGATCCAGCTTATAACAGGGATGTTGTCGTAAAATTTAATTTGAGTATTGCATTTTGGACAGCGAGAACGTGGAACACTTAAGTTAAACGTTTCTTCTTTCTCTGGTGTCGGTGTTTTTGGTGCTAAATCAGGGAAACAGTCAATGCATTCTTTTTTCCATTCTTTTTCCATCATTATCGGTAAGCGATAAATAACGACATTAAGAAAGCTACCAACTAGCAAACCAAATAGAGTGGCAAAGAGTGGAAAAAGCCAAGGATAGTAATCAAAAACAGCCATGTAAGTGCATCCGATATCATTATAATTTAATACATTGATTTTATCAGAGTTCATCTAAAGGAAGTAGATAAGAGCAAGTATTTCCTAATGAAATAGAGTTAAGCCTATCCAATAACATTCATTAAGTTGAAAATAGGGAGATACATAGAGACTACAAGACCACCAATCATGACCCCTAAAAATAGAATAATAAAGGGTTCAAGAATTTTACCTAAATTATCGACGGTATTATCAACGTCATCTTCATAGACAAAAGCAATTTTATTAAGCATGTCATCTAATTGACCAGATTCTTCACCAATCATGACCATTTGTAATACCATCTCAGGGAAGGCTTGAGTGTGTCGCATAGCTAAATAAAGGGGCATGCCAGCCGCTGTATTTTGTTGTACAGATAGTATTGCTTCTTGGTAATAAAGATTACCAGCCGTTTTACTCGTGGTCTGTAAACTATGCAAAATAGGTAGCCCTGAACTAAAACTGGTGGCAAGCGTGCGGCTAAATTTAGCAATGGCGGCTTTAGAAAGTACCGATCCAATAATTGGTATCTGTAAGCTACGTCTATTAAGCATAAAACGGAATTGATAAGATTTTTGTTTTAGTAACTGTAAGGATAACGTAGTTAGTATTAACGTTAATAAAATCAAAAAACCGTAGTTTTGTAAAAAATGAGAAGCATTGACGACTTGCTGAGTAAACCAAGGAAGTTCAGCCCCAAACCCGTTAAAAATAGCTTCAAATTCAGGGATAACAAACATAAGCATTAAAACGGTAACCGCAATAGCGATAAAAAAAACCATCGTTGGGTAAATCATCGCTTTGACGACTTTTGCTCGTAATGCTTCACTTTTTTCTCTGTATTCTGCTAAGCGAGAAAATGCATGGGATAAACTGCCTGTTTCTTCCCCTGTTGCCACTAAATCAATATAAAAAGAATCAAAGAGTGAGCAACTGGTAGAGAGTGCTTTTGAAAGTTGAGTTCCAGCCTCAATAGATAAACATACTTGCTTAAGTATGGACTTCATTTCGGCTTTAATATTGTTTTCAGCGATGAGTTGTAATGATTGCACTATGGGTACACCTGCACCAAGCATAGTGGCTAATTGACGCGTAAAAAGGGTGATGTCTTTTCGTTTAACGGCATGCTTCATCTTTTCAAAGCTAGAAATCTTGCGCTTTTTAATTTTCTTTATTTGAATGCTTTGTTCATTAAGTTTTGCTCTTACTTCAACCTCACTAAGGGCAAGGAGTTTTCCTGATACTTTTTTTCCTGTGCTATTAATTCCACGCCATTGAAAATTGTGTAGGCTAAGCGTTTTTATTTTATTTTTTGGTTTTAGCATGAGGAGTCACTTACTTAAGAATTAGAAATAAAGAACCCGAGTGAGTTCTTGTAAGCTAGTCGTGCCATCTTCAAGACGTTTAATGCCAGAGGTGGCGAGATTGTCCATACCTTGTTTAATCGCAAGTTGTTCTATTTGTCTAACTGTCGCTCCTTTTAAAACAGCAACAGACAGTTCACGAGTAAAAGGCATCACTTCATAAATACCAATACGGCCCGAGTAACCATGAGTACACTCATTGCAGCCTTCAATCCGAGCCTTAAAAATCGGGTTTAATAAATCGATTCCGTATTGTTCTCTTGTTTCAACGCTAAGGTCATCTATTTCTTTACAATGAGGACAAAGCCTTCTCGCTAACCGTTGAGCAATAATTAAGCTAAGGGAAGAGGCAAGGTTAAAGTTTTCGATCCCCATGTTACCTAAGCGAACTACGGTTTCTGCTGCTGAGTTAGTATGGAGGGTTGAAAGCACTAAGTGTCCCGTTTGTGCCGCTTTTACCGCGATTTCTGCGGTTTCAAGATCTCGTATTTCTCCAACCATTACAATATCAGGATCTTGTCGTAGAAAAGAGCGCAGGGCATGGGCGAAAGTAAACCCGATTTTAGGGGCGACTTGTACTTGGTTTACCCCATTGAGGTTTATTTCTACTGGGTCTTCTGCGGTGGATATATTCTTTTCGGTGGTATTTAAAATATTTAGTCCGGAATAGAGAGACACTGTTTTGCCACTGCCTGTAGGGCCTGTCATTAAAATCATCCCTTGTGGGCGTTTTAAGGCATTAAGGTAAAGTTCTTTTTGTTTGTCGCTGTAGCCTAATTTATCAATATCTAAGCTGGCCGCGCTACTGTCTAATAAACGCAGAACAATTTTTTCTCCCCATAGAGTCGGAAGAGAGGAGACGCGCATATCTATTGATATTTCACTGTTCAGTTTTAGCTTAATTCGTCCATCTTGTGGTAAACGTCGCTCTGCGATATCTAGTTTAGCCATGATTTTTAAGCGGGCAGATAAGCGACGGCTTAAATGAGAAGAAGGTGAACTGTTTTCAACTAAGATCCCATCGCAACGAAAACGGACTCGATAGGTTTCTTCATAAGGTTCAAAGTGAATATCTGAGACGCCTTTTCGGACAGCCTCTAATAAAATTTGGTTAATAAAGCGGGTAACAGGCGCATCATCTTGGCTGAGGTCTTCGGTTGATGTCATTTCATCCAGCGATACGTCAACCAATAAAGCGAGTTCATCTTGAGTGATGTCTTTTCGATGTGATGAATCAGACGTTGAAATTGTACGCCCATAAAGCCGACGTACTGCCGCTTCTAATTGACCTTGATCAGCTAAAACGAGCGTGATCTGTTTTCCTGTTGTGAAGCGGAAATCATCTTCAATTTGTGCGATGCTTGGATCGCTGACAGCGAGTTGAATATTGCAACCATCGTTAGAAATAGGCAGCGCTTGATGTTTGGTGATGAGATCGCGCAATCCCAACTTCTGGCAACAATCGGCATAGTCATATTGGGTGATATTAATAACATCCAACCCAAATATTTGAGCCAAATGGCTTACGAGTTCGTCTGGGCTGAAAATATGCTCAGCTAAAAGCGCAGAAGGCACGGTGTGTGCCCCTGATTGTACGTGTTCGATAATGGTATTTTCTTGCGCCGAACTGATCAGTTCAGCTTGACGCAAGATTGAAGCTAGGTTGGTGTGCATTTATTATATTGTGCCTTCACAACCAGGAATAGATAAGTCTTTTATGTTATAACCACATTCCCATCTCCCTGAGTCTTCACGAGTAATTGTTGCTGTTGAACCACTAACCGCTCCATCTGTGAATGTTATTGTTATTGCTTTTTTAGTAGCGTCTAAAGTTACATTGCCTATACTTGAGTTGACAATGCCAATTGCTCCTGATGTCGCAGGGAAAGCGTTGTTGGTTGCCATATAATCTTCAACATTCGTTTTTAATGCCGATAATGTTGCGATACCAGAAGCAACAGCTCCTTTTTTAGCAAAATCTTGATATTTAGGAATAGCAATGGCAGACAACACTCCAATCACCGCAACTACAATCATTAATTCAATTAAGGTAAAGCCTTTCTGTCCTTGACGTTGTTTCATTTTTCTCTCCAAGATGAATCAGGCTGATTCATGTTTTATTTGATATGTAAAATAATAAATCGAATAAAATAAGAGTGTTGAGAGAAAAAGGTAAGGTTCGAGTGGGTCAGCACTTTCATTATGTTGGTTATGAAACAAGTAAAATGAAATATGATAAAACTCGCAATATGGCGTTTGTAAATTGATGCTAGATCGCAATTCTCACTTTAGAAACAAGCGGTTAAATGATATGTATCATAATAGATATCTGTGGTGCAATTCAAAGACTACGGGTGTTGTTTATGTTCAGGTTTAAACAAAAAGAGCCAGCCATATGGCTAGCTCTTGGTAGAACGAGGTAAGAATGCTTTACTTAAAACGCATTGATAGGTCCATTGCTTTAAGATGTTTAGTTAATGCACCTACAGAGATGTAATCAACCCCCGTTTCTGCAAACTCTGCAATCGTATCTAAAGTCACATTACCAGAATTTTCTAATGCCGCACGGCCGGCGTTTAATTTAACTGCTTCACGCATCATGTCGGTAGTGAAGTTATCTAACATAATGATATCAGCACCTGCATCAATCGCTTGTTGCAGCTCTTCTAAGCTTTCTGTTTCTACTTCAACGGGTTTATTTGGGTTTAGTTTTTTCGCTGTAGAAATGGCTTTTTCAATACCGCCACAGGCGATGATGTGATTTTCTTTAATTAAATACGCGTCAAACACACCAATACGGTGATTGAAACCACCACCACACGCGACGGCGTATTTTAGCGCGCTACGTAAACCAGGGATTGTTTTACGAGTATCAAGTAAGCGGCATTGTGTATGTGCAATTTTTTCAGCATACGTTGCTGTGATGGTAGAACAACCAGATAACGTTTGAATAAAGTTCATCGCATTGCGCTCACCCGTTAACAACGTGCGAGCAGGGCCAGTTAAGGTACAAAGTGTTTGGTTTGGCTCTACTTTGTCTCCATCTTCTACGTGCCATTCGATAGAAACGGTGCCACCGAGTTGTTTAAAGACTTCATTGGCCCACATTTTTCCACAAAACACCCCATGTTCACGCGTGATGATAGTTGCAACAGATTGAGTTTCTTCTGCGATTAAGCTTGCGGTAATGTCCGTACTTACATCGAGAGTTCCACCTAAATCTTCACGTAACGTATCTGAAACGGCACGAGTAATTTCGGTCGGAAGCTGTTGTTTTAAATATTCAAGACGAGAGGCGCTGTCATGGGTTTTGATCATGGTGAGGTCCATTGAATTATTTGAAATAGGGTTATGGCCACAATAATACTCGCGCTAGAGCAGAATTTCATCATAAGATATACGTAAGTTGCCCAAGTTACTTTAATTCATAGAGGAATAGACGATGAAATTCACTTTATCAACAGAACATTGGCTTAATGAAGCAAAGCACGTGGTGTCGCCATTTTATGATGATCGTCCTGATGATAAAGATATTTCCTTACTTGTGGTGCATAACATCAGTTTACCGCCGGGGCAATTTG
Source organism: Aliivibrio sp. 1S128 (assembly GCF_001691065.1). Lineage (NCBI taxonomy): Bacteria > Pseudomonadati > Pseudomonadota > Gammaproteobacteria > Vibrionales > Vibrionaceae > Aliivibrio > Aliivibrio sp. 1S128. Next base: position 28,468 of record NZ_MAJV01000129.1, on the reverse strand, counting down.
GTGGCCCTTATATTGAACAGTTATTTACGGGCACATTAAATCCTGATGAACATCCATTCTTTAAGGTGGTCCACCAATTTCGAGTATCTGCTCATTGCTTAATTCGACGCGATGGCTCAGTTGTGCAGTTTGTTCCTTTCAATGCAAGAGCTTGGCATGCTGGTGCATCATCATTTGCAGGGCGTGAACGATGTAACGATTACAGCATTGGTATTGAGTTGGAAGGGACTGATTTTACAGCTTATACTCAAAAACAATATGATAGCTTGTCTGTTGTAACAAACGTGCTACAAGACGCGTACCCATTGATAGTCGATGAACGAATTACAGGGCATCAATATATAGCCCCCCTAAGAAAGACAGATCCGGGGTTGTCATTTCATTGGGAAAAGTACCATAAGTTAAGGAAATAGAAGAGGTTAGCTTTAAATGGTAAGTTCTTTTATTTCGTGTTTCCTCTCGTTCTTATTTAAAATTAAGGCACAATTGGTAATACCAATTGTGCCTTTTGTGTTTTCGTATTGTTAATTAACAATGTAAATCAACTCTGTTCTATGATTCAAATCAACTTTTATCTAGACAAATTCCCTTTTTTAATGATAAATTGCACCTCAAATAAAATTGGTAATACCAATTATTTAAAGTGACTAATGACTCACGGTAATGTGAGAAGTAATCAACTTAAATTAGGTTGAGCTACGATGACATATCAAAGGATACGTCAGCCAAAGCTGTCCGATGTAATCGAGCAAGAGCTTGAACGGCTGATTTTAGAAGGAACCCTTTCTCCTGGGCAACAATTACCAGCAGAAAGAGAGTTAGCAAAACAGTTTGATGTTTCTCGCCCTTCGGTACGGGAAGCCATACAGCGTTTAGAGGCAAAGCACTTATTAACTCGCCGCCAAGGTGGTGGAACGTTTGTTAATAAAGGTTTGTGGCAAAGTTTTTCAGAGCCGTTGTTAGATTTACTAGCAACTCACCCTGAAACGCAGTTTGATTTACTTGAATCACGCCATGCGTTAGAAGGCATATCGGCCTATTACGCCGCCTTACGTGGTAATGAAGAAGATTTTAAACGGATTAAAGAGTCACATAAATTAATCCAACAAGCGCAACAAGATGGTGATTTACAAGCAGAAGCGTCTGCGGTTATGCACTGTCTTATTACGGTCACGGAATCTGCTCATAATGTGGTATTACTTCACATGGTGAGAAGCCTAGAACCCTTGCTTGAACAAAATGTATTACAAAACTTTACCTTATTAAACCGTCGTGAAGCGGTGGTTGAAAAGGTGAGAGCACATAGAGCAGAAATAGTAGAAGCGATAGTGTCAGGAAAGCCTGAAGAGGCTCGTTTGGCATCTCATTCTCATCTTGCTTATATTGAAGAAACATTGTTGGAATTGACAAAAGAAGAGAGCCGCCGAGAGTGCTCACTTCGTCGAATTCAACAAAGTAATGATATGAATTAACCTGATTCATTTCATTGTTACCCTATTTGAACCAACAAATAAAAGGATAGCTCGCATGTCTGACATGAAGCATGACGTTGATGCACTAGAAACTCAAGATTGGTTAGAAGCTCTTGAGTCAGTTGTACGTGAAGAGGGTGTTGAACGCGCCCAGTATCTATTAGAGCAAGTTCTTGATAAAGCTCGTTTAGATGGTGTTGATATGGCTACAGGTATCAATACTAACTACATCAATACCATCCCAGCTACGCAAGAACCTGCGTACCCAGGTGATGTTACTCTTGAGCGTCGTATCCGTTCAATTATTCGTTGGAACGCTATCATGATCGTTCTACGTGCTTCTAAGAAAGATTTGGATCTAGGTGGCCACATGGCGTCTTACCAATCTGCAGCAGCATTCTACGAAGTCTGTTTCAACCATTTCTTCCGTGCTCCAAATGAGACGGATGGTGGTGACTTAGTTTATTACCAAGGTCATATCTCTCCAGGTATCTACTCTCGTGCTTTCGTTGAAGGTCGTTTAACAGAAGAGCAACTAGATAACTTCCGTCAAGAAGTTGATGGTAAAGGTATTCCTTCTTACCCACACCCTAAACTGATGCCTGAATTCTGGCAGTTCCCAACTGTATCTATGGGTCTTGGTCCTATTTCTGCTATCTATCAAGCGCGCTTCCTTAAGTACCTTGAAGGCCGTGGCATGAAAGAGACTGGCGCTCAGCGTGTATACGCTTTCCTAGGTGATGGTGAGATGGATGAGCCAGAATCACGCGGTGCGATCTCTTTCGCTGCTCGTGAAAAACTGGACAACCTATGTTTCCTAATTAACTGTAACCTACAGCGTCTAGATGGCCCTGTTATGGGTAACGGTAGCATCATTCAAGAACTAGAAGGTCTATTTAAAGGCGCTGGCTGGAATGTTGTTAAAGTTATTTGGGGCAGCAACTGGGATTCACTACTTGCTAAAGACACGACGGGTAAACTTCTTCAGTTAATGAATGAAACTATCGACGGTGATTACCAAACATTCAAATCTAAAGATGGCGCTTACGTACGTGAGAACTTCTTTGGTAAATACCCAGAGACTGCAGCACTTGTTGCTGATATGACTGATGACGAAATCTTCGCTCTTAAGCGTGGTGGTCATGATTCATCTAAACTGTTCGCTGCATTTAACAATGCAAAAGAAACTGGCGGTAAGCCAACAGTTATCCTAGCTAAAACCGTTAAAGGTTACGGCATGGGCGATGCAGCTGAAGGTAAGAACATTGCACACGGTGTTAAGAAAATGGACATGACTCATGTTCAACACCTGCGTGATCGCTTAGGCCTAGAAGACATTCTTTCAGATGAGAAGATCAAAACGCTTCCTTATCTTACATTGGAAGAAGGTTCTGCTGAGTATAACTACTTACACGCTCGTCGTAATGCACTACACGGTTACACACCTAAGCGTCTGCCTAAGTTCACTCAAGAATTTAAAGTCCCAGAACTAGATGCATTCTCTCCTCTATTAGGTGAGCAGAAGCGTGATATTTCTACCACAATGGCTTACGTGCGTATTCTTAATATCTTATTAAAAGATAAGAATATCGGTAAGAACATCGTACCTATCATCTGTGATGAAGCGCGTACGTTTGGTATGGAAGGTCTGTTCCGTCAAGTTGGTATCTACAACCCACACGGTCAAGATTATACACCTGAAGATAAGGGCATTGTTTCTTACTATAAAGAAGCTAAGTCAGGTCAAGTTCTTCAGGAAGGTATCAACGAACTAGGTTCAATGGCGTCTTGGGTTGCTGCTGCAACATCATACAGCACCAACGATCTACCAATGATCCCATTCTACATTTACTACTCAATGTTCGGTTTCCAACGTATTGGTGACATGGCATGGTTAGCGGGTGACCAACAAGCTCGTGGTTTCCTATTAGGAGCTACTGCTGGTCGTACAACGCTAAACGGTGAAGGTCTACAACACGAAGATGGTCACTCTCACATCATGGCAAACACAGTTCCTAACTGTATTTCTTATGATCCAACGTTTGCTTACGAGCTGGCGGTAATCATGCAAGACGGTATTAACCGTATGTATGGTGAGAACCAAGAGAACATTTATTACTACCTAACAGTAATGAATGAAAACTACGCAATGCCAGCAATGCCAGAAGGCGCTGAAGAAGGCATCCGTAAAGGTATCTACAAGCTTGAGTCTTACGCTGGTGAGAAAGCTAAAGTTCAGTTAATGAGCTCTGGTACTATCATGAACGAAGCACGTAAAGCAGCTCAAATTTTGAGTGAAGAGTACGGCGTAGCATCTGATGTTTTCGCAGTGACTTCTTTCAATGAGTTAACTCGTGACGGCCAAGCGGTAGAGCGTGACAACATGCTTCACCCAGAAGCGGAAACAAAAGTACCTTACATTACTACAGTTCTTGGTAACGAACCTGCAATCGCAGTAACGGACTACATGAAGAACTACGCTGAGCAAGTACGTGCATTCGTTCCTGCTGAGTCTTATAAAGTTCTGGGTACTGATGGCTTTGGTCGTTCAGACAGCCGTGAGAACTTACGTCGTCACTTCGAAGTTAACGCAGGCTACGTTGTAGTTGCTGCTCTAGCTGAACTTGTGAAACGTGGTGATATTGAGAAATCTGTAGTTGCAGAAGCAATTGCTAAATTCAATATTGATACTGAAAAAACTAACCCGCTATACGCATAAGGTAGAAAACAATGACAATCGAAATTAATGTACCTGACATCGGTGCAGATGAGGTTGAAGTAACTGAGATTCTAGTTAAGGTCGGTGACCGAGTTGAAGAAGAGCAGTCACTGATCACTGTTGAAGGCGACAAAGCTTCAATGGAAGTTCCTGCGTCTCAAGCGGGTATAGTTAAAGAAATTAAAATTTCTGAAGGCGATTCAGTAACAACGGGTTCTCTAATTATGATCTTTGAAGCAGAGGGCGCTGCGGCACCTGCTGCTCCAGTAGTTGAGGCGGCTCCAGTAGCTGCTCCTGCTGCGGCATCTGTTGCTGAGCTTAAAGAAGTTCACGTTCCAGATATCGGCGGTGATGAAGTTGAAGTAACTGAAATCATGGTAGCGGTTGGCGATACAGTAGAAGAAGAGCAATCTCTTTTAACTGTTGAAGGCGACAAAGCTTCAATGGAAGTTCCTGCACCATTCGCTGGTACAGTTAAAGAAATCAAAATCGCTTCTGGTGATTCAGTGTCAACTGGCTCTTTAGTGATGATCTTTGAAGTTGCAGGCTCTGCTCCAGTAGCGGCTCCTCAAGCGGCAGCAGCACCAGTTGCAGCGGCTCCAGCAGTCTCTGCTGAGAAAGAAGTAAACGTTCCAGATATCGGCGGTGATGAAGTTGAAGTAACTGAAATCATGGTTGCTGTTGGCGATACAGTAGAAGAAGAGCAATCTCTAATTACTGTTGAAGGCGACAAAGCCTCAATGGAAGTTCCTGCTCCTTTTGCTGGTACTATCAAAGAGATTAAGATTGCAGCTGGCGATAAAGTATCAACTGGCTCTCTAATCATGACATTTGTTGTTGAAGGCGCGGCACCAGTTGCTGCACAAGCGACAGCAACACCAGTTGCACAAGCAGCTCCTGCACCAGTTGCAGCGGCTTCTGCTCCAGCAGCTACAGGTGAATTTGAAGCAAACAACGAATACGCACACGCGTCTCCAGTTGTTCGCCGTCTTGCTCGTGAGTTTGGTGTAAACCTTGCCAAAGTTAAAGGTACTGGCCGTAAAGACCGTATCTTAAAAGAAGATGTTCAAAGCTTTGTTAAAGATGCACTTAAGCGTCTTGAATCTGGTGCTGCTGCATCAGGTAAAGGCGGTGACGGTTCTGCTCTTGGTTTACTTCCATGGCCAAAAATTGATTTCAGCAAGTTTGGTGAAACAGAAGTTAAGAAACTTTCTAAGATTAAGAAAATTTCTGGTGCTAACCTGCACCGTAACTGGGTAATGATCCCGCACGTTACACAGTGGGATAACGCTGATATCACAGAGCTAGAAGCATTCCGTAAAGAGCAGAATGCAATCGAAGCGAAAAATGATACTGGTATGAAGATCACGCCACTTGTGTTCATCATGAAAGCCGTTGCGAAAGCACTTGAAGCATTCCCATCGTTTAACTCTTCTTTATCTGATGATGGCGAAAGCATCATCCTTAAGAAGTACGTAAACGTAGGTATCGCCGTTGATACGCCAAACGGTCTTGTTGTTCCTGTCTTTAAAGACGTGAACAAAAAAGGCATTTACGAGCTATCTGAAGAGCTAATGGCTATTTCTAAGAAAGCACGTGCTGGTAAATTAATGGCTTCTGATATGCAAGGTGGTTGTTTCACAATCTCAAGCCTTGGCGGTATCGGTGGTACAGCATTTACACCAATCGTAAATGCACCAGAAGTAGGTATCCTAGGGGTATCTAAATCTGAAATTAAACCAGTTTGGAATGGCAAAGAGTTCGCTCCACGCCTACAGCTTCCTCTGTCTCTATCTTACGATCACCGTGTGATTGATGGTGCAGAAGGCGCTCGTTTCATTACTTTCCTAAACAGTGCATTATCAGACATTCGTCGCTTAGTACTGTAATTAGCGGTAATTGAAATAAACAATAAGGTGGCAAATAAGCCACCTTATTGCTTCATAAACTGAAGGTTAACTTCAGTTTTTAGAATTAAATACAATTTGCAGATCTTAATACTTTTCATAGGAAGTGTATTAACCTGAATTGTTGTCTAGCTCACAGGCTAACCCCATCTTGCTTTCACACTGTTAACATATATGTAAAATAAACACAGTCTGAAAACACTATTAGAACATCGGTCAGCCTGTTAGGGAAATGACTATAACGAGGTCAAAATGAGCAAAGAAATTAAAGCACAAGTTGTCGTACTTGGCGCCGGCCCTGCTGGTTACTCTGCCGCATTCCGTTGTGCAGATTTAGGTTTAGAAACAGTTATCGTTGAACGTTACAACACACTTGGTGGTGTATGTTTGAATGTGGGTTGTATCCCATCAAAAGCCTTGCTTCACGTAGCTAAAGTTATCGAAGAAGCAAAAGCGATGGCCGCTCACGGCATCGTATTTGGTGAGCCTCAAACTGACATTGATAAGATCCGTTTGTGGAAAGAAAAAGTAGTAACACAACTGACTGGCGGTCTTGGCGGTATGGCTAAGATGCGTAAAGTAACGGTAGTTAATGGCTTTGGTAAATTTACCGGTGCTAACACGATTGAAGTGACTGCTGAAGATGGTAATACAACAATCAATTTTGATAATGCGATTGTTGCTGCTGGTTCTCGTCCAATTAAACTGCCATTCATCCCACATGAAGATCCTCGTATTTGGGATTCAACGGATGCACTTGAGTTAAAAGAAGTACCTAAGAAACTGCTTATTATGGGTGGTGGTATTATCGGTCTAGAAATGGGTACGGTTTACCATGCTCTGGGTTCTCAAGTTGACGTTGTTGAGATGTTTGACCAGGTTATCCCAGCTGCGGATAAAGATATCGTTAAAGTTTATACTAAGCGTATCAAAAACAAGTTTAACCTAATGCTTGAAACGAAAGTGACAGCAGTTGAAGCGAAAGAAGATGGTATCTACGTTTCAATGGAAGGCAAAAAAGCACCAGCAGAAGCTGAGCGTTATGATGCTGTTCTTGTTGCTATCGGCCGTGTTCCTAATGGTGCGTTATTAGACGCTGAAAAAGCAGGCGTTGCTGTTGATGAGCGTGGTTTCATCAATGTAGATAAGCAAATGCGTACTAACGTACCTCATATTCACGCTATTGGTGATATCGTAGGTCAACCTATGCTTGCTCACAAAGGCGTGCATGAAGGTCATGTTGCTGCTGAAGTTATTTCTGGTAAGAAGCACTACTTCGATCCTAAAGTGATCCCTTCAATTGCTTATACTGAGCCAGAAGTCGCTTGGGTTGGTAAAACAGAGAAAGAAGCAAAAGCTGAAGGCATCAACTATGAAGCTGCAAGCTTCCCTTGGGCTGCATCAGGTCGTGCAATCGCTTCAGATTGTGCTGATGGTCTTACTAAGCTTCTTTTTGATAAAGACACTAACCGCGTCATTGGTGGTGCTATTGTTGGTACTAATGCGGGTGAGCTTCTTGGTGAAATTGGCCTTGCAATCGAAATGGGTTGTGATGCGGAAGATATCGCACTAACTATCCATGCTCACCCAACATTGCATGAATCAATTGGTATGGCTGCTGAAATCTATGAAGGTTCTATTACTGACCTTCCAAATGCAAAAGCAGTGAAAAGAAAGAAATAATTTCTTTTAAATCATTAGAGTTTATATCTAAAAAAACCGCTGAGTAATCAGCGGTTTTTTATTAGCTATTTCTTTAATTCTGAATATTATTTATAAATACACAGCATATTTAAGAAGCAATTAGCCGTATCTTCAAGATCTTCTGCAGTATTATTGCGATTTGCTTGAATAAACACGGAATAACAGATGCCATGAAGCATTTTTGTTAAATTCTCAGGCGTATGATCATTGCATACTTCGTTTCGCTCAATACCTTCAGAAAACATAGTGTGAATAACTTTTTGATTATTTACATGTGTGCTTAAGAAAAGAGGCCATACTTCTTCACGAGTAGAGGTACTCCATTCAAACCACACTTTAATCCACTTATTGTCTGAATGAACAGTATCGATAATGTTCATTAAAAGAGCATGAAGATTTGAACGAACATCAAGTTCAAGAGAGATAGAATCTTTAACGAATTGATGAAATTGTTCTTCTACTTTATTTAATACATCATCAACAAGATCTTCTCTTGTTGGGAAATAATTAAATACCGTTGCTACTGATACTTGTGCAATTTCTGCCACATCAGCATGGCCGCCACGGCCAATACCACGTTGTGAAAATACTTCAATTGCGATATCCAGCAATTGTTCTTTACGCTTTTCTGGAGATAGCCTTGTTCTAGGCCTTTTTTGGATCGTATCCATTTTATTATATCCTTGCCAACAAATTATTATTTTATATGGGGTTTTATTATTATTATGCTCAATAACTTTACATAAGGCTGTTTATATATTCAACAAGTATTCACCTTATCAATTAAAAATATGACGGGCTTAAAGTTTATTTATAAAAAATTGCAATGGTTTACCGTATAAATCGTTTTTATTTGAATTGATTTTATAAAACCAGGCAGTTAATCCTAAAGTGGTATAAAAAACTTTTGTAATTCGACACATGTCATTCGTGGTTTTGTTGTAAACTATAGAGGTCTAAATCCTACCGAGGGTAGGTTCAACGAATAAGTGAGATGGTATGAAACATACAGTAGAAGTGATGATCTCTGAACAAGAGGTAAGTCAGCGAGTTAAGGAATTAGGCCAACAAATATCTGAGCATTATAAAGCATCAGAAGGCCTAGTAATGGTTGGTTTATTACGTGGTTCATTTGTATTTATGGCCGACTTAGCTCGTGCTATTGAAGCGCCTATGACGGTTGATTTCATGACTGCATCAAGCTATGGCAATAGCATGGAAAGCACTCGTGATGTTCGCATCTTAAAAGATCTTGATGATGATATTAAAGGAAAAGATGTTTTATTAGTTGAGGATATTATTGATACAGGTAATACCTTGAGTAAAGTATGCGAGATCTTATCTATTCGTGAGCCAAACTCGATTGCTATTTGTACTTTACTTGATAAACCTTCTCGTCGTGAAGTTGATGTTAAAGTGGATTGGATAGGCTTTTCTATTCCGGATGAATTTGTTGTTGGTGTCGGTATCGACTACGCACAGAAATACCGTAATTTACCTTATATTGGTAAAGTGGTACCTCAATAATAAATATATAAGCAAATTATTAAAGGTGGAAGATACATCAGTATTTTCCGCTTTTTTATTATCTATAGAACGGCTGATTATAATATATAGCTAAAAATAGGGCTGTTTGGATATATACAAAATATTTACTAAGTAAATAGCCAAGTTAATTCAATACATCAGTGTGTTTATTTTGTTTTATTTTTGCTGATGATTTGTGCTTGATTATTAATCGCTAACGGTTACAATTTAATCGTAAATCAAATTTACAACTTACCCATTTATAGAATTAATTTTAAGTTTTAGGAGGTCAACATGACAGTTATTCATTCATACAAAATATGTTGCACCACCACTTTATCGTTTACGCCTGTTAACGATCTAACGTTATAATTAATTCGTAACCTTCTTGGCTGCGAGTATTGCGGCTATCTAAGAAGGTGCATTCCTATCTTGATTATTTAGTCGCGTTATTTCTAGCCATATTTTGGAGAAATATTATGCGTCATTCATTATATCTACGTTTAGCTACTTTATTAATTAAAGCCGATTTTTCACGAGAAGAGCGTGAGTGGAAACGAAGTGTTCGCAAAGCTCAGTATGAAATCCCATGGGGAAATGAGTATCTTTTAAAAGATATAGGATTGCATCTTGATGGCCGAACTATTAATGATCTTGAAGTTCCTGCCATTAAAACTGAACGCCAAATCCGTCATCTTCGCCGACTCATACGCTTGAGAATAGCAACGTAATAAAAAGCCAGAGGAAAAGTAAAATTTCTCTGGCTAACTTTCTTGATGATAAGATGCAAATTTATTTGTTTTTTATCATCATTTATTCACAATTAGTTATTACAGACATTGCGGCTTGGTAGGATATTTCCAATGATTCTCGACTATGACCTTTAACACCAAGATCATTTAACACACCATCTCCCATACCATAAACAACCCCATGAACTTGAACATCTTGCCCACGTTCCCAGGCGGTTTGCATTACCGTGGAATTACCGACGTTATACACTTGTTCTGCAACATTGATCTCACATAATTTATCTCCCCATTTTTCACGAGGAATTTGACCAAATACGGTTCGATGCTTTAAGTATAAATCTCTAATGTGAAGTAACCAGTTATTGATTAATCCTAATGGAGGATTGTCGATCGCAGCGTTTACACCACCGCAGCCATAATGGCCACAAACGATAATGTGTTTGATTTTTAGTACGTCGACGGCATATTGCAACACGGATAAGCAATTTAAATCGGTATGAATTACTTGGTTAGCCACATTACGGTGAACAAACAATTCTCCTGAATGAAGCCCGGTTAAGCGCTCTGCTGGAACTCTACTGTCTGAGCAGCCAATCCATAAGAAGCCTGGGTTTTGTCCTTCTTCAAGCTGGGTAAAGTACTCAGGACGTCCCGCCTTAATTGATTTAGCCCATTTCGAATTGTTTTCAAAAAGCTCTTTAATTTCTGGCATTTTAAATTTTTCATCCCTTAAATACATAAGAAGAAAGGGTTTTACCTAAACTTCTTTCTGTTAAAAACGTCAACAGGTTTATTTACTATACACAATGTTACAATTTCAAGCTGCTAAAAAATGGCTCTAAAAGCACTCATCTGAGGAGTAGAAGCTTTAAATAAGGTACTTTACGGCGTCAATTAGATGAATCGGACATAAGGAAACCGGATTGGTTCTAATTAACTGTTATGAGCGATGAATAACATTTGCTAAATTAACAGTCTTAATCTTTAGTTCATTGTTTATAAAAACAAATAACATAATAAAGTGGCCATTATTTATTACAGGGAGTGATTTGTGTTTGGACAACGATTTGAAAATTTAAATATAAAAGGTGATTTGTTTGGTGGTGTTACCACGGCCATTATTTCATTGCCATTAGCGTTAGCATTTGGTGTTGCTTCTGGGGCTGGAGCTGAAGCGGGTCTTTGGGGCGCGATAATGGTTGGTTTCTTTGCTTCCTTGTTTGGTGGTTCTTCAACATTGATCTCTGAACCTACAGGGCCAATGACAGTGATCATGACAGCTGTATTAACCAGTATGGTAGCAAAGTATCCAGAGTCAGGCATTGCGATGACTTTTACTGTCGTAATGATGGCGGGTGCTTTTCAAATATTATTGGGAACATTAAAACTAGGTAAGTACATTACATTAATGCCTTATAGCGTGATCTCTGGGTTTATGTCTGGCATTGGTATTATTTTAATTATCTTGCAACTCTCTCCGTTATTAGGTCATGCCGCCCCTGCGGGTGGTGTTCTTGGAACCCTTCGTGCTTTACCTGAAACATTAAGTCATTTAGATATAAAAGAGCTGTTCCTTGGCTTATTAACGCTTGTGGTTTTATTTCTTTTTCCAGAAAAGTATAGGAAGTTTGTACCTGCACAGCTAGTTGCTTTAGTTGCTGTTACTCTTATCTCAATCATTATTTTTGATATGGATTCTATTCGCCGTATTGGTGAGATACCTGCCGGTTTACCTTCTATTGTTATTCCCACTATTAATAGCGATATGTTTATGACAATGGTGATTGATGCACTTGTTCTGGGAACATTAGGGTGCATTGATACGTTATTAACCGCAGTTATCGGGGATTCTTTAACTCGTAAAGAGCATGATTCTGATAAAGAATTACGAGGCCAAGGTTTAGCGAATATGATCTCTGGGTTATTTGGGGCTTTACCGGGGGCAGGAGCAACAATGGGAACGGTAACGAATATTCAAGTTGGCGCTCGCTCTCCTTTGTCTGGTGTATTTAGAGCTGCAGTACTGGCTTTAGTCGTATTAGTCGCTGGTGGGTTAACAGAACCGATTCCAATGGCGGTATTGGCCGGTATTGCGGTTTATGTTGGTTTTAATATTCTTGATTGGAGTTTTATACAACGAGCACATAAAGTCAGTTTTGCGGGCATGGCGATCATGTATGGCGTAATGCTATTGACTGTATTTGTGGATTTGATTGTAGCTGTTGGTCTTGGTGTTTTTATTTCAAACATCATCATTATCGAAAGGTTGAGTCGTGAGCAAGCAAGGAAAGTTAAAGCGATTAGTGATGCAGATGAAGATGATGTGCCTTTAACGGACAGTGAAAGAGCGTTACTTGATAAGGCAAACGGAAAAGTATTGTTCTTCTATCTATCTGGCCCAATGATATTCAGTGTATCAAAGGCGATCTCACGTCAACATAGTAGTATTTCTGACTATGAAGTGATGATCTTAGATTTAACTGATGTGCCGATGATTGATGTCACGGTTGGTTTAGCATTAGAGAATGCAATTAAAGATGCGTTAGATGCAAATTGCCAAGTGTATTTATTGTGCCCGAATGAAAATACGAGGATGCAGTTGGAAAAATTCCATATCTTAGAATTAATTCCAGAGCAAAAAACGTATTCTTTTCGTTATGAAGCACTAAAATCGGCTGTTAAACAAGTCTCGCCCAGCCAGAATTAAGCTTATGCATTACACTTTAAAAATGGTTGAATATTATATTTAGCCACTTTTCATTTATATGACTTATTTTTTGATGTTTAGGTGTGATTAATATTAGATTGCTTTGATTAATCGCAACCATGCAATTGCATTAATCGTCATTCAACGATAAGCTTATTGTATTAATAGATGCTAATCTAAGTGATGGGTAAAATATGTACGCATTAGAAATAGAACAATTAAGAAAAACCTATGCCGGAGGCTTTGAAGCGTTAAAGGGCGTAGATTTAACTGTTGAACAAGGTGATTTTTATGCCTTGTTAGGACCAAACGGGGCGGGTAAATCAACGACTATTGGGGTTATTAGTTCACTTGTGAATAAAACCTCAGGCCGAGTTAAGGTGTTTGGTTATGATATCGATACCCACCTAGTTCAAGCAAAACAACAGATAGGCCTAGTGCCTCAAGAGTTTAATTTTAATCCATTTGAAACCGTGCAGCAGATAGTCATACAGCAAGCTGGATATTACGGTGTATCTCGAACTCTTGCTAAAGAGCGAGCCAAAAAATACTTATCGCAGCTTGATCTTTGGGATAAAAAAGATGAGCGTGCGCGTAATTTATCTGGTGGTATGAAACGTCGATTAATGATTGCTCGCGCTTTAATGCATGAGCCAAAATTACTCATCCTTGATGAACCAACCGCAGGTGTTGATATTGAACTTCGTCGCTCTATGTGGGAATTCTTAAAGCAAATTAATGAACAAGGTGTCACTATTATTCTGACAACCCATTACCTTGAAGAAGCCGAAATGCTGTGTCGCAATATTGGTATTATTAATAAAGGTGAAGTGATTGAAAATACGTCAATGAAACTGCTGCTTAATAAACTTCAAGTCGAGACCTTTATTTTAGATTTAGCTGAAGATAGCGTTATCCCTAAACTTGAGGGAGCAAAAGTAACCAGCAGTAAAGAAGGCTCGATAGAGGTCGAGATCGATAAATCTCAAGGGTTAAATTATCTATTTGAACAATTAAACCATCAGGGAGTTAACGTACTTTCTATGAGAAATAAAGCCAATCGATTAGAAGAATTATTCGTAAGCATTGTTCGTAATGGAGAGGCTAAGTAATGATGAATTTATATTGGACCGCATTTAAAAGTCTTATTTCTAAAGAGATAAATCGATTTACTCGTATCTGGGTACAAACACTAGTTCCACCTGCGATCACAATGACTCTTTACTTTATTATTTTTGGTAACTTGATTGGCTCTCGAATTGGTGAGATGAGTGGTTTTAGTTATATGGAATATATTGTTCCTGGTTTGATCATGATGTCAGTGATAACTAACTCTTACTCTAATGTGGCTTCTTCATTCTTTAGTGCTAAATTTCAAAAGAATATAGAAGAGTTATTAGTTGCTCCTGTACCTAATTACATCATTATTGCAGGCTTTGTTGGCGGTGGTGTTGTGCGTGGATTGTTGGTTGGAGCTTTGGTTACTTGTGTATCACTATTCTTTGTTGATATTCAAATAGCACATCTTGGCGTAATCATGTTAACGGTATTAATGACATCCATTGTGTTCTCTTTAGGAGGGCTCATTAATGCTATTTTTGCGAGAACATTCGATGATATTAGTATTATTCCTACTTTTATTTTAACGCCATTAACGTATTTGGGTGGGGTGTTTTATTCTATTAATTTACTGCCTGAGTTTTGGCAAGGGGTATCAAAATTAAACCCTATCGTTTATATGGTTAACGCTTTCCGTTATGGTTTTTTAGGTGTGTCAGATGTTGGTATCGGCACTGCGTTTACTGTTTTAATAGCATTTATTATTGTTCTGTATGCGATTGCACTGCGTTTAATATCAAAGGGTACTGGATTAAGAAGTTAGAATTATCATTTTAAAAAAGGGCTGATGATCAGTAATCATCAGCCCTTTTTAATATATTGATAGAGTAAGTGTTATTCTTCTGTATCTTCTTCACTTGGCGTAATATGAAGTTCAACAACCAAATTGTCGATAAGTCGAACTTGACCAAGGAATGCTGCCATTAAGATGACCGCTTGAGTTGTTTCTTCTGTTGGCTCTTGTAATGTTCGTGCATCGCGAATAAATATTTCATCTGGCAGTAGATCTGCTGCTCGCAATTGGTCACTTGCATCTTCAATTAGAGAGACGTAATCATTGCGACCACCGCGCATTTGACTGCTGATCCAACGCATTGTACGGGCTAAAACGGGTGCACGCTGACGTTCATTTAATGTCAGAAGATTATTGCGTGAGCTCATCGCTAAACTGTCCATTTCTCGAACAGTAGCAACACCAACGATGTTGATATCTAAAGCCATGTCGATGACCATTTGGCGGATAAGCGCCAGTTGTTGGAAATCTTTTTCACCAAAACAAGCGACATCAGGCTGTACGATATTAAATAATTTATTTACTACGGTAGAGACACCTTTAAAATGCCCAGGACGAGAAGCCCCTTCTAAAATAGTTGAGATAAAAGGAACGTCAACAGTAGTTTGTTTATCTAACCCTTCTGGGTACATTATTTCTGGTGTTGGAGTGAAAAGCATATCGACTTTTTCAGCGGTTAGCTTTTCAACATCCTCATCAATCGTTCGAGGGTAGTTCGTTAAATCATCCGTGTTGTTAAATTGCATTGGATTAACAAAAATACTCGCAATTACAATGTCTGCATGTTCACGAGCTGTACGAACAAGAGTTAGATGACCTTCATGTAAATTACCCATGGTAGGTACGAAAGCAATACGTTTTCCTTCGCGCTTCCACGTTTTAATCTGCTCACGTAATGGCAGAATTTCAGAAAAAATGTCCATTACGTTTCCTTAATTAAATGTATGTTCGGCAGCAGGGAAGATACCTTGCTCAACATCTTGAATATATTTAGTTACTGCTGTACGCATATCCCCCATTTCTGCTAAGAAGTTCTTAGAGAATTTAGGCATATAATTAGCTGAAATACCAAACATGTCGTGCATTACCAGAATCTGACCATCGGTAGCATTACCTGCACCAATTCCGATCACAGGAACAGTACATGCTTTAGTAATACGCTCTGCAAGCGAAGCAGGAACACATTCTAATAAGATGATTTGAGCCCCTGCTTTTTCAAGAGTCAGAGCGTCTTTTAGCATTTGGTTTGCTTTTGCTTCATCACGACCTTGAATTCTAAAACCACCAAAGATATTGACTGATTGAGGTGTTAAACCAAGATGTGCACAAACAGGTACTGCGCGTTCAGCAAGAAGTCGAATTGTTTCAGCAATCCATTCACCACCTTCTATTTTTACCATGTTAGCACCAGCTTGCATTAGCTTAGCTGCATTCTCACAGGCTTGTTCAGGTGTTGCGTAGCTCATGAAAGGCATATCAGCCATTAATAAGCTATTTGGACTGCCAGCACGTACACAGCGAGTGTGATAAGCTATCTCTTCGGTAGTTACTGGCAATGTGTCAGATTTACCTTGTAATACCATACCTAATGAATCACCAACTAATAAAACAGGCATTTCTTGCTGTTCAAATAGTTGCGAGAAGCTAGCATCATAAGCGGTTACTGTTGCAAATTTACGACCTTCTTGCTTCCATTTCATTAAGTCATGTATAGAGATTTTTTTCATAAAACTTCCTTACTGAAGCGATTACTCTTGCCAGATAGCCAAGCCATTTCTATCTACTTTTTTCAGTAGTTGAGATAGGGTTGTGCCATCAGGAAGGGTTAAATTATTATAAATTTCTGCCAGAGGATAAAGAACAAACTCACGTTCTTTCATACCATAATGAGGTACTGTTAATCGCTCATTGTCGATCGTTTGATCGCCAAATAGAATAATATCAAGATCAATAGTTCTTGGGCCCCAACGCTCATCTTTACGAACCCTGCCTTGTTCTAGCTCGATCTTTTGAGTGAGGTCAAGTAGATGCATTGGTGCAAGGTTTGTTTCAATTTCAACAACTGCATTAATGTAATCAGGTTGGTCTTGAGGTCCCATAGGAGAGCTACTATACAATGAAGATACGGCAGTCACGATAGAGTCAGGCAATTGATGAAGTGCTTCAATCGCGATTTTTGCCTGTTCTACTGGTTTTCCAAGATTACTCCCAATTGCAATAATTACTTTGATCATGAGTCGTTATTCGCTCTTTTTTTCTTACGATAAGGGCTACGACGCTTTTTAGTGCCAGTAGTTCGGCCACCATTTAACCCTTGGATCATATTATTACGGTGTGGCATTGGAGCATCTTGGAATTCTGTCCACCACTCAGCTAAGGCTTTCACTTCTCCACCTTCTACCGTTCCTCGCATTTCTAAAAAATCATAGGCGGCACGGAATTTTTGCTGTTCAATCAGAATGAAAGCGCGTTTGCCGTTTCGGCGAGGTAAGCGAAGCTGGAGTTGCCAAACGTCACGAATAGTTGCTGTAAGTCTTCGTGGAACGGCGGTGCTTTTTACTTGAATATCAAGCATGATATTAGACGCTTCCATAATGGATTCGTAGTGATCATACTTTGGATTTTCATCTTGAATTTCTTGTGCTTTTACTGTTAATGGGTACCACAACATAGCGGCAAACATAAAGGCTGGATTAACACGTTGGCCACTATTAATTCGTTTGTCTGTTGAGTGTAATACAAGTTCAATCATTCGCTCTGTTTGACTATTACCTTCCTGTGTTAAGAAAGGGGTCAGCGCAGGAAATAGCTGCTGAAATAAATTAAATTTACGCAGCATATAATAGGTATTTACCCCTTTACCTGCTTGCAGTAATTTTAATGATTCTTCAAATAAACGTGCGGCTGGTATGTCTTGCAGTAAGGGGGATAACTCAACCATAGGCTCTGCGGTTTTCTCACAGATTGTCATGTCTAATTTAGCGGCAAATCGAACTGCTCTGAGCATTCGTACCGGGTCTTCTCGATAACGAGTCTCAGGATCACCAATTAAACGTACAAGACCGTTATTTAAATCTTCAATACCGTTGGCATAATCGTGAATCGAGTAGTCTGCAATGTTGTAATACATAGCATTAATTGTAAAGTCACGACGTTGTGCATCTTCTTCTACAGTGCCATATACATTATCACGTAGCAGCATTCCCTCTTTGGATTGAGATGAAATGTTGTTTTTTTCAGACTCTTCTTCTTTATGGTGACCACGGAAGGTTGCAACTTCAATGACATCTCTGCCAAAAAGAATATGAGCAAGACGAAATCGACGACCGATGAGTCGACAGTTTCTGAATAGTTTTTTGATTTGCTCTGGAGTGGCATTGGTTGCAATATCAAAATCTTTAGGTTCTTGACCTAGAAGAATATCTCGCACACCTCCACCTACTAGATAGGCGTCGTATCCAGCATTGCTTAAACGGTAAAGTACTTTTAGCGCATTATCACTTAAGTCTTTACGTGAAATGTTATGTTCTTGGCGTGTTATAACGTTCAGTTTCAAATCCTCTGTTGAGCAGATTTTACTGTTGTTTTTGAGTAAATTACGACAAAAACGGGCAACTTGATTAAAGATAATTTACCTCGATATTCAAGTGAGCAGTCAAAAATAGGCGCACATCATAGCTTAAATTGAAGGTTTTGAGAATGGGGTAGTAATCTCGAGCCCAGTTGGAAGCTGTTTTAGTTGCCAATTTTTGATTGCCCATTGAAAAATTTCATTCAATGTGGCGGTTTCTATGTCCTTTGGTAAGGAAAAGCCTAAGAATTGTAACGCAGCAAGTAATGTTGGTTTTGGTGCTGCATTATCGATCGCAGGTGCATAGTTTTGTTTTGACAGTTTATTCCCTGAATCATCAACAGCAAGTGGTAAATGAAGATAACTGACTTCTTTTTTACCAAGTTGGCGATAAAGTGATATCTGACGTCCCGTTGGTTCAATTAAATCAGCCCCTCGAACCACTTCAGTAACACCTTGGTCAATGTCATCCAGTACAACGGCTAAATTATAAGCAAACAAACCATCTCGACGCTTGATGATAAAATCCTCATGGGCGAGTTGTGATGGTATTTGAATGATGCCATGTTTGATATCAGAAAATGATTCAACAGGATGTTGCATAGCAAGGCGTACAGCCGAATTTTTTTCTGGGTGCTGCAAATGTTTACAGTGCCCTAAATAAAAACCACCGTCTTCTTTGACTTGTTTACGAGTACACTGACAAAAGTACGCATTGTTTTTATCAATCCAGTGATCTATTTGGGATTGGTAAATATCATGTCGTTGGCTTTGATACACAATGTCACTGTCCCATTCAAATCCATAATCCTCTAAGGTTTGAATGATTAAATCTGATGCACCAATGACCTCTCTAGGTGGGTCTAAATCTTCAATACGTACAAGCCATTTGCCTTGTTGAGACTTTGCTTGTAAGTAACTCCCTAATGCTGCAACAAGGGAACCAAAATGCAGGGGACCTGATGGTGATGGCGCGAAGCGACCTATGTATTGAGTTGTCATAGTATTTCACAGTATAAACGTAAAAAAGGGAGCCTGCGCTCCCTTCTTTGATGACACTAATTGGTATTAGCCTGCCATTTGCTTTTCTTTGATTTCTGCAAGAGTTTTACAGTCAATACAAAGATCAGCAGTTGGACGTGCTTCTAAGCGACGAATACCGATTTCAACACCACAAGAATCACAGAAGCCGAAATCTTCATCTTCAATCTTGCTAAGTGTTTTTTCAATTTTTTTAATTAGGCGGCGTTCACGATCACGGTTACGCAGTTCTAAACTAAATTCTTCTTCTTGAGCAGCTCGATCAACAGGATCTGGGAAATTAGCTGCTTCATCTTTCATGTGGTTCACTGTGCGTTCAACTTCTTCCCTAAGTTGACTACGCCAAGCTGCTAGAATCTTGGTAAAGTGTTCGATTTGGGCTGGGCCCATATACTCTTCACCGGTTTTTTCCTGGTAAGGTTCAACACCAGCGATAGCTAGGATACCTAGCGTTCTTTTTGTATTGCTCTCTGGCATTACAGCTTCTCCTAAAAACATCTTTGACTCTCACTAGCCAAATGAGGGCGCTATCTATAACAGAAAGAAAAGGGGCAATCAAATATTCAATTCATCAATTGAGACTTAGTAACAAGAACGTAGCACTTTTCTTAAAAAGAATGTAAATATTGCTTATTTAAAGCAACTAAATACAAAAAGGCAGCTCGCGTACGATCTTCATCTCTTTTGACGACATCTCGGCTTGGTAGCAGAGAACGGTAACCCCATTTTCAATCGCATCAATTAATAAAGAATAATATTGTTGGTCTATATGGTGTGCGATTGATACTTTTTCAATCCCTGAATGCAAAATTGCGAAAAATAATATCGATTTTTTGCCATTTTTTGCCATTTCACTCAATTCTCTAAGGTGTTTTTGACCTCGAGTGGTAACTGAGTCTGGAAAATAACCTTGTCCAGCTTTATCTAATAAGGTGACGCTTTTCACTTCAATATAGCAGTCAGGTAATGAATCTTCACTAAGGAGTATATCAATACGACTATTTTCAGAACCATATTTTACTTCTGTTTGCAGTGTATTGTATTCATTTAGCTCACCAATTTGTTTGTTTTTGATGGCTTCGATAACTAATTGATTCGCTCGGATGGTATTTACGCATATTGTGTGATTATTTTCTGTGACGCTTAACTCCCAACTATTAGGATATTTACGTTTTAGATTACTAGATGTCGAAAAAAACACCGTATTTCCAGGGGTTGCACAGCCAGTCATTGCTCCTGTATTCGCACAGTGGATAGTTCGCTCGCTTTTATCTGGTAATTCAATGTCGGTTAAAAAGCGTTTATAGCGTTTAATTAACACTCCAGATTCTAATTCAGGTTCAAATTTCATTTAACTACTGTTTTTTTGTACAATGGTTTAATTCGAGATAATGCCATAAGGCGAAACCATTGTCACAGTTACCTATTGAAAGAGTGATCACGTCATTAATTGAGGGATTACGTCACCATTCTCAGATTATTTTAAAAGCATCGACAGGAGCAGGTAAATCCACTTATTTGCCTTTAATGCTATTAAAAGAGAATGTGATTGAAGGTAAAATTATTATGTTGGAACCTAGACGGTTGGCTGCGCGAAATATTGCTAATTATCTAGCCTCTCAGCTTGGTGAGTCAGTCGGTGAGCAGGTGGGCTTTAGGGTGAGAGGTGAAACTAAGGTTAGTGCTAATACCCGTTTAGAGATCGTCACCGAGGGAGTTATGACTCGAATGATCCAGTCCGATCCTGAATTATCTGGGGTGGGATTACTAATTTTTGATGAATATCATGAACGTAGCTTACATGCTGATACTTCTTTGGCATTTGCTCTGGAAGTACAAGAGGCTTTAAGAGATGATCTGAAATTACTGGTGATGTCCGCAACATTAGATCAAGAAGCACTGCAAGGTTTATTGCCTAATGCTGTGTATTTAGAGTCGGATGGTCGGTTATTTCCTGTTGAGACGTCTTATGTGCCCTTGAAAGCGAACCAACGAATAGTAGAAGCAACGGAGTCCGCAATTCGAAGAACTCTCATCAATGAACCTGGTTCTATGCTCGTTTTTCTGTCGGGTGCTGGAGAAATTAAGCAGTTAGAAGAACGATTGAGCGATCTGCCGTCAAATATTGTTATAGCGCCTTTATATGGTCAGCTTGATCCAAAAAAGCAGCAAGAAGCCTTAAAACCTGCATTAAAAGGGCAGCGTAAAGTTGTATTATCCACCAATGTTGCAGAAACAAGTCTGACAATTGAAGGTATTAGGATCGTTATTGACAGTGGCTATGAGCGTAAAGCAACGTTTAATACTAAAACAGGTATTACTAAATTAGAACAAAAGCGGATAGCACAATCATCAGCGGAACAAAGAAAAGGCCGAGCTGGGCGATTAGAACCAGGGATCTGTATTCGTCTATACAGTGAATCTCAATATCTACAACAAGCCTTAATTCAGACACCAGAAATTGAATCTTCCGACTTATCTTCTTTAATATTGGAGCTTTCTACGTGGGGAGTCTCTAATCCTCTGGACTTACAATGGTTAACACCACCACCAAATGCAAACATTCAACAAGCTCGATCTTTGTTATGCCAGTTAGAGTTTATTGATAAGCAAGGTCAACTTACGACTTTTGGTGAACAGTCGCGGCAACTAGGGCTTGAACCTAGACTTGCGGCTATTGCTTTACAAGCTCAAAAGCACTCTATTGAGCATTTACATACCGCATTATACTTACTTCCTCTTATTGAAGAGCCAGCAAAAGCTATTTCGTCAAAAGATCTGAGTTTTCACCTTTCACTATTATTGGCAGGAAAGTACCCAAAACAAGCTTATTATCTACAACGAGTTCAGCGTTTAGCTAAGTCACTTTCTATAAAAGAAAATATACGTAAGGTATCTCTGGATCTTATTGGTGACATTCTTGTTTATGGTTTTCCTGACAGATTAGCGATGGAGAAAGGATCAATAGGGCAGTTTCAGTTAGCAAACGGGCATGGTGTTCAATTAGATGAACTTGAATCTATTGCTCAAAGTGATTATTTGGTCGTAGTCGATCTATTAAAAGGGTATCAAAATCGAAGTTATGTATTCCTAGCTGCTTCATTATCTAAATCATCATTAATGAAGAATGCGTCCCATCTAATTTTTGAGCGTGAATACGTCGATTGGGATGAAAAATTGGGCCGAATGATTGCCGAAAAACGTACTTTTTTAGGTAAATTAATTCTTGAAAGGAAGGGAATAAGTTCACCTGACCCTGACAAAATATCTTTTGCGTTACTTAGTATGCTCAAACGAAAAGGGTTGACGTGTTTAAATTGGAATAAAGACGTTCAAGCTTTGCATTCTCGCTTGTTGTGTTGTGCTGAATGGTTACCTGAAATTACTCTACCGTTGATGAATGAAAGTGAACTACTTAATTGTGCTGATGAGTGGTTATTGCCTTTTATGACGGGAATAAAAAATGATAAACAATTAAAAACAGTCAATCTAATTGAGGCATTGGAGGCGTATGTCGGTTGGGATAAGATTAAAATGGTTAATGAGTATTTACCGACACATTATACATTGCCAACAGGAACAAGAGCTAAGATCTGCTATGAGTTGCAATCTGACCCTAAAATTTCAGTTAGAATGCAAGAGGTCTATGGTGAGGCTCAAACACCATTATTAGCTCAAGGTAAAAAGAAGCTCGTTATGGAGTTATTATCTCCAGCCCAAAGACCACTGCAAACGACGAGTGACCTGGCCGGATTTTGGCGAGGTTCATACAAAGAAGTACAAAAAGAAATGAAAGGGCGCTACCCCAAACATATTTGGCCAGATGATCCTGCGATTCATCAAGCAACGAAAAAGACAAAACGTCACTTTAATTAATTCCTTAACTTTAAAAGATCTCTCATGGTTGATAAGAAAAAAGCACCAGCAAAGGCTGCGCCGAAAAAAACAACAGAAAAAAAGAAAGCGCCGGCTAAAAGAAAAGCGACGACTAAAAAGAAAGCGCAACCCACTCGAGCATTTTGGAAGAGCTTACTGCTCTTAGGTTTTAAACTGAGTTTAGTTGTTTTGGCTATTTTAGTTATTACCGGTATTTATTTAGATACGGTAGTTAAAAAGCGTTTCGATGGTCAATTATTTAGTTTACCTACGGTCGTTTATAGTCGTGTATTAACATTATCTCCAGGACAAAATATTACTTTGCAGTCTGTAAAGAAAGAACTGGATTTATTGAAGTACCAGAAGGTAAGTCAACCTCAACGTTCAGGAGAATATTCATCATCCTCGACTAAAATAGAATTGATTCGTCGTCCTTTTGAATTTCAACAAGGGCCAGAGCCTGATCGTCATGTCATGCTGTATTTCAACGCTGATGGATTGCAAAAAATTGAAAATAGAACCGCCAAAAAGCAGATGGGCTTTTTACAAATAGAACCTCAGTTTTTAGGGATGCTAGATGCGGATCATGATCAACAGCGTTTGTTCTTACGAAGAGAGCAATTTCCGGAAGTGATGGTTGATGCGTTATTAGCGACAGAAGATAGAGATTTTTATCAGCACGACGGTGTTTCGCCATTAGCAATAGTGCGTGCTGCTTTAGTTAATGCAAAAGCAGGAAGAACCGTTCAAGGTGGGAGCACTCTAACTCAGCAATTGGCAAAAAACTTATTTCTATCTAGTGAGAGAACGTTATGGCGTAAAATTAGAGAAGCTTATCTTGCTCTTATTTTAGATTATCGTTACAGCAAAGATCGTATTTTAGAAGCGTATTTAAATGAAGTATATCTAGGGCAAACCGGTGGCGAGGCGATTCATGGATTTGGGTTGGCAGCTCAGGTCTATTTTGGTCGCCCGATAGAGGAACTAAGGATCGATCAGCTTTCGATGTTAGTTGGTATGGTTAAAGGACCATCTTATTATAATCCGATGCGTTTTCCTGAGAGAGTTAAAGCGCGTCGAGATTTAGTTCTACGTCTTATGATGCAAGAGGGTATTTTATCTCCTCGTCAGTATGAGATGGCAGCTAGCCGTTCTTTAGATGTAAAAAAACGAGCGACGATTGCAACAAGACAGCCCGCCTATTTTCAGCAGTTGAAATGGGAATTAAAAGAAAAGGCTGGAGATGCTTATCAAAAAGGAGAAGGTTTACGTGTATTTACAACGCTTGATCCTTTGTCTCAACAAAAAGCAGAGCAAGCTGTAGAAAGAAAGATCCCGCAGTTGGAGAAGCGTGCAGGTAAAGGCTTGGAAGCTGCTATGGTGGTGGTTGATCGTCAAAGCGGTGAAATTAGGGCTATGATTGGTGGTAGCCGTACTGGGTTTAATGGCTTCAATCGTGCAATAAATGCGAAACGTCCAATTGGGTCTTTAGTGAAACCTGCTATTTATTTATCGGCATTAGAAAGTCCTGATAAGTTTTCACTAGCGACAACATTAGATGATAAAGCGATTTCATTAAAAGGCAGTAAAGGGACAACGTGGACACCTCGAAACTTTGATCGTAAATTTAGAGGCGAAGTTCCTTTATATTATGCACTTTCTCATTCATTGAATGTGCCTACTGTAAATTTAGGATTAATGGTTGGCTTGAGTAAAGTAACCGATACCTTGGTTAAGTTAGGCGTAGATGCTCAAGAAATTAATCAAGTACCAAGTATGTTACTAGGCTCACTTAACTTATCTCCATATCAAGTGGCTCAAATGTATCAGACTCTGGGGAATGGTGGTAAAAAGGCAAAATTAACTGCGTTGAAGGCCGTGGTCGATAATGATGGCATTTTACTTTATGAAAACTTTCCAAGGTCGTCTACTGTTGTTCCAAAACAAGCCGCTTGGCTTACTATTTATGGTATGAAAAAAACAGTAAGTGAAGGTACAGCAAGGTTTTTGAACAGTCAGTATAGTTGGGCCGGTTTAGCGGGTAAAACGGGAACAAGTAATGATTCTCGAGACAGTTGGTATGCAGGCATTGATGGCCGAGAGGTTGTCATTACTTGGCTTGGTCGTGATGATAATAAACCCATGAAATTGACTGGTTCTAGTGGGGCATTAAGGGTATATGCTGATTATCTTAGTTTACGAACGCCTGAAGCGTATAACTTACCTTGGCCCAAGGAAGTAACTACAGCTGGTTTTGATTTAGAAAATAACAAAACGTTAACTCCAAACTGTCGAGGAGATGTAAAGCTGCCTATTTGGGATAAGCAAGGTCAATATAAAGCTGAATGTGATAAAAAGAATACACCAGCGGCCTGGTTAACGAATATTTTTGGTTTTTAAGATTCACTATTTATTATTGATATAATAAGGCTAATTGCGAATAGAAGTGATATTTGATGTTGTCTATCAGTGTTTTGATTAATGAAACGTTATAAAAACAAAGATTCAGTGCATATTTTCATCAAACAAACTTTTATTTGTAATTATAGGTTGACCTAAAGACGTAAAAGCCGTTTAATACACCTCGTTGCCCGGATAGCTCAGTCGGTAGAGCAGAGGATTGAAAATCCTCGTGTCGGTGGTTCGATTCCGCCTCCGGGCACCATATTAAATTGTTGGTGCTTAGTAAGATATAAACACGAGCAATAAAAAATTAGTGTGCCGACTTAGCTCAGTAGGTAGAGCAACTGACTTGTAATCAGTAGGTCACCAGTTCGACTCCGGTAGTCGGCACCATTAATTCTCTTAATGAGACGCAATACCTGTTCCCTTTTAGTTCAGTTGGTAGAACGCCGGACTGTTAATCCGTATGTCGCTGGTTCAAGTCCAGCAAAGGGAGCCACATTTAAAAGCCTCGTCAGAAATGACGAGGCTTTTTTCGTTTAAATTAGTTTGATTGTCTGACGGTTCATGACGCTGATTAAAGTCAGATAACACTTATCTTGATTCTGTATATTTAGAGATAAAAAAGCATATAGGATATATGCTTTTTTATTAAGTATTATGTATAGGTTAGCTTTTTACTCGAAACTTGTTTAGCCATACTTCTAGGTCGTCAGCAAGCTCAGTTAGTATGTAAGTACTTTCTGTGCTTTCAGCAACAACACGCGCTAATTGTTGCCCACTTTCCTCGATCATATTGACTCGTTGGGTGATATCTTCACTAACATGTTTTTGCTCCTCCGATGCATTTGCAATTTGATGGCTCATACTTGAAATTGACTCAAGAGCGGTAACTATTTGTTGTAAAGCATCTGAAGCATTTTTAGATTCAGAAACGGTACTCTTACTTGTTTCGGCACATATTTCCATTGTTGAAATGGCGTTACGGGAACCTTCTTGCAAGTTCGATATCATTTGTTGTATTTCTTTGGTACTACCTTGGGTTCTTCCTGCAAGATTGCGTACTTCATCTGCGACAACTGCAAATCCTCGACCTTGCTCTCCAGCTCGTGCAGCTTCAATTGCAGCATTTAAAGCAAGTAGATTTGTTTGCTCCGCAATGCCTCCAATAACATCAAGAACTTTAACTATACTATTAACTTCACTGTCTAGTTCAGCTACAGCAGTACTTGCGGTATTAAGCTGTTCCGCTAATCCTTCAATATTATAAACTGTGGCATTAATTAACTTTTGAGTGCGAACACTTTGTTTATCTGCATCATCTGTATTCATTGCGGTTTGCTGTGCTGATTCTGCTACGTTATTTGCAGAGGAAGCCATTTCAGTTATCGCAGTGGCAATCATCTCGGTTGATTGGTGCTGGCTTTCTGTTAATTGACTCACCGATCCTGATCTTGAATGTACGTCTGTTAGTTCTGCTTTTAAAGCTAACATTGACTGAGTTAAATGTTGAACTAATTCAGCTAATGAAAGGTTCATTGTTTGAACTGCGTGATAAATACTGCCTTCAGTTGCTTTAGTATCAAATTGAGTAACGATCTCTCCAGCTGCTACTGTTTGTATAGCGGCATGTACCTCTTTTGGTTCCCCGCCTAATAAAGAGATCATGCGTTTCATCGATATCATTAGAATACTAAAAATTAAACTAGCAATAATAAAAGCCAATCCAAATTGCCATTGAGCTGTAGACCAAAAACGTGCATTTACTTCAGTTTCGCCGATACCGGTACCCACGATCCAATTCCAGTCTCTTGTCTTTTCTGCAATAGATAGCTTTTTATCAATACTGCCGTCAGGCATTTTTAATGACCAAGTATATTCAGCGATGCCATTTGGCGTTTTAGATATGGCGTCATCTAAGATTTGTCCAACACTTTGACCTTTACTATCTCTAAACTCGTGAAAACTTGTGCCATGAAGTTGAGGATCAAGAGGTGCGGCTAAGAACATTAAATTCTCATCAGCTACGTAAACATATTCGTTATCTTTATAAATATTATTACGTAAGATAGTTATAGTGAGCTCTTTCGCTTTATTTTCTTCAATTCTTCCTTCTCTTACCATTTCTTCCATGTTGGCAATCAAATTATAAGTGGTTTGAAAAAGTTCTGTAACTCTAGCCTTATTATCGATGGTGCTAGCTACTCGTAATGTCCATAAGCCACTCGCTGTCATTGTGATCAGAGAAAATAAAATAATGGCAGCAAGAACATATGATTGTGTTTTCAACTTCATGTCGTTTGTCCTAAATATAATGATTATCCTTAAACTACTAGATCGACCGATAGATAAATAACTTTAAGGAATGCTTTTCTATTACTTAATACCTCTGCCTTATATAACACTAAAGGGGTGCAGATCTAGACCTAAATCATGATTACCTTTGGTTCTATAAATAAAGCATGTCTTCGTAAATAGTTGTTTTTAATTACTCTTGCTTTGAAATTGAGATTATTTGAATATTATCTATGCGAAACTTACGTTTTTTGATTGTTTTTCCTTCGTTTTAATTGAAATTAGGCTTTAATTTAATAAAAGGCTTGCCAATGTAATCTAACTCTCTATAATGCGACCTCACTGACACGGAGAGCCCATCCCATAAGGGGTTTGCAATCAGAGTTAGTAAGGTGGTTTAGAATTTAAGTTTCAAATAAGTGCTTGACACTGAGGCTTAAATAGATAAAATGACCGTCCTCTTCACAGAAAGGCGAAAACGCTTTGAAAGTAGAAGAAAAGCTCTTTAACAATTTGAAACCTATTAATCTGTGTGGGCACTTGTGAGTTGATAATCACTAGTTTGCTTTTACTTCTCGAAGT
>NZ_MAJV01000128.1:0-1710 GCF_001691065.1 Aliivibrio sp. 1S128 | reverse complement strand
TATCTTTATTACAAAAAAAAACCATCGAAGAGCAGGTATCATTGGTATTTGCTGTAATATCAATATAATTTTCTTTGCTTGTTTTAAATATCACTGACTCATCAAAATACAAACTTTCAAACAACATAGGTTTTAATCTAAAGTTAACCAGTTTGAATGAGAGTAACGCACTTGCCCCAGCTCCAATGAACGCCATAGGACCAACAAAAACAACTGCAATCAAACATACAACGACCCCCACTCGACCTATCATTCGTATACATTTATATGCATACTCAGGTACCACATCTGCTTGTTCGGTTAATATTCCGTTTTTAGTGAATTTGTAAACCCGCTTTATATCGGCGGATGCAAAAAAAATAAAAACCAAATTAAGTAAAAGACCACCTCCTACGTAAATAATAATTTCTCCAACATCAAGCCCATCATGACTAGAGTCATACGACATCCAAAAAATAAATAATGAACATAACAATGCCACAAAATACCCCAAATATTGGTGCTCTATGGTTTCATACTCATAAAGCACTTCTTCGTTGTATAAGGCCTTTCTCATGGTTTCTATTTTGTCTGTATTGTCTATATCTTTATGAGTTAGCATTATTTATGCTCAAGTTTTCAGAGGGTTCAAATGGGCCGTAGTTATCTATTTCCTTAGGGTGGTTTATTTCAACGTATCTACTTTTACGAAATACACTTAATAGATGCTTCTTTATCTCTTCTCGATCGTTAGGAAAATAAAATAACCATTCGTATGAAGCATATAAATCATATGGATGGCTTATAATGGCAAAAGTATCCTCTTTTCGAATATCAAATAAAGTATATTCATCAGAAAAAAGTATGTATGACTTGCTGATTTTTGACTCAAACCCTGTCATTTTAAATGACAACAATGCACAAGCTCCTGCCCCAACAAAAGCCATTGGCCCTATTATAGTTACAGCCAAAAAACTTACCGCCACACCAAACCAAGCAAAACCTCTCATCACTTTATACGCCATTTCAGGAATTATCTGCTCTGTTGTAAAGTGAATACCTTTTTCCGTTAAATAAAAACAAATATGCTCATCAGCAAGAAATAAATAACGCGATACTAATGCCATAGCTATGCCCATTAGCAATAATGGAATTATCGTCTCGCTATCTTTAATTAGTAAATATAGGCCACCATAAACAATTAATGACGAGCCAATAGCAATCATCCAGCGCAAAGCATAACTAGCCCTATCACACCTTATAGCTTCCCATTGATAAATAATTGGTAATTCATGAAGCTCACGCTCAAGTTCTAATTCATTGTCTTTATTATGCATTATTTAACGTATCCTTTACAACTTCACATCAATCCTGAACGATTGAATGTAGGAACTCTTTATATTTATAATGGGAATATATATCATCTTCTTCCTCTACCTCATAAAAATAACCATTTGGATAGAATTCCCTTAATGTATTGAAAATTTCATTAATGTTTTTACCATTACTGATAAAACCATTCCCTGAAACTAATAAATCTGCATTGGGAAGTATTGATACATAATTTGCTTTTGAAGACTTTATTATCACTGACTCATCAAAATACAACGTTTCAAACATCATAGGTTTCAACCTAAAATTAAACAGTTTGAATGAGAGTAATGCACTCGCCCCTGCTCCAACAAACGCCATAGGACCAACAAAAACAACAGCAATCAAACATACAACGAC
>NZ_MAJV01000127.1:0-72713 GCF_001691065.1 Aliivibrio sp. 1S128 | reverse complement strand
ACTTCGAGAAGTAAAAGCAAACTAGTGATTATCAACTCACAAGTGCCCACACAGATTAATAGGTTTCAAATTGTTAAAGAGCTTTTCTTCTACTTTCAAAGCGTTTTCGCCTTTCTGTGAAGAGGACGGTTATTTTATCGAATCAAGCTTCAGTGTCAAGCACTTATTTGAAACTTAAATTCTAAACCATCTTACTAACTCTGATTGCAAACCCCTTATGGGATGGGCTCTCCGTGTCAGTGAGGTCGCATTATAGAGAGTTAGATCACATTGGCAAGCTCTTTTTAAAGATAATTTCATATTTATGCTTTTATGGTTAAAGTACAAGCAAATCAGTGCTAAATTATCTTAATTACCCCATTTTATTAACAGTAACCTATCAATTTCAAGGGCTATCATATGAAATCATCATTACGCAGTTATAAATCTATCTTTCCTACGATTGGTTTACGTACATATATAGATACATCCAGTGTTTTAATTGGAGATATTACCATTGGTGATGATTCTAGCATTTGGCCCTTAGTTGCTGCTCGAGGTGATGTTAATTCTATAATTATTGGTCAACGAAGTAATATTCAAGATGGTTCCATCTTACACGTAACCCATAAGAATGAAGAAAACCCTAAAGGAGCGCCATTACTTATTGGAGATGATGTAACAATAGGACATAAAGTAATGCTTCATGGTTGCGAAATACAACACCGTGTACTTGTAGGGATGGGAAGTATTGTTTTAGATAATGCCATTATTGAATCTGATGTCATGATTGGCGCAGGCAGTTTAGTTCCACCAAATAAAACCCTTAAAAGTGGCTACCTTTATATAGGTAGCCCAGTAAAACAGATTAGAGAATTATCAGTAGAAGAAATTGCCTTTTTAAAAAAATCGGCAATGAATTACGTTTCATTCAAAAATGACTATATAGAGGAAGAAACTAATTAATGATAATTTCACCAGAAGCATTGAATTCTTCATCTTCTATCAATGCTTCTGCTTGTTCTTCTACATCAAAACGATATTCTTCAAAAACACGTAATGCATCTGCATCATTTATTATCACCCCTCCACTTTCAGACTCTAACCATGAAATAGCAACATGACATTGAATTAAATTTCCCATCTGCTGAGCAGAGAATAAAATAGTTTGTGTCTCTTCATTCCATTGAACATCGTCACTAAAAAGGATTGACTGATTCATTTAAATACCTTCTAAGTTTTTTCGTAATTCACGCAATATCTGTTTCCCACCAGGACGAAGACCTCGCCACACAGTAAAACTTTCCGCGGCTTGCCCAACGAGCATCCCTAGTCCGTCATAAGCTTGGTGTGCATGGTGTTTTAATGCCCATTGGTTAAATACCGTTTTTCCTTGACCATACATCATGTCATAGCTAATCGTATTTTTAGAAAAAATTGTTGCACTGATATCAGGTAGCTGTCCAGATAAGCTTGCTGATGTCGAGTTAATAACTATATCAAATGATTCATCAACCTCATTCATCCGTACTGCATTAATAGTTCCGTAATTTGAAAAGATAGTAGCCAGTGTTTCTGCTTTTTCATAAGTACGATTTACGACAGTAATAGAAGAGGGATTTTGCTTTAATAAAGGAAGAAGCACACCACGAGCCGCACCGCCTGCACCTATTAATAAAATGCGCTTACCTTGAAGTGGGATTTGGTATTGCAGTAAATCTTGAACCAGTCCTTCGCCATCAGTATTGTCGCCCAAGACAATTCCATCATCTAATTTCTTTAATGTATTAACCGCACCAGCTAGTTTTGCTCGCTCTGTTAATTGGTTTGCAAATTGAAATGCTTCTTCTTTAAAAGGGACAGTAATATTACAGCCTTTCCCACCGTTAGCGAAAAAATCAGTTACTGCATCTAGAAAACCATCCACAGGAGCCTCAATAGCAACATACTCTAAAGATTGAATTGTCTGACGCGCGAATAAGGTATGTATAAAGGGGGATTTACTTTGTGTTATTGGATTACCAAAAACAGCATACTTATCCATAAGTGATTCCTTTCAATAAATAACGTTAATTAAGTCACCTTACCTTAAAGAAATAATAGATGCATTAGCCTTGGCGTAATGTGTTTCCTGTTTTTGCATCACGAATTTCCGTAGGCTGAGTTCTATTACCTACCTCTCCCTCAAAAATAACGACCCCGGTATCTCCTAACTGTTTCTGAACTTCAGACACGGTTCGACAAGGTTCATAACCTGAAAGGTTTGCACTTGTTGAGGTAATCGGCTTTCCAAACGCTGAACAGATAGCTTTAACTTGTTCATGAGCAGTAACTCTAACTGCGATACTGTCAAACTGGCCAGTAACTAAAAAGTGTGTATTTTGGTTTACAGGAACTATCCATGTCACAGGTCCTGGCCATGTCGACTTTATCTGCTCTATTTGTTTACTCCCTAATTGAGATAAATCAACATAAGGAAGTAATTGCTCAATAGAAGCTGCGATCAATATTAGCCCCTTCTCTTGAGGGCGTTGTTTAACCGCTAATAACTTATGGATTGCAGATTCATTATCTGGATCACAGCCAACACCAAAAACACCTTCTGTCGGGTAGGCGATAACATCACCATTATTTAAGGCTTTTACGACTAGATCTAGATTCTTCACTCTTACACCATTAATTAGACTAAATTAGTCTCTCTATTCTATTGATAAGATTAAATCAAACAACTGCTTTCCATTTTTCAATTGTCAATAATAGTTAATAACTTGTATTTTTCCTTACGCAAACGTTTCCCTTCATCTCAAATACCCATATAATGCTGCCAACTTTTATATATTGCCAATATCTTTATCCAAGGAGTTCACAATGAAAGTCGGTATTATCATGGGTTCAAAATCAGACTGGCCAACAATGAAACTAGCCGCTGAAATGCTTGATCGCTTTAATGTTCCTTATGAAACAAAAGTAGTTTCAGCTCATAGAACCCCACAGTTACTTGCTGACTATGCAACTCAAGCAAAAGATCGTGGTATCAAAGTTATTATTGCTGGTGCTGGTGGCGCTGCTCATCTTCCTGGAATGGCAGCTGCGTTTACTAGTATTCCCGTTCTTGGTGTTCCTGTTCAATCTAAAGCACTTAAAGGGATGGATTCTCTTCTTTCTATCGTCCAAATGCCAAAAGGCATCGCAGTAGGTACTCTTGCCATTGGTGAAGCAGGAGCTGCCAATGCAGGTATTCTTGCAGCTCAAATCATTGGAACATCAAATGAAGAAGTGATGGCCTCTGTTGAAGCATTCCGTAAAGAGCAAACAGATACTGTATTAGCAAACCCAGATCCATCAGAGGACTAATCATGAAAGTGCTTGTACTCGGTTCAGGTCAACTCGCTCGTATGATGGCGCTTGCAAGTGCACCATTGAATATTGAAATTATTGCTTATGACGTAAATAACCAAAATGTTGTACATCCATTAACTCAGCAGCTTATTAATTTATCATTAGAACAAGCTATTGATGACGTTACGGTAATTACTGCTGAGTTCGAACATATTCCACATGATATTTTAGATATATGTAGCCAAAGTGGAAAATTTCAGCCAAATCCTGATGCAATAAAAGCAGGAGGAGATCGTCGCTTAGAAAAAGTGCTTTTGGACAATTCTAAAGTATCTAATGCCAAATACCACATCATCAATACAAAAGAAGATTTCTTAAACGCAATTGATATTGTTGGACTTCCAATGGTATTAAAAAGCGCACTTGGTGGCTATGATGGCAAAGGCCAATGGCGCTTAAAAGAACACGACCAAGTAAACCAAGTTTGGAATGAAATGGAAGAACTTATAAAGAGTTCACCAAACCAAGCAATGGTTGCTGAACAATTTATTCCTTTTAATCGTGAAGTTTCCCTGATCGGTGCTCGTAATAAAAATGGTGATATGGTGACATATCCTCTAACAGAGAATGTTCACGTTGATGGGGTGCTCGCACTATCAACAGCCTTAGAGGGTACCAGTGAATTACAACAGCAAGCCGATAAGATGTTTTCAGCTATCGCTGATGAACTTAACTATATAGGTGTGCTTGCAATTGAGTTCTTTGATGTCAATGGACAGCTACTAGTAAATGAAATTGCACCTCGAGTTCATAACTCTGGTCACTGGACACAACAAGGTACTGATGTTTGTCAATTTGAAATGCACATACGAGCTGTATGTAATTTACCTCTAAACGGTACTGAGCTACTTAGGTCAACAGCCATGATCAATATTCTAGGCGAAGATTCTTTACCAAAAAATATACTCACGATGCCCAACTGCCATGTTCATTGGTATGGTAAAGAGAAAAGGGCTGGAAGAAAAATGGGACACATAAATGTATGTGCCTCATCTTCAGAAAATCTACAAAAGGAACTGGCTACACTATCAACAATACTAGACAGGGACGCTTTCCCTGTTCTTGCATAAGATAATTGATATAGAGTAACTCTATCTATTTTTAGGAATAGTTATCGAGTTACTCTTTCTTTCCTTGTATCGCACTGCATTTTTTATCTGCACAAACAAGCTTTACTCCTGCCGCCGTTTCTTTCTTCAGTAATAAAGAAAAACCACACATTTGGCAACTACCACTCTGGGGCTCTAAATTAACGACAAAACGACAATTTGGATACCCGTCACACGCATAAAATGCTTTACCAAAACGTGATTTTTTTTCATGCAAAAGACCTTTATGACAGCTTGGGCAATCAATATGCACTTTCGGATCTTCTTTTTTTTGTTCCAATGACTCTATATGCGTACATTTAGGGTAAGAAGAACAACCAACAAACATTCCATAACGGCCTTGCCTTAGTACTAACTCACTCTCACACTCAGGGCAAGGAACGCCTAATTCTTTTACTATATGACCATCATTACTTTTTAGTGGGCGAATATACTCACACTCAGGATAGTTATTACACCCTAAAAATGGCCCCCTTTTGCCGTAGCGAATAGTTAATTCACCACTACATTCAGGACAAGATTCATGCTCTAAAGCGTGTTCATGAGCTTTAAATAATTGCTTATCTATTTTTCCAGACATCCAATAAAACCTTAATGCGTCATACCGACATCGGCAGTATAAAGTAACTCTTCCATCTGTGTATAAGCACTTTCTTGACCAGGGACGTTAAATAACACCATTAACACAACCCATTTCAAATCATCTAATGACAACTCATCAGTTTCTAAAGACATTACCTGCTCAATAACCATTTCTCTAGTTTCACAGGTAAGTACTTTTATTTGTTCTAAAAATAATAAAAAACCACGACAATCAGTATCAATACCATCAATTTCTTGCTGGGTATAAATACGCATTGACGTCGACGTATTTTTCTCGATATGTGTAAAGGAATCATCTTCTTGTAAACGAGCTAAATCTTCCAACCAATCCAGCGCTTTATAGACTGCGTCTTGGTGGAATCCGGCTTTAAGTAACTCATCTTCTAATTTTTCTTGATCTACACTTAATTCAACATCACTATGGATATATGTTTCAAATAGATACATCAGAACATCCATCATGGCTAGCCCCTCCGATTTTTAATGTAACCCCCTGGGACTGCAGCGATGAAACCTTGCAACTCTAATTCAAGTAATTGCATCATGATTTCATGTACAGGCATCTGACACCGCTCTGCGATAATATCAACAGGCGTCGCCTCACTGCCTACGGTAGCGAACACTTCAGGAAATGGCAATTGTTCTGTGATAACTTCTTGCTCAAATAATGACGGTTGGTGAGATATTGCGCACTCGGTTAACGCCCCAATTTCGTTAAATATATCTTCAGGCGTAGAAACCAGTTTCGCGCCCGCTCTAATTAATGCATTAGATCCCTTCGCTGTTGGGTTTTGTATTGATCCAGGAAGAGCAAAAACCTCTCGCCCTTGTTCATTCGCATATCTGGCTGTGATTAAAGAACCTGACCGTTCAGCAGCTTCTACGACCAGAACGCCTGTAGATAATCCACTAATTATACGGTTCCGTCTTGGGAAATTGTCAGGCCTTGGAGGTGCATCAGGACGAAATTCTGAAACTAACGCGCCGCTATCAATAACACGGTGCGCCAATGAACGATGTTTTGCGGGATAAATCCTTTCCAAACCAGAACCGAGAACCGCTATGGTTTTACCTTTCGCCTCGATGGCACCATGATGAGCATAGCCATCAACACCTAACGCTAACCCACTAGTAACAACATAATTATGTTGGACAATAGAACAAGCAAATTGTTTAGCACAATCTAACCCCTCAAGACTTGCATTACGACTACCTACGATAGCGACTTGTGGTTCAGATAACGTAAGAGGATCTCCCTTAACAAATAAAACTGGGGGAGGCGCACTAATCTCTGAAAGTAATTTAGGGTATATAGGATTCGTTAGTGCCACTATAGTATTAAGAGCACTTTGATTTTGCCACTCTAAGCATTGATTCACTTCTTTATGCTCAGAGCTTTGTAGGTAAGTAATTTGCGTTGATGACAACCCCAAAGCAATAAGTCGATCTGTGCTGTATTTCAATATATTTTCTGGTGAATCAACCGCCCATAAGCGAGTCATTATTTTTCCACCAATCCGAGGACAAAAACATAAAGTAAGCCAAGCAGATAAATGTGCTTCTGAAGTTGTCATAATTTAATCACTCCTTATTTGGAGAAACAGCTATAACACCTTTATGTATTGGCATCTCACTCCTAGTGATAAGCGCTAAACTAAATGTTTCATAAGGTCGAATAACGATTAACTCTCCAATTTGAGTTTGTGGTAGTTGGTGGCTATTCTTATTTTTTCCCTTATCAAGATCGTAGTAATATTCTCCTTTATTTCCTTTAACAACATAACCTTCTTCTTTCAAAGAAAACATACTGCCTTGAAATAAACCGTCATTACTTCCTCGATCAATAACTGCCACTTGATTCACCGCCAAATATTCACCGCCATCGATAGAACCTAATATGGATACGCCCATTCCTTTTGGTGCTGGTTGTGGGTAAAAAGTAGTCGTCAATTCCTTACTTATCTCACCAGACGTAATTGGAAGAACAACATCATTAATTGCAATTTCTTGTTGCTGCTTAACAACCTTTAACCCACTCATATCTTCAGTGCTTTCGGCCAATTCAGCCGTACCGACTAATCGCAATGCATAGGCCGTTTCTTTTATATCCTTTCTCGAAAATTCATTTACCGTTCTATAAATTCCCCATTCCTTATGTGTTAATTTTGCATCTACATATACTCTCTCATTACTACTTAGAAACTTTCTTCCATCACTTGTCCCAAGTACTCGGAATGATTCCCTATAATTATCTGCATCAATCAATCGATCGGATTGCAAATAAGGCACAACTAAACTCGTTGGCAAAGTTGGAACAGGTTCTTTAACTACCGTTCTCGTTTTAGGTGAAAGTTTTTTAAGTGGTTTAACACTAAGCACAGGGTTGCCGTTAAGCCAAGTCAGACTTAACTTGTCTCCTGGATAAATAAGATGGGGGTTATTAATTTCAGGATTAATTTGCCATAATTTAGGCCAAAACCAAGGGCTATCCAAAAACAAAGCGGATATATCCCACAGTGTATCGCCTTTTTTAACCGTGTAATTACTAGGATAATCTTGTTTTAACACCAATTTATCTTCACCTGAAAATGAAGTTGATGAGAAAACAATAACACTACAAAATGAAGTGAAAATGAATATTTTTTTAAACATGGTCCGCTTTCCTTATCAGACATTTGAACCGATGCTGTCATTTGCTTAATAAAATGTCTAGAATTGGAGCTATTAGGTTTACGCCGTTTACGGCGCAGTTCAACATTTAGAGTAATTATGGCTTTATTAGAAGTATTAACGTTCCCGGACGATCGTCTACGTACAGTAGCAAAACCGGTAGAAACAGTAACTCCTGAGATTCAAAAATTCATTGATGACATGATTGAAACCATGTACGACGAAGAAGGTATTGGTCTTGCTGCTACGCAAGTCGATTTCCATCAACGTATCGTTGTTATCGATGTATCTGACTCTCGCGATGAACCGATGGTATTAATCAACCCAATCATCACTCAAAAAAGTGGAGATGATGGTATTGAAGAAGGCTGTTTATCGGTTCCAGGAGCAAAAGGGGTGGTTCCTCGTTCAGCTGAAGTTTCAGTGACAGCACTTGATCGCGATGGAAAAGAATTCAGTTTCGATGCTGACGATTTATTAGCTATCTGTGTACAGCACGAATTAGACCATCTTGATGGCAAATTATTCGTTGATTACTTATCGCCGCTAAAGCGTAAGCGCATCAAAGAAAAACTAGAAAAAATCAAAAAATTCAACGAAAAAAAATAATCATTGGTATCGAGGTTCATTTGAACAAACCATTACGCATTGTCTTTGCCGGCACTCCTGATTTTGCTGCTCGTCATTTATTGGCGCTTATCAATTCTCACCATGAAGTGATAGGGGTCTATACCCAACCAGATCGACCTGCTGGTCGAGGGAAAAAACTAACGGCGAGCCCAGTAAAAGAGGTCGCTCTTGAACACAACATACCGGTGTTCCAACCTGAAAACTTTAAAAGCGATGAAGCAAAGCAAGAACTTGCTGAACTGAACGCAGACTTAATGGTTGTAGTAGCTTACGGTTTATTGTTACCACAAACGGTACTAGATACACCTAAATTAGGCTGTATTAACGTTCATGGTTCAATTTTACCTCGTTGGCGTGGCGCAGCTCCAATTCAACGCTCAATCTGGGCTGGCGATGCCGAAACTGGCGTAACCATCATGCAAATGGATATCGGTTTAGATACTGGTGACATGCTAAGTATTGCAACGCTGCCAATTGAAACAACAGATACCAGCGCATCAATGTACAACAAGTTAGCTGAACTTGGTCCTATTGCTTTAGTTGATTGCTTATCTACGATCGCGAATGGCACAGCGGTTGCACAAAAGCAAAACGATGAACTGGCTAATTACGCGAAGAAACTGAGCAAAGAAGAAGCTAAGATTGATTGGACTATGGATGCAGATGCTATTGAACGTTGTGTTCGTGCTTTTAATCCTTGGCCGATGAGCCATTTCTCTGTTGAAGATAAAGCGATAAAGGTATGGCAATCTCGCGTTGAAAATTACGAGGGAGATGCATTACCAGGAACCATCATTCAAGCAGATAAAACCGGGATCTATGTAGCAACAGGTACAAATGCAATTGTATTTGAACAACTGCAAGTTCCTGGAAAAAAAGCAATGGGCGTTCAAGATATTTTGAATTCTCGCAAAGAATGGTTCGAAGTGGGTAATACACTTAACTAACTCTTCAAAACATAAAAAAGGTGGCATAATTGCCACCTTACTTTTTAAATGGCAAATATCGTATTTGCCATTTTATTTTTGCCAATCATATTTTAGGTGATGACATGAACGTTCGTGCTGCGGCAGCAAAAGTTATTTATCAAGTTGTCGATCAGGGTCATTCTCTCTCTTCTGCACTTCCAAAAGCTCAATCCGAAATAAAACCTCGTGATCAAGCTTTACTGCAAGAGATCTGTTATGGCGTACTGCGCTTTCTTCCTCGTTTGGAATCTGTAGCTCAATCGCTAATGGATAAACCATTAAAAGGAAAACAACGTGTTTTTCACCACCTTATTTTGGTCGGAATTTATCAACTAAGCTTTATGCGCATACCTGCTCATGCTGCCGTTGGTGAAACCGTTGAAGGGACTAAAAACCTAAAAGGCCCAAAACTACGAGGCCTAATTAACGGCGTTCTACGTAGCTACCAACGTAACCAAGAAGAATTAGACACTAAATCAATCAGTCATGACTCTGGCAAATATGGCCACCCTGGTTGGTTGTTAAAAATGCTAAAAGAAGCGTACCCAACACAATGGGAATCGATTGTTGAAGCAAACAACAGCAAAGCACCAATGTGGTTACGCGTAAATAGCCAACACCACACTCGCGACGAATATATTGCATTACTTGAAAAAGAAGAAATAGAAGTAACACCACATAGCCAAGCAACAGATGCGCTATTGTTAGATAAAGCGCGTGATGTATTTACCTTGCCTGGTTTTGAGCAAGGTTGGGTATCAGTTCAAGATGCAGCCGCTCAGTTATCTGTAGAGTACTTACAACCACAAGATGGTGAACTCATTCTTGATTGTTGTGCCGCCCCAGGTGGTAAAACAGCACATATTTTAGAACGCACTACAGATACCAATGTCGTTGCTATTGATTGTGATGAAACTCGCTTAACTCGCGTATATGAAAACTTAGAGCGACTTAACTTAACTGCAAAAGTTATTTGTGGTGATGCTCGTCATCCTGAAGAATGGTGGCAGGGCGAACAATTTGACCGTATTTTGTTAGATGCACCTTGTTCTGCAACCGGCGTTATTCGTCGTCACCCAGATATTAAATGGTTACGACGCTCAGAAGACATTAAAGCACTTGCTGAGCTGCAAAGTGAAATCTTTGATGCTATGTGGCTACAATTGAAATCAGGCGGCACCATGGTGTATGCAACCTGTTCAATTACACCACAAGAAAACTGCGAGCAAGTAAAAGCCTTTTTAGATCGTACAAACAACGCATCTTTAATTGATAATACCGACCCAGCTAAACCGGGACGTCAGATTCTTCCTGGTGAAGAAAATATGGACGGCTTCTACTACGCTGTTTTACAAAAAGCATAATCTATATACGAGCGAGCAAGCGGTATGAAAATCATAATCTTAGGTGCTGGGCAAGTTGGCGGCACACTGGCTGAAAATTTGGTTGGCGAAAACAACGACATTACGGTTGTTGATAAAAGCGCTGAACGACTGCGTGAACTACAAGATAAATACGACTTACGTGTTGTTCAAGGATTTGCTAGTCACCCAGACACTCTAAGAGAAGCCGGAGCGCAAGATGCCGATATGTTGGTTGCGGTAACCAACTCTGATGAAACCAATATGATAGCTTGTCAGATCGCATTTACTATTTTCAATACACCAAACCGTATTGCTCGTATTCGTTCACCTGAATACCTAAAAGAAAAAGAGCGTTTATTCCAATCCGATGCTATCCCTGTCGATCATCTCATTGCACCAGAAGAGTTGGTTACAGGTTATATAGAACGCTTAATCGAATATCCAGGAGCACTACAAGTCGCGAGTTTTGCAGAGAAGAAAGTCAGTCTCGTTGCAGTAAAAGCGTACTACGGTGGTCCGTTAGTCGGTAATGCACTTTCAGCACTTCGTGATCATATGCCGCATATTGATACTCGTGTTGCGGCTATTTTTCGTCAAGGTCGCCC
The DNA here is from genome assembly GCF_001691065.1 of Aliivibrio sp. 1S128. Lineage (NCBI taxonomy): Bacteria > Pseudomonadati > Pseudomonadota > Gammaproteobacteria > Vibrionales > Vibrionaceae > Aliivibrio > Aliivibrio sp. 1S128. Next base: position 61,386 of record NZ_MAJV01000127.1, on the reverse strand, counting down.
AATTAGACCTCAAGGCACCACAGTGATTGAAGCCGATGACGAAGTGTTCTTCGTCGCTGCAAGTAATCACATTCGCTCTGTTATGAGTGAATTACAGCGCCTAGAGCGTCCATACAAGCGTATTATGATTGTTGGTGGCGGTAACATTGGCGCAGGCCTTGCGAAGCGCCTAGAGCAAAACTACAGCGTTAAACTGATTGAACGCAATATGAAACGAGCAGAGCAATTATCAGAGTTACTTGAAGAAAGTATCGTTTTCTGTGGCGATGCCGCTGACCAAGAGTTATTAAGCGAAGAACACATTGATCAGGTCGATGTATTCATTGCTGTAACCAACGAAGATGAAGCCAACATCATGTCAGCCATGCTAGCTAAACGCATGGGGGCTAAAAAAGTAATGGTTCTTATCCAACGCAGTGCCTATGTCGATTTAGTTCAAGGAGGAGTGATTGACGTTGCTATTTCGCCACAACAAGCGACCATTTCAGCACTATTAACGCACGTTCGTCGTGCTGATATCGTTAACGTATCCTCTCTTCGTCGTGGCGCAGCTGAAGCTATTGAAGCGATTGCTCATGGTGACGAAACCACGTCTAAAGTTGTTGGAAAAGAAGTTCAAAATATTAAGCTTCCACCCGGCACCACAATTGGTGCTATTGTTCGTGGCGAAGAGGTTCTTATTGCCCACGATAAGACTGTGATCGAGCAAGATGATCACGTAGTTATGTTCCTAGTGGATAAGAAATACGTACAGGATGTCGAACGCTTATTCCAACCGAGTCCGTTCTTCTTGTAATTATGGTTAACTACAAACCGATCTTATTTGTTATAGGGCTTGTGCTGTCTAAGCTCGCCCTATTCATGTATATCCCAACCCTTGTTGCCTTATTTACTGGTACTGGTGGTTTTATCGAATTTGCACAAGCGGTTGCTATTACACACATAGTGGCATTTGCTTGTTTAACTTTGGGCCGCAGTAAGCAGTTTAAGATGAATGTGCGGGATATGTTTCTTATCACTACTCTGGTATGGACCATCGCCAGTACCTTTGCTGCTCTGCCTTTTGTGTTCATCAACCACATTAGTTTTACTGACGCATACTTTGAAACCATGTCAGGAATAACGACAACAGGCTCAACCGTATTAAGCGGCCTGGATGATATGGCTCCCAGTATTTTACTATGGCGTTCAACATTACAATGGCTTGGCGGTGTCGGCTTTATCGTAATGGCAGTAGCGGTTCTTCCTATGTTAAATGTCGGTGGTATGCGGTTATTCCAAACTGAATCATCTGATTGGTCAGACAAAAGTGCCCCAAGAACTAAGTATGTCGCCAAGTACATTGTTAACGTTTATCTCAGCCTAACTTTACTTTGTTTTTTAAGTTATTTAGTCACAGGAATGACACCATTTGAAGCAATAAACCACGCGTTCACAACGCTATCTACGGGAGGTTATTCAACATCTGACAGTTCAATGAATCGCTTTTCTAATAGTACTCACTGGGTTGCTTCTTTCTTTATGTTTGCAGGTGGTTTGCCTTTTTTATTATTTATTCAAGTACTTAAAAAGCGCGATCCCAAAGTTCTATTTAAAGATGCTCAAGTTGTTGGTTATCTTAAATTAGTATTAACCACCAGTCTCTTAATTGCAGCTTGGTTAGTTATTCATAATGACTATGAGATAATGGATGCATTGCGAGTTTCTGTATTCAATATAATATCAGTCGTCACTACGACAGGTTTTGGTTTAGATGACTTCACCGCATGGGGAGCATTCCCGGCCATTATTTTTGCCTTCGTAATGTTAACTGGTGCATGTTCAGGATCAACCGCGGGTGGTATTAAAATTTTCCGCTTTCAAATTGCCTCAACCATGCTCAATAAACAAATGATGAAACTTATCCATCCATCAGGGATATTTGTTCAACGTTATAATGGACGCCCAGTAACCGATGACATTGCTCGTTCAGTGGTTGCTTTAGTGTTTACTTTCATTTTAACAATTATTGTTATTGCTGCATTATTGGGCAGTTTAGGTCTTGACCCCGTAACCAGCATAACCAGTGCTGTTACGGCAGTCGCTAACGTTGGACCTGGAATGGGGCACATCGTTGGCCCTACAGGAAATTTTTCAACATTACCAGATGCTGCGAAATGGATATTAAGTATTGGGATGTTAATGGGTCGATTAGAAATTTTAACGGTATTAGTTCTCTTCTTTCCAGCCTTCTGGAAAGGATAAAAACCTGTAAATAGATACAAAAATGGCGCTAGAGTTTCTTTATAAAAGTATCTCTAACGCCATTTTTTATACTCGAAAAAGGGGGGTTATACCGGCTTCACATAATAATAAATCGATAAAAATTGAGTAATACACCCACCTAATACAAATAGATGCCAAATTGCATGGTTATATGGGATCTTCTTCGCAACATAAAAAATAACCCCTAAAGAGTAAATTACACCACCAAGGCCTAATAAAATAACGCCATTAATATCAATATGAATCACTAATTGATAAACCGCTATCACAGATAACCACCCCATAACAAGATAAGTAATCAGTGACAGTTTTTTAAACCGATAGACAAAAACAATCTTGCCTATAATACCAATCAAAGCAATAGCCCAAATAACAGCCATCAACCAATAGGCTAGGGGGGTACGTAAACTCACTAAAAGATAAGGGGTGTAACTACCTGCAATAAGCAAGAATATGGCACAGTGATCAAGCGTTTTTAATAAACGCTTTGCTTTAGGGGCAGCAATAGAATGATATAGCGTTGAGGCCAGAAACAGTAAAATAATACTGGCACCATACACAGACATACTCGCAAGAGTTAACCAATCTGCATCAACAGCATTCGCCTTAATAAGCAATAATGTTAACGCTATGACACCAAAAATAAGCCCTAAACCATGAGTTAGGCTATTGGCTAATTCTTCTTTTTTTGAATAAGGCATTGACATAAAGCTCCCATAGAGTGATTACTCGACATAAAAGCAGTATGCCACATTTAAGCGTACACATGTAAGCTTAAATGTGATGTTTTTCATCCGGAAAATGTATCACGTTGTTTGATTCAAAAAATCAATCACTTGTTGTCCCGCGTCTTCTGGAGATAATTTAGTTGAAAGTACTAACTTTCGTTTTAACTCTCCATTTCCTAACATTGATGATAACAACCCTAAAACACCAGATTGATGCCTTCTATCTATTTCAAACCACAATTCTAGCTCATCACTTTTCCGGTGAGCTATAATTTCCAGCTCACGCCAGCGGCCATGATATGGTCCATCAAATGGCACAAATTCAAACTCCTGAACAAAAGGAAGTTCAAATCCTTTTACATACTCACATTCAACCTGACGAATTCGTAATCCTTCCGTTTCTAATGCCGTTAAAACACCATCAAGTAATGGATCAGGACGAACAGTAATAGGATCTTTATCTGTAGGGTCTAACCCTAGAGATACGTCTAACCCTGTTTGAACCCATACTTTTGCATCCCCAATCGTCACAGGAGTATTTAAAGGAAGATCGAGCTCTAATTCAAACTTTCGTTCTTGTTTTGGCTCTATCATAAAGGCATAAGGCAAACTCCAATCAGCTAGCACATAAGTTTGTTTTATGATTTGTGTTTGTGACCCATTTTGACGGTTACGTGTCACTTCTTTTTTATATTGGCAACATAACTTCAAGTCAATATTATCGATTTGTTGGGGTGAAGATCCACCAGTGACTTCAATCGTAATCTGCATTTTTTGCCCAGGAATTAATACTTCATGGTGAATGACCGTATCAACATTTGCAGATCCAATGCCTAATGACGCCAACGTTTTCTTAAAAAAAGACATTTTTACCTCCTAACTCATCCATGTTTTATACTGTTATTATTAACTAGATCGTAAAAATGCGTTGAGATGCATCTCGACTAATTGACAGTTTATGATACCCTTACTGGGTGTTTTTTAAACACATAATCCTGACTATTTATTTGGATTGCGAAAGCTAGAAACGAGTTCCATTTTGATGTAACTCATAAATAGTTAGGTCATTAATTTGGCCAAGGAAGTGCCTGGCTATAGAGATCGACAATGCGTCCTATGACTGTCAGGTTCTCACGCTCTGCTTCAACGCACAGCGTGGATCGTCGTCGCAGCCACTTTGTAAAAGTTGCTGTAACGAAAAAGAACGTCCCTGAAATGACTTTAATAGTTTCAGAAAAACCAGAAACTCTAAAAGAAATTTCATTCGCGGCATAATTAAAAAGCGTGACCTATTGGTTGCGCTTTTTTTTTCTGAAAACAACCGTTACATCCCACTTAACATCTTTTATAACTTAGATATACTAACCCTAATAATTATAGGGAGAATGCTCAATGAAATGCCACCGTGTTAATGAATTAATCGAATTAATCCATCCTGAATGGAAAAAAGAACCAGAACTAAATCTAATGCAGTTTATTATAAAGCTAGCAGAAGAAACTAGGTACGAAGGCAAACTTGAAGATCTAACTGATGATGTTCTTATTTATCATTTAAAAATGAGAAACAGTGAGAAAACAGAGATGATCCCAGGCCTTGCTAAAGACCAAGAAGATGATTTCAAAACCGCAATTTTAAGAGCTCGTGGACTGTTATAAGCCATAAAGACCTTAATACCAACTTCATACCCAAGTAATATTCAGAACTCGCGTCAACAATATTTACTTGGGTAGTTCAATAAATACATACGTTATCCTGCCACAAATAAAATACACTTTTTTAACTAAATTTGAACCTTCTTACGAATTCAACCTACTCATCAGGCTATAATTGAGCCGCAATGTCTTAATATCACCAACAAATAAGTGGTTACGCTCAATAAACCACGTTGGGATACCTCATAAAAATAATTAGGAAGAATAATGAGTCAGGATAAGATCGACATCAAAGATGTGACTCCAAAGCAGTTTAACCCCAAAACACATAAATCCAGCAGTGATCGCTTTAACCCAAATTCAGGTATTTACGTTCGACAAAGTAAAGGCACCTTCCAAAAATTACGTCGTTATGGCGGTTGGTTTTTATTAGCTCTTTTTGTTTTAACACCTTGGGTATCATTTGATGATCGCCAAGCTATTTTATTAGATATCGGCCACCAACAATTTAACTTTTTTGGTACTACGCTATTCCCTCAAGATCTCACCTTACTTGCTCTTCTTTTTGTTATTGCCGCCTTCGGACTCTTCTTTATTACCACCTTTTTAGGCCGAGTATGGTGTGGGTATCTTTGCCCTCAAACTGTTTGGACATTTATGTATATCTGGTTTGAGGAAAAATTAGAAGGCTCAGCCAATAAGCGACGCAAGCAAGATCAAATGCCTATGACCTCTAATTTATTGGTTAGAAAAATAATCAAACACATCGCATGGGTCGCTATAGCTATCGCTACAGGGCTCACATTCGTTGGTTATTTCGTTCCAGTAAAAGAGTTAGTCCTCGATTTTTTCACTTTCAGCAGTGACTTCTTACCCGCATTTTGGATTCTATTTTTTGCTGCCTGTACCTATGGAAACGCGGGTTGGATGCGATCTATCGTTTGTTTACATATGTGCCCTTATGCTCGATTCCAATCAGCAATGTTTGATAAAGATACCTACATCGTTGGTTACGACCCTAAACGAGGTGAGAGTCGAGGCCCAAGGTCTCGCAAGAAGGATCACAAAGAACTAGGCTTAGGCGATTGTATTGATTGCAACTTATGCGTCCAAGTCTGTCCTACAGGGATTGATATTCGTGATGGTCTTCAATACGAATGCATTAACTGTGGTGCTTGTATAGATGCATGTAATGAAACTATGGATAAAATGGGGTACGAAAAAGACCTTATTAGTTATACAACGGAGCATAAACTCGCCGGTAATAAAACTCATATAATGCGCCCAAAACTGATTGGTTATGGCTTGATCATGACATTAATGATGGGTTTGTTTTTTGCTCAAATAGCGACAGTAGACCCTATGGGGCTTGATGTATTACGAGATAGAAACCAGTTGTCCCGTATTAATAATGCTGGATTAGTGGAAAATACTTACACATTAAAAATCATTAATAAAACACAGCAGATACAACGTTATCAACTAACGGTCATTGGTCTAGAAGAGGTGACTTGGTATGGTTCAGAGAAGATAAGTGTCGAACCTGGAGAGGTATTTAGTTTGCCAATCAGTTTAGGGGTTAGCTCTGATAATTTAACAACAGCTATTACCACCATTATTTTTGAAATTAAAAATGATGACCAACAAGTGATAAAAGCAGAAAGCCGTTTCTTTAAACCGCTATAATCACACTATTATTGACTCAAAGGGCTCATAGTGAGTCCTTTTTATTTGAGAATGACCATGTCTGAACACGCCTTTAATTTCAGTACTCTTACCCCTGATATATTATGGAACGCTTTAGCTGATATTGGTGTTCGCGCTGAGTCTGGTTTTTTAGCTTTAAATAGCTACGAGAACAGAGTTTATCAATTTACTGATGAAGAAAAGCGTCGCTATGTCGTTAAGTTTTATCGCCCTCAACGTTGGTCTGAATTGCAAATATTAGAAGAGCACCTTTTTGCAAAACAACTAGTACAACAAGACATACCAATTGCCGCACCATTAGAAATAAATGGCAAAACACTCCATTTTGCTAACGGTTATTGGTTTGCATTATTTGATAGTTTAGGTGGACGCACATTTGAAGTGGATAATTTTGACCAACTTGAATGGGTAGGGCGATTCTTAGGCAGAATTCATAAAGTGGGAGAATCCGAATTATTCACTCACCGTCCAACACTTGGATTAGACGAATATCTATATCAACCTCGTAAATTATTAGAAAATAGCTCTTTTATTCCTTCATATTTAGAAAATAGCTTCTTCTCTGATCTTGATATGCTAATTAGTCGAATAGAAGATCATTGGCAACCAAGCAAAGCAATTCGCTTACATGGTGACTGTCACCCTAGTAATATCCTGTGGCGTGATGGTCCGCTGTTTGTTGATTTAGATGATGCGAGAAATGGTCCTGCCGCTCAAGATATTTGGATGCTATTAAATGGTGAACGACAAGATAAACTGGTTCAATTAGATATTCTGGTTGAGGCTTATTCTGAATATTGCGATTTTGACCACAACCAACTGAAACTAATAGAGCCTTTACGTGGTCTACGAATGGTACACTACATGGCATGGTTAGCTAAACGCTGGCAAGACCCGGCTTTTCCTGTTGCATTCCCATGGTTTGCCGACGCAAAATACTGGGAAGGTCAAGTTCTAAGTTTTAAAGAACAAATAGCGGCATTAAATGATGCCCCTTTAGAACTAATGCCACAGTGGTAATACCGCTAAAATAATAAAACAAACACAAATGGATTGGAGAAAGTTACACATGATGAAGAAAATGATGGCACTGTTTGGTGCTTTAGTACTAAGTTTTTCAGTTAATGCGGCAAATTTTACCGAAGGTGATTACTATAAAGTTCTAAACCTTCCTGAATCAAAAACACCAACTGTAAATGAATTTTTCTCTTTCTACTGCCCACACTGCAGCAGCTTTGAACCTCTAATTCAGGGATTAAAGAAAACACTGCCAGAAAATGCAACCTTTAAGAAAACTCACGTTTCTTTCATGGGTGGTAAAATGGGTTTATCAATGAGTAAAGCCTACGCAACAATGGTTTCTCTTGGCATTGAAGACAAAATGATTCCTGTTCTATTCAACCGTATTCATACAATGAACAAGCCACCACGTAACGATAAAGAACTTCGTCAAATCTTCCTAGATGAAGGTGTTAATGCTGATGAATTCGATGGGACTTACAATAGTTTTGCAATTAACTCTATGGTTAACCGTTTTGATAAAGCATTCCAAGACAGCGGTCTAACAGGGGTTCCTGCGGTTATCGTTAATAATAAATACCTTGTTGAAACAGCTAAAATTCAAAGCGCTGAAGAATACTACGAACTCGTTAACTGGTTACTTAAGAAATAATAAAACAGTCTAGTTTAAAAAAATAGATGCAAAAAGGGAGCGATAATTCGCTCCCTTTTTTATATTCCTAAATTCACTTTTTCAAAAGACCTTGCAGGTACTCATCTTTCTCTTTCCATAAATCATTTATCCACTTATGAAAGCTGCGTTTAAACGCTTTATCACCAAAGTAATCACCATTAACTCTTTCGTCATTTTCATGCAAGTTAATACGAACAACCACTTTAGTTAGTTTACCTTGAAGCATATCAATAAAAGGAGAGTCTTGATTGTTTGGGTATGCAAGAGTGACGTCCACAATACCATCAAATAATTCCCCCATAGCAGAAAGAGTAAATGCAACACCACCTATTTTTGGCTTAAATAGATGCTGATAAGGCGTACGAGCCTCTTTTAATTTTTCAGGTGTTGCACGTGTTCCTTCAACAAAGTTAACAACCGTTGTTGGTACCGCTCGAAAGTTTTCACACGATTTTTGAATCGCTTTAAAATCATCCTCACGGCGCTCAGGATCACGACGCATAAAAGGCATATCGGCTCCCCAGCACGCCAATCCCACAAAAGGGACATAAAGTAACTCATACTTCAAAAAGAATTTAGCCATTGGGATTTTATCTTTCATTACCGAAGACAAAATAACGATATCAGCCCAGCTAACGTGATTAGAAAGAAGCAAATACCAATTATCTTGGGATAATTCATCCCCACCATCAATAACCCACTCAATGTTGTTGTTCACATTCAACATCCAAAGGTTCAGCGTTGCCCATCCCCATAGTGTTTTATTTGCCATTGAAACAGTGATCTTTTTTATCACCGCAAAAGGGAGAATAAGCTTAATTACAGCAAAAAAACTGATAACCAAAGAGGTTAATGCCGTATTAAGCACAACAAGCAAAACACTGATAACCAGTCGAATATTAGCAAACATAGGATTCTTCATTTATTAGCAGGGTAGACATTAGTCATATCATAACAAGCCTCACTTTATTTTTGTAATCATCTTTATTTCTATCTAAATAAAAAGGCATTAAACAACTTGTGCGGACAGTTGTTTTAAAAGCCTATCCATTGCTCTATATCCCACCGCTTCAGCTAAATGAATTCTTTGGATGTGTTCTTCGCCAGCCAAATCAGCAATGGTTCTCGATACCTTAATAATACGATGATAAGCTCGGATAGAAAGACCAAGTTGATGAAGTGTATTTTCTAAAAATGCCGCATCTTCCTTTATTAATGGACAATATTTTTCAACCTCTCTACTACCTAATAATGCATTCACTTTATTACAACGTTCAAGCATTCTGGCACGAGCAACAAGAACTCTCGCCTTTACTTTCTCTGTAGATTCCCCTCTATCTCCTCCTTCTGTTAATGTTCCTTTAGGTAAGAGAGGTATCTCTAATGACATATCAAAACGGTCAAGTAATGGTCCTGAGATTCGATTAAGGTAACGAATAATTAATTGAGGATTAGTTCGCGTTTGATTCCCCTCATAATAGCCAGTAGGGCTGGGGTTTAATGCCCCTACTAATTGAAAACGTGCAGGGAATCGAGTCTTACTTGCTGCTCGAGAAATAACAATCTCTCCAGACTCTAATGGCTCTCTTAATGAGTCGAGTACTTTTCGCTCAAACTCAGGCATTTCATCTAAAAATAGAATGCCATTATGTGCTAATGATATTTCTCCCGGTCTAGGAATAGAACCACCACCAACCAACGCTGCCATAGAGCTGGAATGATGGGGAGAACGAAATGGGCGAGATCGCCAATTAGATTCATTAATATGTTGATGAGTAAGCGAAGCCACTGCGGCCGTTTCAAGTGCTTCATCATTAGTCATTTCAGGTAGTAAATCACTCATACGAGAAGCGAGCATCGTTTTACCTGTCCCAGGAGGTCCTAGGTACAATAAATTGTGTCCACCCGCCGCCGCTATTTCTAATGCTCTTTTTCCTTGTTGCTGGCCAATAATATCTTGTAGGTCACGTTCGAGGTACTTTACAGGCTCATCTATCACTGAAGATGTAAATAAACCAAGTTGTTGTTGCCCACATAAAAAAGCGCACACCGATAATAAATGAGGTGCAGATTTATGAATATCTTTACCCACCAGTGCCGCTTGATCCCCATTGTCATCAGGTACAATTAAACAACGGTTCGATTTTAGTGAAGCCAATGCTGCTGGTAATACTCCTTTAACTTTACGAAGCTCTCCAGACAAGGCTAGTTCACCGACAAATTCATGATCAGCTAACTTTTTTTCAGGGATCTGATCAGATGCTGCAAGAATTCCAAGAGCAATAGGGAGATCAAACCTCCCGCCTTCTTTGGGTAAATCAGCAGGCGCTAAATTTACCGTAATTCGTTTTGATGGAAATTCAAAGTTCGCATTAATTATCGCGCTTCTTACTCTGTCTTTTGCTTCTTTTACTGTGGTTTCTGGTAATCCAACCAAACTGAATCCCGGCATTCCATTACTAATATGCACTTCAACCGTGACTTCTGGAGCCTCTACACCTACGCATGCTCGACTATGTATGATAGCTAATCCCATTTTTTACCCAATTAGTTGTAAAGCGAGTATTTCGACGCTTTTTATTGATTTGTTATATATAAGCGCTAAATGAACGAGAATTGTGAATAAAATGAGAGTTTTTTCTTGTCATGGGAGCCATGTCTGTGTTACCACTAAGTTAATGTAACGAATTATCAAAAAAAATACGCTTACGGATAGATTAAATGACCTTTTTTGCTCAACTGAATATTCTAATTATTAACATTCTCGTGGTGATTCTGGTCACCGCGCGGGGATAAGTGAGCAAAAAGTAACAACAGCAACGCACACTTAAAACCCCCAAGCTTACAAGCAAGGGGGTTTTTTTATGGATTCAGGAAGAAATGGGAGCACATGATGTGCAAGAATAGAGAAGCAATCACTCACGCAGGGAGCGACAGTGTATGAATGGCTCACAGTTAGTAGTAAAAGCCTTAAGAGATGAAGGAATAAAAACAGTCTTTGGGTATCCGGGAGGCGCAATTATGCCTATCTATGACGCCCTATACGATGGTGGTGTAGAGCATATCCTCTGCCGTCATGAACAAGGTGCAGCCATGGCCGCCATTGGTATGGCTCGGTCAACGAAAGACGTTGCTGTTTGTTTAGCAACTTCCGGACCTGGAGCTACTAACCTTATTACTGGTCTTGCTGATGCAATGCTGGATTCCATTCCTCTTGTCGCCATCACAGGCCAAGTCGCCAGTCATTTAATAGGTACTGATGCCTTCCAAGAGATGGATGTGATTGGAATGTCCCTCTCTTGTACTAAACACAGCTACCTTGTTACCGACATCAATGAACTAGCCCCTGTAATTGCAGAAGCTTTTGAAGTAGCTAAAGCCGGTCGACCTGGCCCTGTGCTTATTGATATAGCTAAAGACGTACAAGTTGCTGAAGCACCAGTAACAACCCTCCCATATTTTGAACCACCAGCGATTCCTGTAGCCCCTCAAGAAAGTATTGAAGCCGCTGAAGCCATTCTAAAAAACAGCGTTAAACCTGTTCTATATGTCGGTGGTGGTGTGCAGCTTGCCCATGCTACGGATTCAGTTCGTGAGTTTTTACGTAATAACCCGATGCCATCAGTAAGTACACTCAAAGGTCTAGGTTCGATAGAAAGGCACGACCCACATTATTTAGGCATGGTAGGAATGCATGGAACAAAAGCCGCCAACCTTATCGTTCAAGAGTCAGATCTATTGATTGTGGTTGGCGCTCGTTTTGATGATCGTGTAACAGGAAAGCTAGAAAGTTTTGCACCACATGCCAAAGTCATTCATATCGATATTGATGCCGCCGAATTCAATAAACTTCGTCACGCTCACTCAACATTGCGCGGTGATATCAATGTTATTTTGCCTCAACTGAATGTAGATCAAGACCTAACTCCTTGGTTAAAACACGTATCATCGCTTCGTACTGAATTTAAGTGGTGCTACGATCATCCCGGAGACCTTATCTACGCCCCATTATTGCTTAAGCAATTATCAGATATGATGCCTGACAGCTCTATTGTTGCCACCGATGTTGGCCAACACCAAATGTGGGCTGCACAGCATATTCAGCCTCGCGCTCCAGAAAATTACCTCACCTCAGCAGGTCTTGGCACCATGGGTTTTGGCTTACCGGCTGCCATGGGCGCAAAAGTTGCTCGCCCAGATGATGAGGCTATTCTTATCACCGGAGATGGTTCGTTCATGATGAACGTTCAAGAACTAGGCACGCTAAAGCGCAAACAGATCCCCGTAAAAATGGTTTTATTAAACAACCAACGTTTAGGTATGGTACGCCAATGGCAATCCCTGTTTTTTGATGGACGACATAGCGAAACTATCTTAGACGACAACCCTGATTTTGTTGCATTAGCTGCCGCCTTTAATATTCCAGGAAAAACCATCACACGCAAAGAAGAAGTAGAGCCAGCACTAAAAGAGATGTTAGAAAGTAAAACCGCTTATATGTTGCACGTGCTTATTTCTGAAGAAGAAAATGTATGGCCGCTTGTTCCGCCAGGGGCTGCAAACCAAGACATGGTGGAGGGTGAATAATGCAACGTTATATTTTAGAAATTGAAGCAACTGATAAACCGGTATTATTAGAACGCGTATTGCGAGTGATCCGTCACCGTGGATTTGCAATCAAACAGGTACTTGCGACTCAAAACCAATCAAGTGGAATTGCTGCTATCGAAATTATTGTAGAAAGCGATCGTCCTATCAGCCTGCTTACGAATCAAATTGAAAAACTTTGGGATATTACCGCGGTTCATGTATCTACATTGAATCGCGCATAAGATAAAAATTTAAAGGATTAATGACATGCCTACATCACCTAAAAACAGATACCGTTCAGCCACCACAACTCATGGCCGTAACATGGCAGGAGCTCGCGCACTATGGCGTGCAACTGGCGTAAAAGAAGAAGATTTTGGTAAACCTATCATTGCCGTGGTTAACTCATTTACCCAATTTGTTCCGGGTCACGTTCATCTAAAAGACATGGGACAATTGGTTGCTGGTGAAATTGAAAAAGCAGGCGGTATCGCTAAAGAATTTAATACCATTGCAGTTGATGATGGCATTGCAATGGGTCACGGTGGCATGCTTTATTCTCTGCCATCACGTGAACTTATTGCTGATTCAGTTGAATACATGGTTAATGCGCACTGTGCTGATGCAATGGTATGTATCTCTAACTGTGACAAAATCACTCCAGGAATGATGATGGCAGCAATGCGTCTTAACATTCCAGTGATCTTTGTGTCTGGCGGCCCAATGGAAGCAGGTAAAACGAAGCTTTCAGATCAAATCATTAAACTTGATTTAGTTGATGCCATGATCCAAGGTGCTGATCCAACGGTTTCTGATGCACAAAGTGAGCAAATAGAACGTTCAGCGTGTCCAACTTGTGGTTCATGTTCTGGTATGTTTACCGCCAACTCAATGAACTGTTTAACCGAAGCATTAGGGTTATCTCAACCAGGTAACGGGTCAATGCTTGCTACTCACGCCGATCGTGAAGAACTATTTATCAATGCCGGCAAACGTATTGTTACTCTAACCAAACGTTATTACGAACAAGGCGATGATTCCGCTCTGCCACGCAATATTGCCAACAAAGCCGCATTTGAAAATGCAATGGCACTAGATATTGCGATGGGTGGTTCAAGTAATACGGTTCTTCACCTAATCGCATCCGCTCAAGAAGGCGAAATCGATTTTGATATGGATGATATTGATGAGATGTCTCGTCGAGTGCCTCATCTATGTAAAGTAGCCCCTTCAACACCTAAATATCACATGGAAGACGTTCACCGTGCAGGTGGAGTAATGGCTATCCTTGGCGAGTTAGATCGAGCAAACCTACTGAATAGTAATACCAATACCGTGCTTGGCTTAACGATGAAAGAGCAACTGGCTCAATACGACATTATGCAAACCGAAGATGAAGCGGTACTTAAATTTTTCCGTGCCGGTCCTGCAGGTATTCGAACCACTAAAGCGTTCTCACAAGATTGTCGTTGGGATCGTCTTGATGATGACCGTGAAAATGGCTGTATCCGAACAAAAGAGAATGCCTTTAGCCAAGAAGGTGGCCTAGCGGTTCTTTCTGGTAATATCGCGGTTGATGGTTGTATTGTAAAAACGGCGGGTGTTGACGAAGATAACCTTAAATTCCAAGGTCCAGCCATTGTATTTGAAAGCCAAGATACCGCAGTAGAAAGTATTTTAGCTGGCAAAGTAAAAGCAGGTAATGTGGTAGTTATTCGCTACGAAGGCCCTAAAGGCGGTCCGGGGATGCAAGAAATGTTGTACCCGACCACTTATCTAAAATCAATGGGACTTGGTAAAGCGTGTGCACTTCTAACTGATGGTCGTTTCTCTGGCGGTACATCAGGCCTGTCTATTGGTCACGTCTCACCAGAAGCAGCAAGTGGTGGCACAATAGGGCTCGTAAAAACAGGGGATATTATCACCATTGATATTCCAAGCCGCTCTATCACGCTTGATGTACCAGAAGCTGAATTAAGCGAGCGTCGAGCAGAACAAGATAAGTTAGGTTGGAAGCCTGTTAATCGTCAACGTGAAGTCTCTTTTGCACTAAAAGCCTATGCAATGATGGCGACGAGTGCAGATAAAGGTGCGGTGCGTGATAGATCTAAGTTAGAAGGGTAAATTTATGACAACACCTTCTTATCAAACTGGCGCAGAATACCTGCGTCAGATCTTACGGGCACCAGTCTATGATGTGGCGACAGTAACGCCGCTTCAAGACATGCCTCGTTTGTCTGAACGCATTCAAAACCGAGTTCAATTAAAACGAGAAGATCGTCAACCCGTTCACTCGTTTAAACTTCGCGGCGCTTACAATATGGTATCGAGCTTAACCGAAGAGCAACAGAAAGCAGGGGTTATCGCAGCCTCTGCCGGAAATCATGCGCAAGGAATGGCATTATCAGGCACTAAACTCGGAATTAAAACCACGATAGTTATGCCACGTACCACGCCTGATATAAAAGTAGAAGCGGTTAAAGGTTTTGGTGGCCAAGTCATCCTTCACGGCAGTAACTTTGATGAAGCCAAAGCCGAAGCAGAACGATTATCACAACTTCACGGTTATACGTTTGTTCCCCCATTTGACCATCCTTTAGTGATTGCTGGTCAGGGAACGATTGGAATGGAAATGCTGCAACAAAATGGGCATTTAGATTATATTTTTGTTCCGGTTGGTGGTGGTGGCTTAGCCGCAGGTGTTGCCGTTCTCATTAAGCAACTGATGCCTGAAATAAAAATTATCGCCGTAGAACCTGAAGATTCAGCTTGTTTAAAAGCTGCATTAGATGCCGGTGAGCCTGTAGTTCTCGATCAAGTGAGTATGTTTGCTGACGGTGTTGCCGTAAAGCGCATTGGTGATGAAACCTTCCGTTTATGCCAACAATATATTGATGGCCATGTTACCGTTTCTAGTGATGAGATTTGTGCAGCAGTCAAAGACATCTTTGAAGACACTCGAGCTATTGCTGAGCCATCAGGGGCACTCGCTTTAGCTGGATTAAAGAAATTCGCTGACCAGCATCAACTTAAAGACAAGCAACTAAGTACGGTGCTTTCAGGTGCAAATACTAATTTTCACGGGTTACGTTATGTATCAGAACGCTGTGAATTAGGCGAAAAACGAGAAGGGTTACTTGCCGTTACTATTCCAGAACGTCAGGGAGCATTCTTTGAGTTTTGCAACCTTATCGGCGGTCGAGCAGTGACTGAGTTTAACTATCGTTATAACGATGACAAACTAGCCAATATTTTTGTAGGTGTCCGACTTCTCGAGGGACAACAAGAGCTAGATAGTATAATCAGTGACTTACAACACGGTGATTATCCTGTAGTCGATCTCTCTGATAATGAAATGGCCAAACTTCATATTCGTTACATGATTGGGGGTAAACCATCAAAACCTCTGACAGAAAGATTGTATAGCTTTGAATTTCCAGAGTATCCCGGAGCACTCGTTAAATTTTTAAGCACTCTCGGTACCCATTGGAACATCAGCTTATTCAATTACCGTAATCACGGAGCCGATTATGGACGGGTCTTATGTGGTTTTGAATTGGATGACAGCGATCTTCTTAATTTTTCAAAGCATCTCAAAGAATTAGGTTATCAGTGGAAAGATGAAAGTAATAACCCTGCATATCAGTTCTTTTTATCTTAATAGCGTATGCCGTTTATAAGGCTAATTAGTTTTTAGCCTTATTTTCATTCATTTTTGAAATTATGCTATACAATCAGTTTAAAAATGCTATTATTTTTCTCGGCCTGTAAACAGACCTATTTATCTGTAATATTATGCTTTTGAAACCTTCGTTATACTGCTTTACCAGTTATGCTTGAAGCTTTTTATACATATGTTTTACCTCAAATAAATAATTCTTTATGGCTACAACTTCGCATTACGCGAATTATTTAATTAAAAAAATTAGGATATTATTATGTCTAAAACAACTGGTATCGTTAAGTGGTTTAACGAAGAGAAAGGTTTCGGCTTCATTACTCAAGATAACGGCGGCGCTGACGTATTCGTTCACTTCCGTGCTATCGCATCTGAAGGCTTCAAAACTCTGAAAGAAGGCCAAAAGGTTTCTTTCGAAGTAGAACAAGGCCAAAAAGGCCCACAAGCAGCTAACGTTGTTGGTGAGTAATTCGAACTTTCGAATTGAATTCTAAAAAATGCTGACTTCGGTCAGCATTTTTTTTATCTGTAATTTGAGCTGTACGATTAAAAGATCAAATTAGAGGCATAAAAAAAGAAGCCATAATAGCTTCTTTTTTATTATCAATAATATACGTGTAAATTATTTTTTAGTCGGACGTTGCCAATTCGCAATTCGACGCTCTTTCGCACGGCTAATGTAAAGTTCATTTTCACTAATGTCTTTAGTTACTGTTGAACCTGCACCGACTGTTGCACCATTAGCTATCGTAATTGGTGCGATAAGTTGACTGTCTGAGCCAACAAAAACATCATCGCCAATAACTGTTTTAAACTTATTTGCACCATCATAATTACAAGTAATTACACCAGCACCAACGTTCACTCGTTTACCAATCTCAGCATCACCAAGATAAGTAAGGTGGTTTGCTTTAGAACCTTCACCTAAGCGTACGTTTTTCACCTCAACAAAGTTACCTACGTGAGCGTCATTACACAGTTCGGCTCCTGGGCGTAAACGAGTAAATGGGCCAACGGTACAATCTTCACCAATGGTAGCACCTTCAATTACACTGTATGGGCGAACAATTGTATTGTCATCAATCTCACAATCTTTCAGCACACAACCAGCGCCAATAACAACATTATCACCCAAAGTTACATTACCTTCGATGATCACGTTTACGTCGATCTCAATATCCATACCACACTGCAATGATCCTCTTAGATCAAAACGGCTAGGATCGCGAAGCATAACACCTTGCTCTAATAATTTTTGTGCTTGTGCTAATTGAAATGCTCTTTCTAAACGCGCTAATTGTGCACGATCATTCACACCTTCAACTTCAATTGGGCTAACAGGGTGAACCGCTTCAACTGCACGACCTTCATCATGAGCTGCTGCAATGATATCTGTTAGATAATATTCACCTTGTGCATTTTCATTTTTAAGAGCAGATAACCAACGTTTTAAATCACCGCCCGTAGCAACCATTACACCCGTATTAATCTCTTTTATCAGCTTCTGTTCTTCTGTCGCGTCTTTTTGCTCTACAATCGCAATAACAGGGCCATTACGACGAATAATACGGCCATAACCCATAGGATTATCTAAAACAACGGTAAGTAAAGCGATGCCACCAGTAGGTTGAGCATCTAATAAATTCTCTACTGTCTCAGCACTAATTAGTGGAACATCACCATAAAGAATTAATACTTTTTCATCATCAGAAAATTCTGGTGATGCTTGATTAACCGCGTGACCGGTACCTAATTGCTCAGCTTGAAGAACCCACGTCACTCTTTCTTGACCTAACTCAGCTTGCATTTGATCACCACCGTGACCATAAACAAGATGAATATTTTTAGCTCCAAGACCTTCACATGTATCGATTACATGTTTAGCCATTGGTCTACCCGCTAAAGTATGAAGTACTTTAGGTTTATTTGAATACATGCGAGTGCCTTTACCCGCTGCCAGAATTACTGCACTGAAGTTCATAGAAAGCCTATTTTATTTTTATGCTGACTTAAATTGCCTAGCTCATTGATACAAAAATACTAAATCCATTATTTACTGCATTATTTTTATTAATAAATAACCAATGGGATTAATATTCGAACTAAATTATATGATAAAAGATACATTATAGGGTGAGATATTAGTAAGAATTACAACTTATATTAAAGAAAAGGCGACCATATAGGCCGCCTTCTTTCTAATGGTACTTGATTAACGCGAACGTTTTGTCAGTTCGATAACTCGAAGCTGTGCGATCGCTTTAGCCAAATCACCAGCCGCTTGAGCGAAGTTAATGTCGCCATGCTGATTACGGATATTCTCCTCAGCCTTGCGTTTAGCTTCTTCTGCCTTAGCTGCGTCTAGGTCAACTCCACGGATAGCAGCATCTGCAAGAACAGTTGCTGAACCAGGTTGAACCTCAACAATGCCACCAGAGACATAAATGTACTCTTCATGACCGTGCTGTTTAACAATACGCACCATACCAGGCGTGATAGCGGTCAGCAGCGGTGCGTGACCATGGAAAATACCAAGCTCACCCTCGCTACCGGTCACCTGCATCGTTTCTACTAGCCCTGAAAATAATTTCTTTTCAGCACTTACAACGTCCAGGTGAAAGGTCATTGCTGCCATATCGCCTCCTAATCAGCCTTATAGCTTCTTCGCATTCTCAAGCGCTTCTTCAATTTTACCGCAGTACATGAAGGCTTGCTCAGGAACGTCATCGTAATCACCAGCTAATAACCCTTTAAAGCCAGCTAATGTGTCTTTAAGTGGTACGTAAATACCTGGGTCGCCTGTGAATACTTCTGCTACGTGGTAAGGTTGAGTTAAGAACTTCTCAATCTTACGAGCACGAGATACAACTTGCTTATCTTCTTCAGATAGCTCGTCCATACCTAGGATAGCGATGATGTCTTTTAGCTCTTTATAGCGCTGTAATGTAGATTGTACATTACGTGCGATATCATAGTGCTCTTGACCAACAACAAGTGGATCAAGTTGACGAGATGTAGAATCTAACGGGTCAATCGCTGGGTATAAACCCATTGATGCGATATTACGGTTAAGTACAACTGTCGCATCTAAGTGAGCAAACGTTGTCGCAGGAGATGGATCCGTTAAGTCATCCGCAGGTACATATACCGCTTGAACTGAAGTGATAGAACCACTGCTAGTTGAAGTGATACGTTCCTGAAGAACCCCCATCTCTTCAGCAAGTGTAGGTTGGTAACCTACTGCTGATGGCATACGACCTAATAGAGCTGATACTTCAGTTCCCGCTAGTGTATAACGATAGATGTTATCAATGAACAATAGAACATCACGGCCTTCATCACGGAAGCGCTCAGCCATTGTTAGACCAGTCAAAGCAACACGTAGACGGTTACCTGGTGGCTCATTCATTTGACCGTAAACCATTGCTACTTTTGATTCTTCAGGATTCTCGATGTTTACAACACCAGCTTCCTGCATTTCAAAGTAGAAATCGTTACCTTCACGAGTACGCTCACCTACACCTGCAAACACAGATAGGCCAGAGTGTTGTAGTGCGATGTTGTTGATAAGTTCCATCATATTAACGGTCTTACCTACACCTGCACCACCAAATAGACCGATTTTACCACCCTTAGCGAATGGACAAATTAAGTCGATTACTTTAACACCTGTCTCTAGAAGAGATGTCGAGTTTGCCTGCTCTTCGTAGCTAGGCGCGGCACGGTGAATTGAATAATGCTCTTCAGCACCAATCTCGCCACACTCATCAATCGCGTCCCCAAGAACGTTCATGATACGACCTAATGTTTTAGTACCCACTGGAACTGTAATTGGCGCGCCAGTATTTTCTACTGTTAAGCCACGACGTAAACCATCTGAGCTACCCATTACGATTGCGCGAACAACGCCACCGCCAATTTGCTGTTGAACTTCAAGAACAAGACGTTCTTTTGCTTCAACAACATTCAGAGCATCGTATACACGAGGTACACTGCCTTGTGGGAACTCTACATCGACTACCGCACCGATGATCTGTACGATCTTACCTGTAGTCATCGTTAATCCTCTAAACTGTTTAAATACCTATGCTTAAACCGCTGATGCGCCTGAAACAATCTCAGAAAGCTCTTGTGTAATCGCCGATTGACGGGCTTTGTTATACACAAGTTGCAGTTCATCAATAATGTCACCAGCGTTATCAGTTGCCGCTTTCATCGCAATCATTCGCGCTACGTGTTCGCAGGCTAAATTCTCAACCACACCTTGATATACTTGTGATTCAACGTATCGAACCAGTAGTGCATCTAGTAATGGTTTAGGCTCGGGCTCATATATATAGTCCCAAGAGTGAGTGCGTTTCATTGCTTCATCTTCTGATTTAGGCAAAGGAAGTAATTGGTCAATTGTTGGCTTTTGTATCATTGTATTAATGAACTTATTGTTCACTACATACAAACGATCCAGTTGGCCTTCATCGTATTTCTTCAGCATCACACCAACGCTACCAATCAGTTCTTCAATACTAGGGCTATCGCCTAAGCCTGAATTCTGAGCAATAACATTACCGCCATAACTATTAAAGAATGCTGTTGCTTTAGAGCCGATAACGGCCAAATCAATTTCAACACCATCTTCAGACCATGTTTTCATTTCTGTCATGACTTTTTTAAACAAGTTAATGTTTAAGCCACCACACAAACCACGATCACTAGAAATAACAATGTAACCAACACGCTTAGCTTCACGTTCGTCAAGATACGGATGACGATACTCAAGGCTACCAAGCGCTAAATGACCGATTACTTTACGTATTGTGTCAGCATATGGACGAGACGCTGCCATCGACTCTTGCGAGCGACGCATTTTAGAAGCGGCTACCATTTCCATTGCTTTCGTGATCTTTTGAGTGCTTTTTACACTCCCGATCTTGTTACGAATCTCTTTCGCACCGGCCATCGTTACTCTCCGTTTTCGGGTGACCCATAACAGGCCACCAACGAATTACCAGGTCTGGGTTGCTTTGAAATCTTCAACCAGTTTCACGAACTGAGCTTCAATTTCTTTATTCCAAGCACCCGATGAGTCGATCTCTGTTGCTAGATCGGCAAATTGACCGTGAGCATACGACAGCAACGCTTCTTCGAAATCAGCAAGCTTAGAAAGCTCGATATCATTCAAGTAGCCTTTCTCAGCTGTAAAGATAACTAACGCTTGATCAAAAACAGACATTGGAGCGTACTGCTTTTGTTTCATAAGCTCAGTTACTTTCTCACCGTGATCAAGTTGCTTTTTAGTCGCGTCATCAAGATCAGATGAGAACTGAGCAAATGCTGCAAGTTCACGATACTGTGCAAGAGCAGTACGAATACCACCAGACAGTTTCTTAATGATCTTAGTTTGCGCAGCACCACCTACACGAGATACAGAGATACCTGGATCTACCGCAGGACGAACACCAGCAGTGAACAGTTCTGTTTGTAGGAAAATCTGACCATCAGTAATCGAGATTACATTGGTTGGTACGAATGCAGATACGTCACCAGCTTGAGTTTCGATGATAGGTAGAGCAGTTAAAGAACCTGTTTTACCTTTCACTTCACCATTAGTGAATTTCTCAACATACGCTTCGCTTACACGAGCAGCACGCTCTAGTAGACGGGAGTGTAAATAGAATACATCGCCAGGGAACGCTTCACGGCCCGGTGGACGTTTCAATAGTAGAGAAATCTGACGATAAGCTACTGCTTGCTTAGATAGATCATCATAAACAATCAGAGCATCTTCACCGCGGTCACGGAAGTATTCACCCATCGCACAACCTGAGTACGGTGCAAGATATTGCAGCGCAGCAGATTCAGAAGCAGAAGCAACAACAACGATAGTATTAGCTAACGCACCGTGCTCTTCTAATTTGCGTACTACGTTAGCAATTGTTGATGCCTTTTGGCCAATCGCAACATAGATAGAGTAAATACCAGAATTTTTCTGGTTAATGATCGCATCGATCGCCATTGCTGTTTTACCAGTCTGACGGTCACCGATGATTAGCTCACGCTGACCACGGCCGATTGGGATCATTGAATCGACTGATTTGTAACCAGTTTGTAATGGTTGGTCTACTGATTTACGATCGATTACACCAGGTGCAATCACTTCTACTGGAGAAGTTAATTTAGCATCAATAGGACCTTTACCATCAATAGGCTCACCAAGTGTGTTTACAACACGACCTAGCATCTCAGGGCCTACTGGTACCTCAAGGATACGACCAGTACTTGTTACCTTCATGCCTTCCTGTAGGTTGACATATGGTCCCATTACAACTGCACCCACTGAGTCACGCTCAAGGTTAAGTGCTAGCGCATAAAGGCCACCTGGTAATTCAATCATTTCGCCTTGCATAACATCTGCTAGGCCGTGTATACGAATAATACCGTCACTTACTGAAACGATAGTACCTTCATTACGAGCTTCACTTACAACGTTAAACTTTTCAATACGTTGCTTGATTAGATCGCTAATTTCCGTGGAATTAAGTTGCATGCTCCATTCCCCATCAAGACTGCAATGTTTCACTCAGACGGCTCAAACGGCTACGTACTGAGTTATCAATGACTAGGTCTCCGGCTCGAATTATGACCCCAGCTAACAGGGCCTCATCTACGCTACAATTCAGCTTCACTTTACGCTCTAAACGAGCTTCAAGTTTGGCACTAATGTCAGCTTTTTGCTGTTCTGTCAGTTCAATTGCTGAAGTAACTTCAGCATCAATTTCTTTTTCAAGCTCATGCTTTAAAAAGATAAATTGCTCTAACACACTAGGTAAAATCTTCAAACGACCATTTTCAGCCATTACATGAATTAGATTTTTTCCAAACTCGTTCAGTTGTTCACCACAAATTGAAATAAAGATTTCTGACAGTTTTTCAGATGCGATTGCACCATCTAGTAACTGAGCAAAATCTTCATTCTTTGTGACTTCTGAACAAAAAGTTAG
This sequence comes from Aliivibrio sp. 1S128, assembly GCF_001691065.1. NCBI lineage: Bacteria > Pseudomonadati > Pseudomonadota > Gammaproteobacteria > Vibrionales > Vibrionaceae > Aliivibrio > Aliivibrio sp. 1S128. The sequence goes on along the minus strand of NZ_MAJV01000127.1, from coordinate 38,073 downwards.
CATTTGAACCCATTGGTTCAATTCGCCTTTTTCGACCGCAAAGTCAAAAGCTGCTTTCGCGTAGGGGCGTGCGATGGTTGTCATTGTTGACATATCTTTGCCCCTTTTACTTACAATTTCGCAGTGATGGTATCAAGAATATCTTTCTGCGCTTCTACATCAATAGAACGCTCTAAGATCTTCTCAGCCCCAATCACAGCCAGAGTTGCAACTTGTTTACGCAGTTCATCGCGAGTGCGTTTACGTTCAGATTCAAGTTCAGCTTCACCTTGTGTAAGAATCTTCTGACGTTCAGTCAGAGCTTCTTCACGAGCTTCTTCTAAAATTTGACCTTTGCGCTTATTCGCTTGTTCGATGATCTCAGTTGCAGCGCGTTTTGCTTCTTTCAGTTGATCAGAAGCATTGGCTTGTGCCAAATCAAGGTCTTTAGCTGCGCGTTCAGCGGCAGATAAGCCGTCAGCAATTTTCTTCTGACGTTCCTCGATCGCTTCCATGATTGGTGGCCATACATATTTCATGCAGAACCAAACAAACAGTGCGAAAGCAATTGCTTGACCAAGCAGAGTTGCGTTCATATTCACAACAGCTACCCCTCGTTAAGAATCAGCTACAAAAATTCAATTAGCAAATGGCTAGATTAGCCTGCTAGTTGACCAACAAATGGGTTAGCAAATGTGAATAGTAGCGCGATAACGATACCGATCATTGGAACCGCATCCAATAGACCAGCGATGATGAACATCTTAACTTGTAGCATTGGAGCCATTTCAGGTTGACGAGCTGCGCCTTCCAAAAACTTACCACCAAGAATAGCAAAACCAATTGCTGTACCAACAGCACAAAGACCAACAATAATAGCTACTGCGATAGCTGAAAAACTAAGAACGGTTTCCATTTATATTCTCCAATTGAATAGATAGAGTTGTATTAAAAATTAAAAATTAATGATCGCCATCTTCATGAGCCATTGACATATAAACGATTGTCAACATCATGAAAACAAATGCTTGGATTAAGATAACCAAAATATGGAAAATAGCCCAAGGTAACGCACCGACCCATTGTAAATACCACGGTAACATTGCAGCAATTAGTATAAATACCACTTCACCAGCAAACATGTTACCAAACAAACGCATGCCTAAAGAAAGAGGTTTAGCTAATAGCGAAACAACTTCAATAAGTAGGTTGAATGGGATCATGATCCAATGATTAAATGGATGTAATGCTAATTCTTTTGCAAAACCACCTAGGCCTTTTACTTTAATGCTGTAATAAATCATCAAAGCAAACACACCAAGAGCCATCGCCATAGTAATGTTTACATCAGCTGTTGGAACCACTTTAAGATAAGGGATGCCTAGCAAATGTTCAGCAGAGTAAGGAATGAAATCAATAGGAACTAAATCCATGACATTCATTATAATTACCCAACAAAATATGGTTAAAGCTAATGGAGCAACCAAAGGATTTCTGCCGTGGAAAGTCTCTTTTACGTTACCATCAACGAATTCAACTACCATTTCGACGAAACACTGTAATTTACCTGGTACTCCAGTCGTTGATTTCTTAGCTACAGAACGAAATACCCAAAGGAATAACACACCTGTTAGCACAGAAAAAAACAAACTGTCTATATGCACATTCCAAAAACTTAATTCATCAACAATGCCTAACTTCCCTAAAGAGAGATTCTGCAAGTGATGATTAATATATTCAGTAGGCGTTGACGCAGACATAACTTTTCCTATTTCCTGTTGTTAATAAAGAAAACTGGTGCAAAGATATTACTACCCAGTACCAGCAAATAGGTTAGTTTGAGGGGAACAAGTTCCACCTCCGTATACACGTAAACAATAGAAAATAAGACAATTGTTATAAGAATTTTAAGCACTTCACCCAAATAGAAAAAAGCCGCAACCATTTTAGCCGCTCTTGCTCCACTGAACATAAATGCACATTTTGAAAACACTGTATTAGCGATAATAAAAATACTACCCCCAACCAATGCAGACATTCCCCAACTAGCACTAATGGCTATGCTCATCCCTATTGCCATAACTGTAGTAACACTAAGCTGAATCAATAACAATCGCTTAGCAAGCAAACGCCCAGGTTTAGCCAGCGTAACTACCATGTATTCTTCCTTTTAAAGCATCTTCGCTTTGATATAAATCAACATAAAGCGAAGATTTTGCAAAAATTATACGTCGGACCAATATGAATGCAATCAAATAGCATTAAAAAGTTACATTTATGAGAACAAAGCAGTAACTTTTACTCCGTAAAATGCAATTTTGCTTTTAAACACCATTTTATATCACACTTCGCTTTCTAGTTTTGCGATAAGTTGTTCCAATTTGTGAACCTCATCAAAGGTAATCGTTAACTTCCCTTTACCTGATGAATTTCTATTAATCACAACTTTAGAACCAAGCATTGCAGATAATTTATCTGACATCTCGATCATTTCTACATCTTGTTTTATTAATTTTTCTTCTTTTTTAGGTGCTAAAAGAGCTTTAACTTGCTGTTCTGTTTGACGAACAGTTAGTTTCTTTTTTATCACTAAATGAGCAAGATTAATTTGAGAATCAGCATCTAATGCTAACAATGCTCTCGCATGACCCATTTCTAACAATTTATTTTCAACAAGAGCTTTAACTTCATCCGAAAGCGCATTTAAACGCAGTAAATTAGTAACTGTCGTTCTAGATTTACCAATAACGTCAGAGATCTGTTGATGAGTTAATTCAAACTCTTGCTGTAAACGTTCTAACGCTTGTGCTTCTTCTATCGCATTAAGGTCTTCACGTTGGATATTTTCAATGATAGCCATTGCTATTACTGCTTTATCTTCAACGACTTTAACGACACATGGAACATGCTTTAATCCTGCTTTCTTAGCAGCTCTAAAACGTCTTTCACCTGCGATAATTTCATATTGTTGATGAGAAATTTGACGTACAACGATAGGCTGAATAATACCTTGAGAACGAATAGAAGCCGATAATTCATTTAATGCTTCTTCTTCCATTGTTTTTCTTGGTTGGTATTGACCTGCATTTAATTGATGTATTCCCAATTCAATTAATTGCGTCTCCTTTGAAATAGATTCACTTTGTTCTGCTGCCGCTTGTTTTTCACGAGCTAGCGAGCTTGTTGCTAATAGGGCGTCTAATCCTTTACCTAAACCACGTTTGTTACCCATGAATTTCTGTTTCCCTTTCTTTTTCAACTTCGTCACGGCGAATTATCTCTCCGGCAAGGGCTAAATAGGCCTTTGCACCATTTGAGTATTTATCATAATACATTGCAGGTTTACCATGACTTGGAGCTTCTGCTAAACGCACATTCCGAGGGATCACAGTGCGATACACTTTATCTCCGAAATGTTTTTTTAATTGATCCGATACATCATTAGCTAAGCGATTGCGAGGATCAAACATGGTTCTTAATAACCCTTCGATCTTTAAATCGGCATTCACTACAGCCGCTAATTTACTAATTGTATCAATCAAAGCGGTTAATCCCTCGAGTGCATAATACTCACACTGCATAGGGACAAGAACAGAATCAGACGCAGCCATGGCGTTAATTGTAAGGAGGTTTAATGCGGGAGGGCAATCAATAAAGATGAAATCATAGTTACCACGAATTGGGTAGATCATATTGCGTAAACGAACTTCACGCGCAAAGATCTGCATTAATTTAATTTCAGCTGCGGTGATATCACCGTTTGCTGCAATTAAATCATAGCCTCCAGACGTTTTCTCTATTACTACCTTTTCAAAAGGTACTTCATCAACCAACAACTCATAAGCAGTTGCATCTACATCGTACTTATCTACGCCACTGGCCATAGTTGCATTACCTTGAGCATCTAAGTCAATCAATAATACTTTACGATTTGTTGCAGCCATTGAAGCGGCAAGGTTCACCGCTGTCGTTGTTTTTCCTACGCCACCTTTTTGGTTCGCAATAGAGATAACTCTTCCCACATTAACCTCATTCCATTATTTTTTTCCGGTTAAGGTGACTAAATGTCTTTCACCTTCTAACTCCGGAACGATCAATGCCACTACATCTCTGACTGAACACCATTCAGGAAGATCATTTGCTTCATCTTCTGAGTAGATCCCTTTTAATGCCAAAAATACACCATCTTCTTTTGGTAGATGATGACACCAATTCACCATGTCTGTCATTGATGCAAAGGCACGACTTAGGACTGCATCAAACTTTTCTTCAGGCTGAAACTCTTCTACACGACTTTGAATAGCCATAACATTGTGAATTTTTAGCTCATGAATTACTTGTTTGATAAAGCGAATTCGTTTACCTAAGCTATCAAGCAGTGTAAATGATTTTTCAGGGTTCATGATAGCTAATGGTACTCCTGGTAAACCAGGCCCTGTACCAACATCAATAAAACGCTCACCAGATAACTTTGGACTAACCACTATGCTATCCAAGATATGTTTTATTATCATTTCACTTGGGTTTCTTACCGATGTTAAGTTATACGCTTTGTTCCATTTATGAAGCAGAGCTACATAACCTAATAGCTGTTCTTTTTGTAATTCAGAGACAGTTAAATCGGTTTGAGCAATCAAACGATCGAATTGTTGAGATAAATCGGTCACGTTACTCACCTTTTTTTAATAAACCGTGTTTCTTTAAATGTACTAATAAAATTGAAATTGCTGCTGGCGTAATACCTGAAATACGAGAAGCAATCCCTAAAGTCTCAGGTTTTGCATCACTTAATTTAGCAACGACTTCATTTGAAAGGCCTTTGACTTTACTGTAATCCAAATCTAACGGCAGTTTGGTATTTTCATGACGTAATGATTTTTCGATTTCATCACGTTGACGCTGAATATAACCTGCGTATTTCACTTGAATTTCAACTTGCTCAGCCGCTTGACGATCATCAATAGCCGGTCCAAAGTTTTCAAGAGAAATCAACGATGAATAAGTCACTTCAGGACGACGAAGAAGATCTTCTCCATTTGCTTCACGAACGATCGGAGTTTTTAAGATCGAGTTTATTTGATCAATATTTTCAGACTTAGGATTAACCCAAATATCTTTTAAACGTTGATTTTCTTTCTCAATATTTTCTACTTTTTCACTGAAACGAGCCCAACGGACATCATCAACTAGACCAAGAGCACGCCCCTGTTCTGTTAAACGTAAGTCGGCATTATCTTCACGTAAAGACAATCGATATTCGGCACGAGAAGTAAACATACGGTAAGGTTCTTTAGTACCAAGTGTTGATAAATCATCAATCAATACCCCCATATATGCTTCATCACGTCGTGGGCTCCAACCTTCTTTGCCCTGAGAAAATAGACTTGCGTTTAAGCCAGCCATTAAACCTTGAGCGGCCGCTTCTTCATATCCGGTTGTGCCATTGATTTGACCTGCGAAGAATAAACCTTCAATAAACTTAGTTTCATACGTTGATTTTAAATCACGAGGATCAAAGAAATCATACTCAATCGCGTAACCTGGACGCACGATGTGTGCATTTTCGAAGCCTTTCATTGATTGAACAATTTGTAATTGAACATCGAATGGTAAGCTGGTTGAAATCCCATTTGGGTATAATTCGTGTGTTGTTAAGCCTTCAGGCTCAATAAAGATTTGGTGGCTATCTTTGTCTGCAAAGCGCATTACTTTATCTTCAATTGAAGGGCAGTAACGAGGACCAATTCCTTCAATAACACCCGCATACATTGGACTACGATCAAGGTTTTTACGGATTACATCATGCGTTTTTTCATTGGTATGAGTAATAAAACAATTTACTTGTTTAGGGTGTTGAGTTCGATTACCTAAAAATGAAAATACAGGGGTTGGGTTGTCACCTGGTTGAGCTTCTAATACTGAAAAATCAACAGTACGAGCATCAATACGAGGAGGTGTACCTGTTTTTAAACGGCCGATCCTAAATGGACGATCTCGTAAACGTTGCGCTAAAGTGATCGAAGAAGGATCTCCTGCACGACCTCCTGAGAAGTTTTCCATACCAATATGTATCTGACCCCCTAAAAAGGTTCCAGCGGTCAATACAACCGATTTAGCACGGAATTTAAGGCCCATTTGAGTAACGGCACCGATAACTTTATCATTTTCAATGATCAAATCATCAACTGCTTGTTGAAATAAGGTTAGATTTGGTTGGTTTTCTAATACTGAACGGACAAATGCTTTATACAATGCTCTATCAGCTTGAGCTCGAGTTGCTCGAACTGCTGGACCTTTTGATGCGTTCAGAGTTCTAAATTGAATACCACCGTGATCAATGGCTTGTGCCATTAATCCACCTAAGGCATCAACTTCTTTTACCAGATGGCCTTTGCCGATCCCACCAATCGCTGGGTTACACGACATTTGACCTAATGTGTCAATGTTATGAGTGAGTAGAAGTGTCTTTTGCCCAGTTCTTGCTGCAGCAAGTGCTGCTTCAGTACCCGCATGACCACCGCCAATAACAATGACATCAAAGTTTTCTTGGTAAAACATGATTAGACCTTAGGTGTAATGGAAAGAGTTAGAAGAATTTAACTTAAGAGATCTATTTTACCCTTTTTCTAGCTTGGAAAGAAACGAAAAAGTGATGAAGTTCAAAAAAGAAAGATCATTAATATATTTAAGATCTTTTAAAGAGATCTCTTATTAGATCTATTATATAGATCGTCGATCTCTGTGGATAAGTGATAAATGATCAATTGGATCATAGACTTTAGATCGATCGAAACTTGTTACTTTTCTTTGATCTTCGATCGGATGACCTGAGGATAAAAGGATAGGTTATCCACAAGGGGGGAGTGAGGTAGATCTTATTCAATGGATAACTATAACTTGATCACTGGATCTATCTATAGTTATCCACATATTAGGTGTTTCCTATTTAATAACTTTTACTTACCTTAATAAACGAGTTGTTAACAAATATGCTCTTTTAGCCACAACTCTGCAGGTTCTTCAGGGATACTATGTTGAGTGACATCTATCTCTAAAAGTGGAAATTCTTCAATACAACCTAATTCTAAGAGGGTATTTTGTAATGATTTACCAGCCGCACAGAAAGTGTCGTAACTTGAATCACCAATCGCAACGACAGCAAACCTTACTTTTGATGTGTTTAAGGTGTCTTTTGTGAGTTGTTGGATAAAAGGTTTGATGTTGTCTGGATAATCCCCAGCTCCATGAGTGGAAATAATAAGAATCCAAAGACTATTATTGTCTATTTCATCTAAATTAGGCTGGTTATGGATGTCCGTAATAAAGTCCATATCTTCTAGTAAATCGGCAAGATGATCACCAACGTACTCGGCACCACCAAGAGTGCTTCCTGTAATAATAGATACGTTTTTCATGAATTTTTCCTATAAAAAATGGGCCTTAATAGCCCATTATTGTTTGTATTATTTAGTGTTACTTACCTATGCAAAAAGAGGTAAATATGCGACCGAGTAAATCGTCAGAGGTGAATTCACCAGTAATTTCACTTAGATGTTGTTGGGCGATTCTTAATTCTTCTGCAAGAATTTCACCTGCCATATAGCCTTCAAGTTGTTGCTGACCGATATCAAGGTGTTCAGATGCCTTTTCTAATGCTTCGAGATGACGTCTGCGTGCCATAAAGCCACCTTCTTGATTACCAGAAAACCCCATGCATTCTTTTAGATGGTTACGTAATGCATCTACTCCTTCACCCGTTTTTGCAGATAAGCGAATAAGAGTCGGATCATTTACATGGCAAATACCAAGATCTTCGCCTGTTTGATCGGCTTTATTTCTGATCACGGTCATACCCATGCTCTCAGGTAAACGATCAAGAAATTCTGGCCAGATAATTTTAGGGTCAGTGGCATCGGTTGTTGTACCGTCTACCATAAATAAAACGCGATCAGCTTGGGCTATTTCTTGCCAAGCTCGTTCAATACCAATACGTTCTACTTCATCTGACGCTTCTCGAAGACCTGCGGTATCAATAATATGCAATGGCATACCATCAATGTGAATATGCTCTCTCAAGACATCACGGGTTGTGCCTGCGATATCAGTAACGATAGCGCTGTCTTTGCCTGATAATGCGTTCAGAAGGCTCGATTTACCTGCGTTTGGGCGACCTGCAATAACTACCTTCATACCTTCACGCATAATGGCACCTTGATTCGCTTCTTGGCGAACCGCGTTAAGGTTATCAATAATGCCTTGTAAGTCACCACTCACTTTGCCATCCGCCAGAAAGTCGATTTCTTCTTCTGGGAAATCTATCGCAGCTTCAACGTAGATACGCAGATAAATAAGTGATTCAACTAAGGTGTTTATTTTTCTAGAGAAAACACCTTGTAATGAATTAAGTGCTGATTTTGCTGCTTCTTCTGAACTTGCATCAATTAAATCGGCAATGGCTTCTGCTTGGGCTAAATCCATTTTATCGTTCAAAAAAGCTCTTTCTGAGAACTCTCCTGGGCGAGCCGTTCGGATCCCTTCAATTTTTAAGATGCGTTTAATCAACATATCCATAACGACAGGACCGCCATGTCCTTGAAGCTCTAGAACATCTTCACCAGTAAAAGAATGTGGATTCGGAAAATACAGGGCGATACCTTGATCAAGTTCTAAACCATTATCATCTTTAAATGGCGTGTACTCAGCGTAACGCGGCTTAAGTGTCTTTCCTACGACTTCTAGGGCGACTTGTTGAGCTTTAGGACCTGATACTCGAATGATGCCTACGCCGCCTCGTCCAGGGGCTGTTGCTTGTGCAACGATGGTGTCTGTATGTAATGTCATGATTATTCTTAATGTCTATTGCTTGAGCATATTGTAAGCCGATAAAACAAAAAAGGCGACCAATGGCCGCCTTTTGTTTATTTCTTTAGAAAGTTAACTTACTTAGAATGTAAGCCTTTTTTCTCAAGTGCACGATAAATCAGAGTTTGCTGAATTAACGTTACGACGTTTGATACTAACCAGTAAAGAACTAGGCCAGCAGGGAACCATAAGAAGAACACGGTGAACATAACAGGCATGAATGTCATGATCTTCTGTTGCATTGGATCCGTTACTGTTGTAGGGCTCATTTTCTGGATTAAGAACATACTCGCACCCATTAACAACGGCAGGATGTAGTACGGGTCTTGTGCTGATAAATCCGTGATCCAACCAAAGAATGGTGCATGACGAAGTTCAACGGATTCCATTAGTGCCCAATATAGCGAAATAAAGATTGGCATTTGAAGAACGATAGGTAAACAACCACCTAGTGGGTTTACTTTTTCTTTCTTATAAAGCTCCATCATTTCTTGGCTCATGCGTTGACGGTCATCGCCAATGCGTTCACGCATTGCTGCCAACTTAGGTTGAAGCATGCGCATTTTAGCCATTGATGTATATTGTGCTTTCGTTAGCGGGTACATTGCACCACGAACGATGAACGTTAGGATCATAATTGCTAGACCCCAGTTTCCAACGATGCTTTGAATGAAAGACAATAGTTTGTGAAGTGGAGAAGCGATGAACCATAACCAACCGTAATCAACACTTAAATCTAAGTATTTAGCAGTCGCTGCCATTTGTGGTTGAAGTTTTGGACCTGTCCAAAGCGTAGCAGTCAACGTATCTTCTTGACCTGCAGGAATCGTTACTGAAGGCATACGAACGCCAATGTAACCGTAATCACCAGCAACACGAGTCGTCAGTGTTGCGTCATTAACGTTACGAGGGATCCAAGCGGATGCAAAATAATGTTGCAACATACCAGCCCAACCTTGACCATTTGTCATGTCGATAGATAAGTTCTTATCTTCCATGTCATCAAAGCTGTATTTTTTATAGCGAGTGTCTTCAGTTGAATAAGCACCACCACGGTACGTAGGCATTGTTAAACTGCCACCGTCATCCAATAAGTTTTGCTTTAAGTTTGCGTACATTTCTACTGTCGCTGGTGCTGAAGATTGGTTGTTCACCGTATATTCAACATCAATTGCGTAGCTGTCACGCTTAACGATTAGAGTTTTAGTATAAGTAATACCGTTTTTCTCTAATGTTAAAGGAATGCGTAATTCGTTTTGGCCATCAGCTAAAACGTAATCTGTTTTTTTAGCCGTAAATTGTGCACGGCCGGTATTTGAATCAATACCTTGAGGACCGATCAAACCACTTTGAGCAATATAGCTATGATCAGCATCATTCTTAAGAAGAACGAATTTTGCTTTAGAGTCTAATTCAGCATCGTATTTATTAAGAACAGATTCAATAATGTCACCGCCTAATGTATCTACTTTTAAAGTAAGCACATCAGTCGTAATTGTGATCAGTTTATCAGATTGAGCTGAATCCACTGGTGCATCACTGTTTGCTGTTGACGAAGTTGGAACATCACCGTTCTTGTGTGTCTGTTGAACGGTACTAACTGTAGCTGGTTGCTGCGGATTAGTTTCTACTTGCCATTGTTGGAAAAGTAAAAAAGAAACTAAAGCCAGTGCAAGCAACAGAATATTACGTTGGGTATCCATCGTTATTGTTCTCTGTCTTTATGCTGCTTGGGTGGGACGGGGTCATAGCCCCCATCATTCAAAGGATGACATTTTAATAGACGTTTGCCAGTTAGCCAACACCCTTTTACTAAACCGTGTGACTTTAGTGCGTCAATTGCATAATGTGAACACGTTGGAGTAAATCGACAGCGAGGTCCAATCATTGGACTGATGACGAGTTGATAAAAACGGATAAGACCGATTGCTATCCACGAGAAGGGCGAGACAGGCGATGCCATAATTTATCTAGTAGCTTGTTAAAGTCTTCGTTACTCAATTCTTGAGCACTCTTTTTAGCGATAACCACAAAGTCTTTCGCAGGTAAGGAATATTGCTTATTGCGGAAACTTTCACGTGTAATACGTTTGAACTTATTGCGACCAACAGCAGTTTTAATTTGCTTCTTAGGAACAGCAAGACCTAAACGAGGGTGTGATAGTGAGTTTTCTCTGGCAAGAATGGTGAAGTGAGGTGAGCCTGCTCGGTGAGCTTGCTTGAAAACTGATTTGTAATCTTCGGGAGTTAACAAGCGTAACTCCCGAGAGAAGTCGTAATTCATCAAAATAATCTGGTGATTACTTAGATAGACGCTTACGGCCTTTAGCACGACGAGCGTTAATTGTGTTACGACCGTTCTTAGTTGCCATGCGAGCACGGAAACCGTGAGAACGTTTACGTTTAAGAACTGTAGGTTGGAAAGTGCGTTTCATTGGTATTACCTTATTACTGATCAGTAGTTTTTAGGTTTAATTTAAACCCGGCGTGGGACGTACATTCCGACGCCTCTCAACAAAGAGGCGGAATTGTAATCATTGGCAGAAAAATAGTCAATAAGAGGTTCCACGTATTTTCCGGACGATGAATTATACTTTTTGTGAGAGAGAGCGCAAGGATCTTTATGCGATCCCTACTTGATTCAAGAATTTCTGCAATTTTAGATCCTGTGGATAACCAAAAATTTGCTCTGGTGTTCCTTGTTCTACGATTTTTCCATCAGCCATATAGATAACTCTGTCGGCGACTTCTTTCGCAAATTGCATCTCATGGGTAACCACTAACATCGTTTGGTGCTGTGTTGCCAGTTTTTTCATTAATGCTAGCACTTCATTGACCCACTCAGGATCGAGTGCTGACGTGGGTTCATCAAATAATAGTAGCTCAGCTTCTAATGCCATTGCTCTGCCAATACCGACACGTTGTTGTTGCCCTCCAGAGAGTGCTGCAGGGTAACTATCGCCTTTATCACTAAGGCCTATATCGTCTAATATTTGTTGGGCTCTTTTCAGTGCATCAGCCGTTTTCCACTTGTGGACAGTTATTAAGCCCTCCGCAATATTTTGTCGTGCGGTTAAATGAGAGAATAAGGCATAGTTTTGGAAGATAAAGCCTGTTTTTCGTCGTAAAGCTAATATTTCTGCTTTGGTATTTTTTTCACTATCAACGCTGACATCACCAATAGTGATGGTTCCTTTGTCTGCAGCTTCAAGAAAATTCACACATCTTAATAGAGTTGACTTACCTGTGCCACTGGATCCGATTACAGCAATTATCTCTCCTTTATTGATCGTTAAATCGATGCCGGAGAGGACCTCTGTGTCACCAAAGCTTTTATGTAGATTCGTTATTTTTATCATCGTACATAGGCCTTATTTAGTTTAGTTTCAGCCCAAGTTTGTACTCGGGTAAGAATAATAACGACACCCCAATAAATAAGGGCGACAGCTAAGAATGCTTCAAAGAACTTAAAGCTGGAAGACGCTTCCATTTGCGCTTTTGCCATGATTTCAGACACACCAAGCGTAAAGGCTAATGAGGTGGATTTAATCATATCAATGAAGTAATTCATTAATGAAGGTAGGGCAACTCTTGTCGCTTGAGGAAGAATAATACGACGCATTGCTTGAGAGGTTGTCATGCCTATCGATAAGCTCGCTTCCATCTGGCTGCGATCAACCCCAATGATAGCGGCACGAATACTTTCTGCCATATACGCAGCAAAATGTAGTGTTAGACCAATAACGGCAGCACTGAATGCATCCAGTCCCACAAAAATAGGGAACACTTGAGGCAAGCCGTAATAAAGGAGGAATAATTGAACAAGCAGAGGTGTTCCACGGAAAAAACTAATATAAAGTTGACTGAGTTGATCTAATACCGGAACTTTAAACACTCTTAAATTCGCTAATACTAGCGCCAGAGCTAATGCAAAGAATAATCCCCATACCGCCATTTCTAATGTCGTACCTAAATACTTAAGCAGTATCGGTAAGAGTTCAATCATATACGCAAAATCAAATCCCATAATGTATCTCTATGTATTAAGAAAAAGTAACTGTGAACAGTGTTGAATAAATAAATGAGATAAGCAATAAACACAAAACCCACTACAGTGATAGTGGGTTTTGATTGCTCTACCGAAGTGAACGCTTACTTAATACACTATAGGTTATTTTGTTACGTCAGTATCAAACCATTTCTGAGATATTTCAGCCAAGGTACCGTCAGTACGCATTTCTGACAGAGCTTTATTTACTTCTTGTTGAAGTTTTTGACCTTTTTCATTTTTCACAAACGGCCAAGCGTTTTCAATGGTTTCAAAAGGTTCGCCAGCAAGTTGTAGGGGCAAGCCTGATTTTTTAATCAATTGTGCAGCAGATAAACGATCCATCACGAAAGCGTCTGAACGACCTAAAGCAACATCATGTTCAATACCCGTATCATAAGTTTTGATGTTAATTTGATTCGATTTGTCGTTATCTCGCAACAACTTCTCAAAATTAGAGCCTAAATTCACAGCTACTGTTTTACCAGCTAAGTCATCAATACCTTTAATGCTGTCATTACCTTTACGGACGGTAATTTGAGCGCCATCGACAACATAAGGGTCAGCAAAAAGATACTTTGCTTCACGTGCTTCTGTTTTTGTTATTTGATTTGAAATGGTATCAATACGACCCGTTTCTAATAAACCAAATAGGCCAGAAAAGCTCGCAGTAACATATTCTACTTTGTAGTCATTACGACGACCAATTTCATCCCATAAATCAACTTCAAAACCTTGCAGTTTGTCCAACTTAACAAAGGTAAATGGGAAATAACGACCTGACATCCCTACTTTTACTTCTGTGGCTGCTTGTGCAAATTGTGTAGCAGCTAAAGTTAACGCTAATCCAGTAAGGATATTTTTTGTCCATTTCATGATTGATACTCCCATTATTCATCTGTGGGTTTATCATACTTTTTTTGCGATTCACGTCTAAATACTCTCTAGTTATTTGTAATAACCAAATGCTCAATAACGTATTTTTTTTAATCATTGTTGATTAATATGGGTATAACTCGGGTAAAAAGTGTGTTGATCTAGGTAAAAAACCGTGATCGGTGTGAATAACTTCGATCTTATTCACCGGATCAACGATCTAACACTGGCACAATAGTTATCCACAGTATAAAATCGACAACCTTTTAAAATTAATTATGAGTGGGGTTGTCCGTGTCTTCATCGCTTTGGCTGCAGTGTTTACAGCGCCTTCAAGAAGAATTACCTTCCGCAGAATTCAGCATGTGGGTTAGACCACTGCAAGCTGAATTAAATGACAATACCCTTACGCTATTTGCGCCGAACCGCTTCGTATTGGATTGGGTGCGTGATAAATACCTAAATAGCATTAACTCGTTATTAAATGAGTTCTGCGGTAGCGATGTTCCTACATTACGTTTTGAAGTGGGAAGCAAGCCTATATCTGCACCACCTGCACCTAAAAGAACCGCTGCAGATGTTGCTGCTTCTACATCAGCGCCTGCACAACTTCAAGCTCGACAATCAGTGCATAAGCCATGGGAATCAAGAGGACCAGAGCCTGTTGATGATCTAAATCACCGCTCAAACGTGAACCCTAAGCATAAATTTACGAATTTTGTAGAAGGTAAATCAAACCAACTTGGTTTGGCTGCTGCTCGTCAGGTTTCTGATAATCCAGGAACGGCGTATAACCCACTTTTCTTATACGGTGGGACAGGCTTAGGTAAAACCCATTTATTGCAAGCCGTAGGTAATGCGATTCTTGAACGTAAACCAGATGCGAAAGTGGTATACATGCATTCTGAACGTTTTGTACAAGATATGGTTAAAGCTCTACAAAATAATGCGATTGAAGAATTTAAACGTTATTACCGTAGTGTCGATGCATTATTAATCGATGATATTCAATTTTTTGCAAATAAAGAACGTTCTCAAGAAGAATTCTTTCATACCTTCAATGCGTTATTGGAAGGTAATCAACAAATCATTTTGACTTCGGATAAGTACCCAAGAGAAATTAACGGCGTAGAAGATCGTCTTAAGTCTCGTTTTGGTTGGGGTCTTACCGTTGCGATTGAGCCGCCAGAATTAGAAACTCGGGTTGCTATCTTAATGAAGAAAGCAGAAGATCATCAGATTCACCTAGCAGATGAAGTTGCCTTCTTTATAGCAAAACGTTTACGTTCTAATGTACGTGAATTAGAAGGTGCTCTTAACCGTGTTATTGCTAATGCAAACTTTACTGGTCGTGCAATTACGATTGATTTTGTGCGAGAAGCCCTACGAGATTTATTAGCGCTTCAAGAAAAGCTAGTGACGATTGATAATATTCAAAAAACCGTAGCGGAATACTACAAAATTAAGATGGCGGATTTATTATCTAAACGTCGTTCTCGCTCGGTTGCTCGTCCACGCCAACTTGCAATGGCGCTATCAAAAGAGTTAACTAACCATAGCTTACCCGAGATCGGTGATGCATTTGGTGGCCGAGACCATACAACGGTACTTCACGCTTGTCGAAAAATAGCTCAGCTTCGTGAAGAGAGTCATGATATAAAAGAAGACTATTCCAACTTGATTCGAACTTTGTCATCGTAAGTCATTATCTACTTTTAAATAAACGAGTATTATGAAATTTTCTATTGAACGCAGCTTGCTATTAAAGCCACTGCAACAAGTATCTGGTGCCCTTGGTGGCCGTCCATCATTGCCAATTTTAGGTAATATCTTACTTCAGGTAGAAAATGGTCAGTTGTCTATGACCGCAACCGATTTAGAAGTAGAATTGATCAGTAAAATCACATTAGAAGGGGATTTTGAAGCCGGTACAATTACGGTTCCTTCTCGTAAGTTCCTTGATATTTGTCGCGGGTTACCTGATAGCGCAAATATTACGATCGCATTAGAAGGCGATCGTGTTTTAGTGCGTTCGGGTCGTAGCCGATTCACATTGGCGACCTTACCTGCGAATGATTTCCCTAATATTGAAGGTTGGCAGAGTGAAGTTGAGATCACGCTATCTCAAGCTCAACTGCGTAAGCTAATAGAAAGTACACAGTTTTCGATGGCGAACCAAGATGTTCGTTATTACCTTAATGGTATGATGTTTGAAACTCAAGGTAATATTTTCCGTTCAGTAGCGACAGATGGCCATCGAATGGCAGTATGTAATATGCCCGTTGAGTCAGAACTACCTGAACAACAAGTGATCATGCCACGCAAAGGTATTCAAGAGCTAGTTCGTCTTCTTGACTCGCCAGAACAGAGTGTTACGTTACAGTTTGGTAATTCAAATGTGCGTGCTGAAGTAAATAATTTTGTATTTACGTCTAAGCTTGTAGATGGTCGTTTTCCTGATTATCGCCGTGTAATGCCGCAAAGTAGTAATAAAACACTAGAAGCCGATTGTGACGAATTGCGTCAAGCGTTTGCTCGTGCTGCTATTTTATCGAATGAAAAATTCCGAGGTGTTCGTGTTAATTTGGCAAACAACCAAATGCGTATTACAGCGAACAACCCAGAGCAAGAAGAAGCGGAAGAAATTTTAGATGTCGATTTCCAAGGTGAAGACATTGAAATTGGTTTTAACGTTAGCTATGTACTAGATGTACTTAATACGTTGAAATGTGAACGAGTACGAATTTCGATGACAACCGCAAATGCGAGTGCATTAGTGGAAGATTGTGCGAATGATGAAGCGCAATATGTTGTTATGCCAATTCGTCTGTAAAAGACAAAAATAGATGCCGTTATCACGTTTAATTATTAATGATTTTCGCAATATTGAAACGTGTGATATTCAATTATCTACCGGCTTTAATTTTGTTATCGGTCCTAATGGAAGTGGGAAAACCAGTGTCCTTGAAGCGATATACTTGCTCGGACACGGGCGTTCTTTTAAAAGCTCGTTAACAGGTCGAATTATTCGAAATAGCTGTGACGAGCTTTTTATTCATGGTCGATTTACTACGCCAGAACAGTTTGAATTGCCAATAGGCATAAATAAACAGAGAGATGGCACAACTGAAGTAAAAATAGGCGGAGAAAGTGGACAAAAACTGGCACAATTAGCCAAGGTTTTACCACTTCAACTTATTCACCCTGAGGGGTTTGAATTAGTTACCGATGGTCCTAAGTTTCGTCGTGCCTTTATTGATTGGGGAGTGTTTCACGTGGAACCTGCATTTTACGATGCATGGAGCCGGGTTAAACGGTTAACCAAACAACGAAATGCGTTATTAAAAACGGCACAAAGTTATCGAGAGTTGAGTTACTGGGATTTGGAACTTGCACAGCTAGCTGAGAAAATTGATCAGTGGCGAGTGGATTATATCAATCACATATCTGAAGCAACTCAACAAATATGTCAGGCATTCTTACCAGAATTCGACATAAAGCTGTCATACTACCGAGGTTGGGAGAGAGAGACTCCTTACGCGGAATTGCTTAAACGAAATTTTGAGCGAGATAAACAGCTGGGTTATACCGTCGGCGGCCCAAATAAAGCCGACTTACGAATTAAAGTTGCAGGCACTCCTGTTGAAGATGTGTTGTCCAGAGGTCAACTTAAGTTGATGGTATGCGCGTTACGATTAGCGCAAGGGCAGCATTTAACAGAAGCAACAGGAAAACAGTGCATCTATTTAATAGACGATTTTGCTTCTGAACTGGATAGTCACCGCCGTCAATTGTTAGCTCAATATTTGAAGCAGACAAAGGCTCAGGTGTTTATTAGTTCAATTACTGCTGAACAGATTGCAGATATGCATGATGAAGAAAGCAAGATGTTTGAGATAGAACATGGCAAAATAGCCCAAGGATAAAAACGCGAGAGTAACTCATGTCAGAAAATTATGATTCATCGAGTATTAAAGTACTAAAAGGTCTGGATGCAGTACGTAAGCGTCCGGGTATGTATATCGGCGACACCGACGACGGTACTGGTCTTCACCACATGGTGTTTGAGGTTGTCGATAACTCAATCGATGAAGCTCTTGCTGGTCACTGTAGCGACATCATAGTTACGATTCATGAAGATAACTCTGTTTCTGTAAGTGATGACGGTCGTGGTATACCAACTGAAATTCACGAAGAAGAAGGCGTATCTGCTGCAGAAGTTATCATGACGGTACTTCACGCTGGTGGTAAGTTTGATGATAACTCATACAAAGTATCGGGTGGCCTTCACGGTGTTGGTGTTTCAGTTGTAAACGCATTATCAGAGAAAGTTGAGCTGACGATTAATCGTAAAGGCGAAGTTTTCCAACAAATTTATTGTCATGGTGTTCCTCAAGCGCCATTAGCCGTTATTGGTACAACTGATACTACGGGTACTAAAATCCGTTTTTGGCCTAGTGATCAAACGTTCGCAAACATTGAATTTGTGTATGACATTCTAGCGAAACGCTTACGTGAGCTTTCTTTCTTAAACTCTGGCGTATCTATCCGTCTGCAAGACATGCGTGAAGAAGATAAATCTGATCACTTCATGTTTGAAGGTGGCATTAAAGCGTTTGTTACTCATTTGAACCGTAACAAAACACCAGTACATCAGAAAATATTTTATTTTGATGCCGAGCGTAAAGAAGACGGTATTGTTGTTGAAGTAGCGATGCAGTGGAATGACTCTTACCAAGAGAACATTTTCTGTTATACCAATAACATCCCACAACGCGATGGTGGTGCTCACTTATCTGGCTTCCGTTCTGCGTTAACGCGTACTTTGAACTCGTTCATGGACAAAGAAGGCTTTTCTAAGAAAGCAAAATCATCAGCGTCAGGTGATGATGCTCGTGAAGGCCTAACAGCCGTTGTTTCTGTTAAAGTGCCTGATCCTAAGTTTTCAAGCCAAACTAAAGACAAACTGGTTTCTTCAGAAGTGAAGTCTGCGGTTGAATCAGCAATGAATGAAAAATTAGCTGAATTCTTAGCGGAAAACCCAGGCGAAGCTAAAATGGTTTGTTCTAAAATCATTGATGCGGCTCGTGCTCGTGAAGCCGCTCGTAAGGCTCGTGAAATGACTCGTCGTAAAGGCGCGTTAGATATCGCAGGTCTTCCTGGTAAGCTTGCTGATTGTCAGGAAAAAGATCCTGCACAATCTGAACTATACATAGTGGAAGGGGACTCTGCTGGCGGTTCAGCCAAGCAGGGACGTAACCGTAAAAACCAAGCGATCCTTCCGCTTAAAGGTAAAATTCTAAACGTAGAAAAAGCACGTTTTGATAAAATGATCTCTTCTCAAGAGGTTGGTACGCTAATTACTGCATTAGGTTGTGGTATTGGTCGTGACGAATACAATCCGGATAAACTGCGTTACCACAACATTATCATCATGACCGATGCCGATGTCGATGGTTCTCACATCCGTACTCTACTTTTGACTTTCTTCTACCGTCAAATGCCTGAGCTGATTGAACGTGGCTACATCTACATTGCTCAACCACCACTTTACAAAGTGAAAAAAGGTAAACAAGAGCAATATCTTAAAGATGAAGAAGCGAAGGGTGAATACCAAATTACACAAGCGTTAGACAATGCGGCGTTATTTGTTAATCCAGATGAATCGATCTTTGGTCAAGAGCTTGAGAATTTAATTCGTACATACAATGGTGTGGTTAAATTAATTGAGCGCATGAGTCGTCGTTACCCATCAGCGCTATTGAATCGTTTGATTTATACGCCTCGTCTAACTCAAGATGAGTGTGCTAATGAAGCGACAGTTCAAGCATGGACTGAAGCATTAGTGACTGAACTTAACGAGCATGAAGTCGGTGCAAGCCAATACAACGCAGCTCTAGACTTTAACGAAGAGTTAAATATTCATCAGCCTAAGCTTGTTGTTCGTACTCACGGTGTTCAACACGAACACATATTAAGTGCCGATCTGCTTAACTCGAAAGAGTACGGTCGTATCGCTGATTTATCAGAAATGCTTAATGGTCTGATTGAAGAAGGCGCTTACGCACAACGTGGTGAGCGTAAGCAACCAGTAGAAACATTGGATGAAGCGATTGCATGGTTAATTAAAGACTCTAGTCGTGGCGTTTACTTACAACGTTACAAAGGTCTAGGTGAGATGAACCCTGAGCAGCTTTGGGAAACAACGATGGATCCTGATTCTCGCCGTATGATGCAAGTAACGATTAATGACGCAGTAAGTGCGGATGAGTTGTTTACTACGCTAATGGGTGATCATGTTGAGCCGCGTCGTAACTTCATTGAAGAAAACGCACTACGCGTTGCTAACTTAGACGTCTAAGCTGAGTAAATATTTGCTGTAATCACTAATTTCTGCGTCGAAGGTGCTCGCTTATATTCATAAGCTCCGCGCCTTCTCCTTGAACTAAGCGATTACAGCGGCAATTTATCTCAACTTAGAATTTAGAGTTATTAGAAAGCACTGCTGTTGGCGGTGCTTTTTTTTGTCTGAAATTTGGGGTTTATTTTTATTTATTGTTCAGAGGGTTAGCGGTATTTTTGGTTTAAATCGAAAAATAAATAGCCAGCATCTCTTGAAAGTAAACCCACTGAGCCGCATATCTAGTTATGAAGAGGATGCCGAAAGGGTCTTTTGAAAATGACTTGTCCAAAATGGAAAGTCTTATAATTTGATAGAGTCAACTAAGGACCCATGTTAGGGGTAGTTGTACTCACTATTGCTTAAAGTAAAGGATAGTATTATGCGTAATGTAGATTTCACTCCACTGTACCGTTCAGCAATTGGTTTTGATCGTCTTTTCAATCTAATGGAAAATAACACGGCAAAAACAAATGGCGGTTACCCTCCGTACAACATCGAGCAAAAATCAGAACATAACTACCGTATAACCATGGCGGTGGCGGGTTTTGCTGAAGAACAAATCGATTTAACTCAACACGAAAATATGCTGATTGTACGTGGTGAACGTCCTGACGCTGATGAAACAAAAACCTACTTATACCAAGGTATTGCAGAGCGTAACTTTGAGCGCAAATTCCAATTAGCGGATTACGTGAAAGTGGTGGGCGCAACCATGGAAAATGGTTTACTGCATGTTGATTTAGAACGTGAAATTCCAGAAGCGATGCAACCACGTAAGATTGCGATTAACGGCAATAATTTACTGGAAAGCTAATCGTAGCTTGGTAAAAATTTGAAATGAAGGCGCTGTGATAGCGCCTTTTTTGTATTTGTTATTCGCTCAACTATGAATTAATGACTCATCGCTTTTCCATCACCAATAAATGGCATCGGTAGGAGTGGTTAATTTAGCGATGACAAACAGAATTGTTGACTCCAAAGCGACAACTCATTACCTAAGTTGATTAGATCATCGTATTAATGCCCTATTGCTTTTCCATCATCAATAGATGGCATTTGTAAGCGCTATTTATTTTATGATGACAAACAGAATTGCTGATTACAAAGCAATAAGTCATGAGTACACAACTCACCGCTTTTTATTTACTCTGAATACGCCTTCAGCACTTCTTCTGCAATAATATCGATGCCTTTTTGCATCATGACTTCATCTTGTACATAGTTCATACGTAAACATTGATGAGCATGATCCCAGCTGTCATCTTGGCCAATAAAGAAATATTCCCCAGGGACAATTAAGACACCGCGAGCTTTCAAGCGTTTGTACAGTTCCATGGTTGTGATTGGCAGTTCATCAAACCATAGCCACAAGAAAATCGCGCCTTCAGGTTTATGAATACGGAAACGAGGATCGGTAATCGCCGTTTGTAGCATCTTCACGGCAGCTTGAGATTTATGACGGTAGAAGGGTTGAATTACGTCTTCACTTAAACGCAATAAATCACCCGACTCAATCATGTGCAGACCAATAGCAGGTCCCATACTTCCAGGCGCTAAACTGATAATGCCGTTTAAATTGGTCATCGCTTCCGTCATTTTCTCATTGGCAATCACAATGCCGCAGCGTAAGCCCGGTAAACCTAATTTAGAAAGGCTCATACATAGAATGGTGTTTTCATTCCAAAATGGCGTAACTTCTTCAAAGATAATGTTTGGGAAAGGGGTGCCATAAGCATTATCGAGAATTAATGGAATATTATTTTCACGCGCTAGTTTATCCAGCTTAATTACTTCATCATCAGTAATTACATTGCCTGTTGGATTTGTAGGGCGAGAAATACAGATAGCGCCAACAGAATCATCAACGTCAAGCTGACTAAAATCGACATGGTATTTAAACAAACCGTTGTCGAGCAATTCAATCTCTGGACGATAAGAAATGAAGCTATCAACTTCTAATTCAGAATCCGCATAACCAATGTATTCAGGCGCAAGAGGCAATAAAATTTTCTTTTTAGAGCCATCAGCATAAGTACCCGCTAATAAATTGAATAAGCTAAAAAATGCACTTTGAGAACCATTGGTTAGGCTGATATTTTTAGAGCTAATATCCCAACCGTAGGTTTCTTTAAGTAGGCTAGCTAGCGCTTTCACAAAGCTGTCTTTACCTTGTGGACCATCGTAATTGGCCATTGCTGCCACCAATTCACCTGAATCGAGCATTTTTTGTGAGGCGTCTTTAAAGTAGTCGAGCATGGCGGGAATGCCTGCTGGGTTACCGCCACCGAGCATGATTGCGCCTGGGGTGCGTAGGCCATCATTTAGGTCATCCATTAGTTGGGTGATCCCGCTGTAACGAGTAAATTTTTCGCCAAATTGAGTAAACTTCATTACGACTACCGTGATAATTAGAGAGTGGATGTACTGATTGTTTTAACAACATACCTCAACACCAAACAGAGATAAAGAGCCAAGATAAGCCCTTATTTCACTCCTTAGGCCGTAAACTGAAAGTGATTTTCCATAAAGTGCTTATTTTTGCTACTCCCAAAGGGGTCAGCGAGGTATACTTCTTGGTTATATTTATCAACCATCGCGCGAATTAAATTATGCAAAAATACGATATCAAAACCTTCCAGGGAATGATCCTCGCGCTGCAGGATTATTGGGCACAACAAGGTTGTACGATTGTACAGCCATTAGATATGGAAGTGGGTGCAGGTACATCTCATCCAATGACATGTCTGCGTGCACTTGGCCCAGAGCCAATGGCAACCGCTTATGTTCAACCATCTCGTCGTCCTACGGATGGCCGTTATGGTGAAAACCCTAACCGTCTGCAGCACTACTATCAATTTCAGGTAGCGTTAAAGCCTTCTCCAGATAATATTCAAGAGCTGTACTTAGGTTCTTTAGAAGTGCTTGGTATCGATCCGCTTGTTCATGATATTCGTTTCGTAGAAGACAACTGGGAAAACCCAACATTGGGCGCTTGGGGTCTAGGCTGGGAAATCTGGCTAAACGGCATGGAAGTAACGCAATTTACTTACTTCCAACAAGTGGGTGGTCTTGAGTGTAAACCTGTTACTGGTGAAATCACTTACGGTATCGAACGTCTTGCTATGTACATTCAAGAAGTAGATTCGGTTTACGATCTTGTGTGGAACCATGGCCCTCAAGGCGTAGTTACTTACGGTGATATTTTCCACCAAAATGAAGTAGAGCAATCGACTTACAACTTTGAACACGCAGACGTTGATTTCCTATTTGGATTCTTCGATCAGTGTGAAAAAGAATGTAAAGAATTGCTTGAGCTTGAAAAGCCATTACCGCTTCCAGCGTACGAGCGCATTCTAAAAGCAGGCCATGCATTCAACCTGTTAGATGCTCGTAAAGCGATCTCTGTAACAGAGCGTCAGCGTTATATTCTTCGTATTCGCAACCTAACTAAATCGGTTGCAGAAGCATACTACGCATCACGTGAAGCGCTAGGCTTCCCAATGTGTCGCTCTACTAAACCAACAGCGACAGAGGAGAAGTAATCATGGCGAAGAATTTTTTAATCGAACTTGGTACGGAAGAGCTTCCACCGAAAGCGCTTCGTTCATTAGCGGAAGCGTTTGCTGCAAATTTTGAAGCTGGCCTTAAAGCTGAAAGTTTAGATCACGAAGGCATCAAATGGTACGCAACACCTCGTCGTTTAGCGCTTAAAGTGTCTAAATTGGCTGAAGGTCAAGCTGATAAGGTTGTTGAAAAACGCGGCCCTGCTATTGCTGCTGCGTTTGATGCTGACGGTAATCCAACCAAAGCAGCTCAAGGTTGGGCTCGCGGTAATGGTATTACGGTTGAACAAGCTGAGCGTCTAAAAACAGACAAAGGCGAATGGCTACTTCATAAAGAAGCCGTGAAAGGCAAACCAGTACAAGAGCTTGTTGTTGAATTAGCAGCAAAAGCATTAGCTGGCTTACCAATTCCTAAAGCAATGCGTTGGGGTAACTCAGACATTCAATTTATTCGTCCGGTGAAAACACTGACAATCCTATTGGGTGAAGAATTGATTGAAGGCACTATCTTAGGTGTTGCTTCTGCTCGTACTCTTCGTGGACACCGTTTCATGGGTGAAAGCGAGTTTACGATTGATTCTGCTGACCAATACCCTGCGATCTTAGAAGAACGCGGCAAAGTAATGGCTGATTACGATGCGCGTAAAGCGATCATCCTTGCTGGTGCTAAAAAAGCAGCAGAAGCGGTGGGTGGTATTGCGGATCTAGAAGATGATTTGGTTGAAGAAGTAACGTCTTTGGTTGAATGGCCAGTGGTATTAACCGCTAAGTTTGAACAAGAGTTTTTGAATGTTCCTTCTGAAGCGTTGGTTTACACAATGAAGGGCGATCAAAAGTACTTCCCTGTGTACGACCAAGAGAAGAACCTACTTCCTAACTTCATCTTTGTTACTAACATCGAATCTAAAGAACCTCGTCATATTATCGAAGGTAATGAGAAAGTGGTTCGCCCACGTCTTGCTGATGCTGAATTCTTCTTCAATACAGACCGTAAGCGTCCGCTTATCGACCGTCTACCTGAATTAGAGCAAGCTATCTTCCAAAAGCAATTGGGCACAATCAAAGACAAAACAGACCGTATCACTGAGCTTGCAGGCTACATCGCTGAGCAAATCGGTGCGGATGTTGAGAAATCTCAGCGTGCTGGTCTTTTAGCTAAGTGTGACTTAATGACATCAATGGTATTTGAATTTACAGATACTCAAGGTGTTATGGGTATGCACTATGCAACTCACGATGGTGAAGATGCACAAGTCGCATTAGCACTTTACGAGCAATACATGCCTCGTTTCGCGGGTGATGATCTACCAAGTACGGATGTGTCTGCATCAGTAGCAATGGCTGATAAGTTAGATACGCTTGTGGGTATCTTCGGTATTGGTCAAGCTCCTAAAGGTTCTGATCCATTTGCACTTCGTCGTGCCGCGTTGGGTATCCTACGTATCATCGTTGAAAAAGGGTACAACTTAGATTTAGTTGACCTTGTTGCTAAAGCACAATCTTTGTTTGGCGATAAATTAACGAATGCAAACGTAGACACTGATGTGATTGATTTCATGTTAGGCCGTTTCCGTGCATGGTACCAAGATGAAGGTTTCAGCGTAGACATCATTCAAGCGGTACTTGCTCGTCGTCCGACTAAGCCTGCTGATTTTGATCAACGTGTTAAAGCGGTATCTCACTTCCGTGAATTAGATGCGGCTGAGTCTCTAGCGGCAGCGAATAAGCGTGTAGGTAATATCCTTGCGAAATTCGATGGCGAACTGGCTCAAGAAATCGATCTTGCTCTTCTTCAAGAAGACGCAGAGAAAGTATTGGCTGAGAAAGTAGAGATCCTAGCGGAAGCACTAGAGCCAGTATTTATGGCTGGTAATTATCAAGAAGCATTAAGCCGCCTAGCTGAGCTACGTGAGCCTGTCGATGCGTTCTTTGATGGTGTAATGGTAATGGCTGACGATGAAGCACTTAAGCTTAACCGTTTAACGTTACTGAATAAGCTACGTAACTTATTCTTAGATATTGCTGATATTTCTCTTCTTCAAAAATAGAAATTCATATATCTGATGAAATACCTCGCTATGGCGGGGTATTTTTTTGTCTAAATATCGTGTTTTCGAAAGTTAGAGGTTAATTATATTGATAACGGTGACTACAATTAGCACCTTCTCTTTTATTTAGGCTGCTTATTTCGATGAAACTATCTGTTTGTGCAACATTCATCTCCCTTTCTCTTATGGTTGGATGTCAAAGTAATTCATTACCATCTACGGATAATGCCCATACCCCAACAACCATTGAGACGACTTCATCGAGCCAAGATATTTATAAAGAGACAGTATGTCCTTCATTAGGAATACAGCCAGTAACTGTGACGGTTTCTGAACTATGGCCTGAAGGCGAAGTGGTTACTGATGCTTACACCGGCAATATTGCTCAGGTAAAAAATGGGCAAATAACCTTAACCCCAAGTCGCCATAGTGGTGGTTTACTCTTATTAGAATCAAGATCCGTGTCGGAATCAAAAGTAGAGAAGGTTGATTTCGATTGGCAGAGCGCCACGTTTTATCATATCGTCACTGATCGTTTTTATAATGGTAATAGTTGGAATGATCACAGTTATGGCCGCCAAAGTTCAGAACAAGGTTTTAAAGGGGGAGATATTGCAGGGCTAACCCAAAAGTTAGATTATTTAGCTGAATTGGGCGTCGATGTTCTTTGGATTTCGACACCATTGGAACAAATTCATGGCTGGCTTCCGAGTAAAGATGGTAATACGCCAGAATACCCATATGCAGGCGGGGCAACGTTAGATTGGACTCAACTTGATACCAACATGGGTAGCGAGCAGGAAATGCAAACTTTTATTGATTCAGCACACCAACTGGGTATGCGAGTCGTGTGGAGTATTGATACTAAACCTTCTCAACCAAGCCTTTCTGATTTACAGCAATTGAACATTCAACTTCAAGATAAGAGTGTTTTACCAAGTTATTGGAATGACTGGCAGCCCAAAGAGGGTCAGAATTTAACGAATTATCTTGATGCCTTTAAAGATGAAAATGGTCAGATCCCACAATGGTGGTCATCTGATTGGTTTAGTTCAAACAGTGAAGGGTATATATCCACACCAGAGTTTTTCATAAATAAACCGATGACGAGTGTCGCTCAAGTTAGCAAAACTAAAGAAGACTTATTAACTCAATGGGTGAGTACATGGGTCGCTAAATTTGGCGTTGATGGTGTCGTGCTATCTGATTCAAGCTCTCAACTAGCAAGTAAAATTAAGAGTGGAGGAACGAGTGCGTTTGAATTATGGAAAAAACATAATCAATATAAAGTCTTAGAAGCATCTTCTTTTTTTGTTATGGCGCTAGATAGTCCTCAATTTTCAGTGGAAATGATAGCTCCTCAACAGGGGGAGGAAGTGTGTTTTAGTCAGTTGGCTCATTCTTCTTCTATAGCGAAAGAGGTTCCAACGATGAGTGCTATTAACTGGTTTGAAGAAAGAGGGTTAAGGGATTTTTCTGCGAGTAATGACGCTCAATATAAAGATGCCGCGTCGGCCTTGTTACTATCTAAGGGTGGTATCGCTGTTTGGTATGGTGATGAAAGTGCAAAATCGGGTGATGCGTATAGTTTTATGAATTGGAGTGAGATAACAGGAAGCCGTTTATCTTTGCAATCTCATTGGAAGAAATTATTAGCCTTCAGAACCAATCATTCGTCCATCTCACAAGGTGAGTATCAAGTGGTAAAAAAAGAGCCTTATTATGCCTTCATACGTAAGAATGAATCAGATAAAGTGATGATCGTTTATACGGGGGAGTAAGACGTTAAAGCTGAACCTTTAGTGTAATCAAAGTTTAATATTATCAGAATAAGAGTGTGATACTAGACACATAGGTTTTGATGTAGAGGTGATAATCTATAGTTAGAATTTAGTTGTATTGGTCGATGTTTCTTAAAGGAAGGAGCGTATCATGACTCGTTTTTTAGCTATATCACCCCAAAGTCAATGCTACTTATTTACGGTAGCATTAGCGCTTAATTTACTCGGAATGGTATTAACTGATATGTGGGTAGCGATGGTGGTTGGAGCCATAGTAACCACAGCCTTGTCTGTCGATGCTTGGGTTCGAGTTCACTATATCTTACCGATGAAAAAAGAAATGCGTAATTTGCAGCATGAAATTGAAGCTATCCAAAAGCAAGTGCGAGATATCAGTACACAAACTCAATAGTGACTCATTTATAATGAACATTAATATAAAGGCGACCACATTGGTCGCCTTTATTTATTTTGAAAGCCCTTTGCGGATTAAGAACCGATAAGGAAGAGAATTTGTATCTTCAGCTATAAGCTCATGGTCCATAAAGCGGCAAAAGCTTGGGATATCACGAGTTGTTGACGGGTCATCGGCTTTAATTAACAAGGTATCGCCATCTTGCATCTGTCGGATTGTTTTTCTAACCATCATGACAGGCTCTGGGCAGCGTAATCCTTCCGCTTCTAGTGTTTGTGTGGCTGTATCAAAATTGATGGTCATGGTTACATCTCTGTTACGTTGAAAGACGACAAGGATCATACTGCGGTAAAAAAAATAATCAATACGCGTTGGCAAAGAACTTAAAAGGGAGTAACTTTATTATTAACAACAGATTAACATAAGTTCTTAACTTGTTGTTTTAGATGTTCAAAAAACAGAAGGATCAACATTATGCTTACTCAAATAGATCGCCTAACTATTTATTGTATTCTTTGTTTTGTTACGATTTGTTCGTTAGTTCTAAGTACGCCAGAAAATATTAACCTCTTTCCTTTAATTAGCCTTGCTTCTGTGATGCTCGCACTTACGATCGAATTAAAAACATGGTCAGAAACGGAAGCAGAAGAACAAGATTATTAACCTAGAATTCATAAAATAAGATATCACACACTTTCCAGCTTTCCCGTCTCTTTATCATTCTTAACCTCAAATTAAGAAGTGAATAAATTGCGGGATTTTTTTTATTAAAAAAACCGTTACACTAATAAAAACCGGTCAGGTTATTTCAAACATAGGTTTAGATAATGGAATTAGAAGAAGTTTATCGCCGTGATTTAAATTTACTCATCGCATTAAAAGTATTGTTAGAAGAAAACAGTGTAAGCCAAGCGGCGATCCGATTGAATTTGAGCCAATCGGCAATGAGTCGTGTGTTGGGTCGACTGCGTGATTTACTTGGTGACCCATTATTTACTCGTCAGGGACAGCATTTAGTTCCCACACAAAAAGCATTGGAAATTAATGCTCAAATTAATCAACCGTTAGAGTCGCTTCGCCAACTGCTAACTCCAAGTGACTTTACACCGATGCATTGCGATCAGCATTTTTTGATTGCGACCACTGACTACGCAATGCAAACCATTTTACCTTATGCGCTCCCTAAGATTTATGAGCAAGCACCGAATATTTCATTGGAATTTACTTCTCTAAATCATGAGAATTTGTTTAAACAACTCAGTACTGAAAAGGTGGATATGGCGATCTGCCGTCCGATAGGATCTGTGTCTCCATTAAAACAGGACGTGTTAGGTCAAGTTGGAGTGCTGTGCTTACTTTCAAAAAATCATCCGCTTTCAGGATCTCGTTTAACCTTAGATGATTACTTATCGTTGCCTCACGCAATGATTGCAATTAGTGATGGTGTAAAAGCGTTATTAGATAGTGCATTGCTAGGTCAAAGAGAAAGAAGACAGGTCTTGAGGGCGTATCATTTAGAAGCGGCATTAGCGATCGTTGATAAAATGCCTTTGGTGATCACCGTCCCCGCCGATCTTGCTTATTTAATGGCTGATCGTTATGACTTAGTGATTAAACCTTTACCGTTTGAATTTACCCCGTTTGATTATTCTTTAATTTGGCATTCTCGTTGTGATTCTTCACCAGCTCAAACCTGGCTTCGACGCGTAGTAAAAGAAGAGTGCGGTAAGTTAATTGAAAAGCGTATCGAAGATATTGGGTTTGTTTAATTTATTGTTGTTTAGATAAGAAAAAAGGCAGCGATTAGGCTGCCTTGGTTTACTGATGTTTTCACATTAATACTAAGCTAGGTAGGGCTTAGTATTAAATTATTTTAGTGGGTAATACTAAATTTTAATTACCACACGACCCGTAATTTGGCCATTAGTAATATCTTCCGCTGCTTGAATCGCATCGTCTAATGCTACTTCTTTTGTTGCTTGAGCGTAGAACGACTCAGGTAGAAGTTCAGCCAATTGTTCCCATGCTTTGATGCGTTTTTCACGAGGACACATCACTGAATCTACACCTTGTAGGCGAACATTACGTAGAATGAATGGCATTACCGTTGTTGGTAAATCAAAGCCACCCGCAAGACCACATATTGCTACTGCGCCGTTGTAATCAATTTGCGCTAAGACTTTAGCCAGTACCTTGCTACCAACGGTATCAATTGCGCCAGCCCATAGTTGTTTTTCTAATGGTTTTGCTGGTTCTTCTAGTTCACTACGCTCAACAATGCGTGATGCACCTAGTGATTTAAGCAGTTCACCATTTGAAGAAGCTCGGCCTGTTACCGCTGCAACTTTATAACCAAGTTGATTAAGAAGAGTGATAGATACGCTACCTACACCACCGCTTGCGCCAGTGACTAGGATCTCGCCATCTTCTGGTTTGATCCCTGCATCAACAATCGCTTGAACACATAACATAGCGGTGAAGCCAGCAGTACCAATCGACATTACTTTTTTAGCATCTAAGCCTTTTGGCATAGGCACTAACCAGTCACCATTTAGGCTTGCTTTTTCAGCCATGCCGCCCCAATGACCTTCACCAACACCCCAACCAGTAAGAACAACGTCATCACCGGCTTTATAACGAGGATCATCTGATTGAGATACAACACCGGCTAAATCAATACCAGGTACCATAGGGAAGTTACGAACAATGCGCCCTTTACCAGTAATCGCTAAGCCATCTTTGTAGTTTAAAGAAGAATAACTTACATCAATTTTCACATTGCCTTCAGGAAGTTGAGATTCATCGATCTCAGTAATTGCAGCAATAGTGTTTCTTTCTTCTTGATTTAAAACGAGTGCTTTAAACATAATAAACTCCAATAATATTAAATAGAGAATCAAACTGCGTATTTGATTGATGAGTTAAGTATAGGCTTGTAGTTTTCAGAAAAAAAATGATACTTAAACATGGAAACTATGCATTTTGTGCATAGTTCATTGTATGAAATAAAATCGAAAAGAGTAAATAAGATCTTTACTTTTTTTTGGATCGTGTTATTTTGCTCACTTGCTCTGATGTACAGAGTTATTAATACAAGCAATAAGTACAAGTCAAACCCTCAGAAAAATATCTTCGAAAAAGCTATTATCTCCGTGTTTCATTTCACTTTTCCAATCATTAATAATTGAACATTTCAGCAGATCGTTAGCAACGAATAAGCCTAACTGGATCTATTTATAATGTAATATGACCGTGTGCTATCGAAGTTGTGAAATGCGTTGGCTTTATACCTAATATCGTTATTAGGCTACCTGCTTAATTTTAAATTAAGTAGATGGAAAAGGTAAAGAACGTACAACTTCTCTATGTATAAATTACATAAGATAAATATCTCTTCTCAGGCTAAACAAGCGCATCGTATTGATGCATGTTTATACTAAAGTTAAGAAGGATATCTCATGTCTAAATCAACAGGCAGAAAGCGTTTTTGGTTCCACCAAGCGCGTGATACAAAAATCATCTCAAAAAAATAAGATGATAAAAGCGATACCAAATTAGGTATCAACTCGAAAAAAGTCGCCCAAGAAGGCGACTTTTTTAGTTTCTAGCGTTTGAATAATGACTTATTCAGATTGTATGTTTTTTAAGGTCGTTCAAATACCGTAGCGATACCCTGGCCTAAACCTATACACATTGTAGCTACACCAAGTTTAGCGCCTGTACGCTCCATGTTATTGATTAATGTGGTGGAAATACGAGATCCTGAACAGCCAAGTGGGTGACCTAAGGCAATTGCTCCACCATTCAAGTTAACCTTCTCCTCCATGACATCAAGTAAACCTAAATCTTTAATACAAGGTAAAGATTGAGCAGCAAACGCTTCATTCAATTCAAACAAATCAATCTCATCAATCGATAAACCTGCTCGCTTTAGTGCTTTATGGGTAGCAGGAACTGGCCCGTAACCCATGATGGAAGGATCGCATCCAGATACTGCCATTGAACGAACTTTAGCCCGAATGGTTAAGCCTAATTCGTTGGCTTTTTCTTCACTCATTATTAGCATTGCTGATGCGCCATCTGATAATGCAGATGAGGTGCCCGCAGTTACGGTGCCATTCGCAGGATCGAACGCAGGACGAAGCGCGGCTAACCCTTCTAGTGTGGTTTCAGGGCGAATGACTTCATCGTGTTTTACCAAGGTGAGTGCACCATTTTCATCGTGACCTTCAATCGGTAAAATTTCAGAGTCGAAGTGACCTTCAATCGTTGCTCTATGTGCTTTTTGGTGTGAAGCAAGCGCAAAAGCATCTTGTTGTTCACGAGTAATGCCGTGCATTTTTCCTAGCATTTCAGCGGTTAATCCCATCATGCCAGAGGCTTTGGCTACACTCTTTGATAATCCTGAGTGAAAGTCGACACCATGATTCATTGGAACATGTCCCATGTGCTCAACACCGCCAATAATACAAATGTCTGCATCACCCACCATGATGGCGCGAGAGGCATCATGCAGTGCTTGCATAGATGAGCCACATAAACGGTTAACTGTGGTTGCTGCGATAGATTTTGGTAATCCCGCGAGTAAAGAGGCATTACGTGCAATATTGAAGCCTTGCTCCAACGTTTGTTGAACACAGCCCCAATAAATATCCTCAATTTGAGTTGGATCGACTTTTGGGTTTCGTTCGAGTAAGCCCTTCATTAAATGTGCAGATAAATCTTCCGCACGAGTATGACGAAATACGCCATTTTTAGAACGTCCCATCGGCGTACGAATACAATCAACAATAACGACATTTTTCATGATAAATTCTTCCTTAAACCGATGCAGATGATGCTTTAGGCGCTGGGTAATAACATTCGCCAGCCGCTGCTTTTTGTTTAATGCTTTCTGGTACTTGGTAAACAGCACCTAATTGCTCAAACTCTTTTGTCATTTCTAAATAGGTTGGTAACCCAATAGAATCAAGATAACGGAACACACCTCCTTTAAATGGAGGGAAGCCTAGGCCGTAAACAAGTGCCATGTCAGCCTCTGCTGGTGAGGCAATAATGCCTTCATCCAAACAACGAATAACCTCATTTATCATTGGGATCATCATTCGAGCACTGATTTGCTCTGAGGTATAAGGTTGAGTTGTGTCTGTTACTGTTGCGATGATTGAGTGAGTGTTTTCATCCACATTTTTCTTTGGTTTACCTTTTCTATCTACGGCATAAGCATAGAATCCAGTGCCATTTTTCTGGCCATAGCGATTTTCATCAAACATCGCATCAATTACATCACGACCGTTTTTAGCCATGCGTTCAGGGAACCCTTGTGCCATCACTGCTTGAGCATGATGAGCCGTATCAATACCAACCACATCAAGTAAGTAAGCAGGTCCCATTGGCCAGCCAAATTCTTTTTCCATTACTTTATCTATTTGTTGGTAATCTCCGCCGTCACGAAGTAATAAACTAAAGCCCGCAAAATAAGGGAAAAGAACACGATTTACAAAGAAGCCTGGACAGTCATTAACAACAATAGGGGTTTTACCCATTTGAGAGGCGTAAGCAACGACACGATCAATGGTTTGTTGTGACGTTTTTTCACCACGGATAACTTCGACAAGCGGCATACGATGCACAGGGTTGAAGAAATGCATACCACAGAAATTTTCAGGACGTTTTAGTGATTTTGCTAATAGTGAAATTGGAATAGTTGAAGTATTCGACGCTAAGATCGCATTTTCGTTAACTTCATTTTCAACTTCCGCTAATACTGCCGCTTTAATTGTTGGATTTTCAACAACCGCTTCAACAATAACGTCTTTGCTATCTATACCACCGTAGTTTAAAGAGGGAGTAATAGAAGAGAGTACCTGAGCCATTTTCAAACCAGATAAACGCCCACGCTCTAACTGCTTATTCAGTAGTTTAGAGGCTTCATTCATACCTAAATCTAACGACGGTTGAGCAATGTCTTTCATTAAAACAGGTACGCCCTTTGATGCCGATTGATAAGCGATACCACCGCCCATGATCCCGGCACCTAAAACCGCAGCACTTGTTACGGGTTCACTATTTTTAATTGCTTGTTTTGCTTTACTCTTAACGAATTGATCGTTTAAGAAAATACCAACCAATGATTTTGCTACTTCGGTGCGAGTTAGAGCAACAAAGTTTTTGTTCTCAATCGCCAGTGCTTCATCGCGGTTCATTCCGGCGGTTTGCTCGATTGATTTAACCGCGGTGATTGGCGCAGGGTAATGTTTACCTGCCATTTTCATTATCATGCCTTTAGCGACATTAAATGACATTGCGGCTTCTAATGGGGATAGCTGTAATGGCGATTTCTTTTGTTCACGACGTTGTTGCCAATTCAATTCACCTGCAATTGCTTGCTTAAGCATAGAAATAGACGCGTCTATCAAGGTTTCACGTGAAACAACCCCATCAACCATGCCTAATGCAAGCGCATCTTTTGCTCGTTTAGGTTTCCCCGTTGTGATCACTTCCATTGCAGGATCGGCACCGATTAAGCGAGGTAAACGAACAGAGCCACCCCAACCAGGCATAATGCCAAGCTGTGTTTCTGGTAAACCGATGGATGCGGTTTCATCTGCTAAGCGGAAATCGGTAGCAAGGACACATTCACAACCACCGCCTAGAGCAAAGCCGGTAATCGCCGTTAGTGTTGGTACGGGGAGGTCTTCTAGTTTATTAAAGATAACGTTGGCTTGATGAAGCCAATCGCTTAGTTCTTCTGGTGGAATATCAAACAACCCTAGAAACTCAGTAATATCCGCCCCCACAATAAAAGCACTTTTTCCTGATGAAACCAGGAGGGCTTGTAAATCCTCTTGTTTATAAAGCGCATCAATAGCTTCGCCAAGAGAATGTACGGTGGCAAGGTTGAGCTTATTCACATTGCCTGTCGCATTAAACACTAGGTGAGCAATGCCTGATTCGATGTAGTCTACAGAGAGGTTTTCACCTTGATAAATCATTTTCTATCTCCATGAAATAAGAACCAGATCCGAGTATTCGTTATTATGATAATCTGGTTTGACCAGTTAATAGTGATGCTAAAGTAAACAGATATCAAATTAAATTTAACATTTTGTTTACGTTTATATTGTTTGATCACAAATTTACTTTCTTCGTTTGGCGAATAAATTCAGCTTAGAAAGCGTAAATGTCATTAGAAGTGATACACTTTAAAGTTCCATTTTTACTAACAGTGTAGTCTATGAGTGATCAACCATATCAAGTACCAAAAGCGATGGCGGTATTTGAAGAAGAGATCAAAAAGAGTGTCTTTATTACCTACCTCGCTAGAACGGCATCAATTGATGAAGCCAAAGCGTTTGTCGCTGAAATAAAAACAAAGCATTCTGATGCAAGGCATAACTGTTGGGGATTTGTTGCAGGAAGGCCTGAAGATTCTATGAAATGGGGTTTTAGCGATGATGGTGAACCATCAGGTACTGCAGGCAAACCAATACTTGCTCAACTCAGTGGCAGTGGTATTGGGGAAATCACCGCAGTGGTGACTCGCTACTCTGGTGGGATAAAGCTAGGAACGGGTGGTCTTGTTAAAGCGTATGGTGGTGGAGTTCAGCAAGCTCTTAAATTGATAGAAACAGAAGAAAAACGCATTACAACTCATATTATTTTGCATTGTGACTATAACTTAGTGAGTTTGGTCGAAACATTATTGCACCAATATGAAGGACAACAGGTGGCAGCGGATTATAGTGATAAGGTTGTAATGACATTAGAACTAGAGAAACGTGTCATTACTGAATTTCAAACCGCGGTGATTAATAAAAGCGGTGCCAAAATTGAATTTCCAACAGAGTAATTCAATTCATATAAACCATTAGAATGCGAGTGACGCAAAGCGTTAAATAAATCATGCAGTTTCGTTCAATTATTCGAATCGTGGGTACATTACTCGCGGTTTTTAGTTTTTTCATGTTAGCCCCAGCTCTTGTCGCGTTTATTTATCGTGATGGTGCGGGTGTGCCTTTTGTTATTACCTTTTTTTTATTATTAGCAGGAGGTGGTGCACTTTGGTTCCCTAACCGTGAACATAAACAAGAGTTAAAATCTCGAGATGGCTTTCTCATCGTGGTTTTGTTTTGGATGGTAATCGGTAGTGCTGGTGCGCTTCCATTTTTGCTATCAGGAACACCTGATATTTCGATAACCAATGCCTTTTTTGAATCATTTTCTGGGTTAACGACAACAGGTGCTACGGTTCTTACGGGATTAGACCATTTGCCAAAAGCGATTCTATTTTATCGCCAGCTTCTTCAATGGTTTGGTGGTATGGGGATCATCGTTTTAGCGGTGGCAATTTTACCAGTGTTGGGTATTGGTGGTATGCAGCTGTATCGAGCTGAGATCCCTGGGCCGGTTAAAGATTCCAAAATGACGCCACGAATTGCAGAAACCGCAAAAGTACTTTGGTATATATATCTTACTTTAACCATTGCGTGTGCTTTGGCATTTTGGGCAGCAGGAATGGATTGGTTTGATGCCATCTCTCACAGCTTTTCAACGATAGCTATTGGTGGTTTCTCTACTTATGATGCGAGTATGGGGCATTTTAATAGTCCTATAATTAACGCTATCACGGTGGTCTTTTTACTTATTTCTGCCTGTAATTTCTCATTGCACTTTGCTGCATTCGCCTCCGGCGGTGTTCATCCTAAATATTATTGGAAAGACCCTGAGTTTAGAGCGTTTATTTTTATCCAAGTATTATTGTTTTTAGTTACTTTCTTATTGTTACTAAAGCACAGTACTTATGACTCAATTGGTGCTGCGGCAGATCAAGCTTTGTTCCAGACGGTATCAATTTCAACGACGGCAGGTTTTACGACAACCAGTTTTTCTGAGTGGCCATTGTTTTTACCTGTTTTATTGCTGTTTTCTTCGTTCATTGGTGGTTGTGCTGGGTCAACCGGTGGCGGGATGAAGGTTATCCGTATATTGTTACTTTCTCTGCAGGGGATGCGTGAACTAAAGCGCCTTATTCACCCAAGAGCTATTTTTACGATTAAGATTGGGACAAAAGCCTTACCTCAACGAGTGGTTGATGCAGTGTGGGGGTTTTTCTCTGCTTATGCATTGGTGTTCGTTGTTTGTATGCTGGCATTAATTGCGACTGGCATTGATGAATTAACCGCGTTTTCAGCGGTTGCTGCAACACTAAATAACTTAGGTCCGGGGTTGGGGGAGGTTGCGGTGCATTTTGGAGAGGTAAATGATTCAGCAAAATGGATTTTAATTATCTCAATGCTATTTGGTCGTTTGGAAGTTTTTACCTTACTTATTTTGTTTACGCCGACGTTTTGGCGTAGTTAGTTTTTAGTATTAGAAAGATAAAAGGGTTTACTGTGGAAAGAGTATTACTTCTTCACTCAAGTCGTGAAGGTCAAACCATTAAGATATTGGATTATATTGCGACTAAGTTAGGGAGTGATGTCCAATGTGAATTAGTGGATTTACATCAGCCGTTAACGGTTTCGTTTTCAGATTATGATCGTGTTGTGATTGGTGCTTCTATCCGTTACGGTCACTTGAATAAGAAGTTGTATCAATTTATCTCTCAACATCAAGTGGCTTTGGAGCAAGCGAAGTCTGCATTTTTTATTGTGAATCTGACTGCTCGTAAAGAGGGTAAAGATACCCCAGAAACCAGTGCGTATTTTAAGAAGTTTTTATTGAAGTCTTCTTGGGTGCCTGCTTTGCAAGATACGTTTGCTGGTGCGTTATTTTACCCTCGTTATAATTTCTTTGATCGTTTTATGATTCAACTCATCATGAGAATGACGGGGGGGGAGACGGATCCAACTAAAGAAGTTGAATATACGAACTGGAAACGAGTCGATCAATTTGTTGATAAGATAAAACACGATTAAATTCTATTCGTTTTCGGAATAATAGTGCGATAGAAGTAGAATTTTTGTTTTAAATTCATATTTTTAGCGTTCAAAGTGTAGATTTTATTGTGGAAGTCATTACAATAGCACGCACAACAGGGGTGTAGCTCCAACTGGCAGAGCAGCGGATTCCAAATCCGCGTGTTGGGAGTTCGAAT
>NZ_MAJV01000126.1:0-29665 GCF_001691065.1 Aliivibrio sp. 1S128 | reverse complement strand
GCTCTTTCGTATAATGTGGTCGCTACTGGACTCGATTGTATAACCTATCCATTTGATTTGAAAATAATTATTTAAAGTAGACTTTAAAAGTGTTACTTAGATAAGGTTGTAGTTAATATTAGAAACATTAGTAACGCTACACTATAACTAATTCTATGATTATGATTATGATTATGATTATGATTGGAATTTATACCAGATCTTCATGATAATCAGCTTTCGGATATCACTTTTTCAATTAACTTTGAAATCCCTTTCTGTACTTCAAGCATGCTTTTTGCTGTCATATAAGCTGGTATTGTTCCTACTTTATTTATATCATACCAAATAATATCTTAAGCCATACTGGACTCAACTATACAACCTATCAATTTAACTACTAACAAATTTAAATCCGCTATTGCTTAATTAGTTCACTATTACATGATACTTATATCATTAACTAAATATTTTAATTCACTCAGATCTAACACTAGGTTTAACGTCAATAGAAATGAGTAAGTTGTACTTCCTAAGAAAGAAGTACAACCCGCAACTATTTCCAACCAATCGCAATATTTTTAAAGCGAATAATCTGATTTTCTTTACCACCAACAGTATGGCGGTAAGAATCAAAGTTAGTAGTAAAACTAACAGTATCTACAAGTTCAGGCTCGACAAGTTGATGCAATACGGTATTAAATTCTTCTCCGTTAAACTTGTTAGGATCCGTTCTAAAATACGTATTATCAGCTAGAACATAATCAATATTACCCAACCCATTACCATCAAACGATATAGTTTGAATGGTTGGATGCCAAATCCCTTTACTCGTATATGATTTACCAATATCTAACCAACTTAAATCTTTATGTGGTGGGTTGCTAAATTTAGCCGCAAAGCGTTTATATTTACTGGTTGAATAACGATGATCTGAGATGACATCAGTTCCGTTAACTAAGCTAATATTTGGCAAGAAAATTAAGTCATTATTAGTTGATGAATCCTTATCTAAAAACACATCATAAGCAATACAGGCTCCAGAAAGAGAGGTATCCGGCATAGGGAATGGAACTTTCAAGCTAGAACCATTTTCTGCATCATTAACTGAACCTTGCCCTGCCATATACGTTACTTCAAGAGCTAGTTCTCCACCAAAATCAACAACAGCCATATTACTACGATTCGTATCATAATCAGAAGGTAAACCATTATTATCACCTATCTGCTTTTCAATACCATCAATAAGCGCCTGTCCAGTTAATCCCTTCAGTTTAGAAAGATCTAGATTTCTTGCTTGATTAAATCCTTTCTCAGTACAAGCATTTACTGGTGTGGGTTCAACTGGAACATCTGGCAATGTCACTACTTCATCATTCCAAGCAATAGCTAAATCTTTAATTTGAATAACTTGTTCTTGTAGGGCGCTATCTTGATCTGCACCGTGTTTATAATGACGGTAGAATTCAAATAACGTTGTTAGTTTGTAATTATGAGTGTTATTTATTAAAATCCTATCACTAAACGACCCTGCTTTGGGTGTGATTTGTACTGTGTCGTGCAGAACGGAAATTGACCCATTATCTAATGGCACCCCTGCAAAAAAATCATTCGTTTTAATATTTAATTGAACAATATTCCACGTTTGATTATTGGCTTTTAATGGCTTGCCAAGTTTTTGAAGCTGTTGATTAAATAGATCTTTATTTCCATCCATAAATCTTGTATTCACATAACCATAACGATCAGTAGATAGTTTATAAGTGAATCCACTACCTTCTGCACTTGGCTTGTTTTCAACTAATGGGTCACCACTTGTAAAACCCCCTAAGAAAATATAATCCGGTGATTTAGAAGGACTACCAAAGCCAAGAGATGTACCTAATTTAAACTTATAAGACATTGATGCTTCTTTAACTAAACCATTTGGTAGTTCAATCAGAAAACTAAATCCATTAGTCACTGCATTAGAGCTTGATGGCACACCCACTACACCTTTGTCTATTCTAGTTTCAAGTACAT
The DNA here is from genome assembly GCF_001691065.1 of Aliivibrio sp. 1S128. Lineage (NCBI taxonomy): Bacteria > Pseudomonadati > Pseudomonadota > Gammaproteobacteria > Vibrionales > Vibrionaceae > Aliivibrio > Aliivibrio sp. 1S128. Next base: position 27,664 of record NZ_MAJV01000126.1, on the reverse strand, counting down.
ATTTATCACCATTTTGAACTACATTTAAATTTGTTACATCCCATGCATGAGATGTTCCCATCCCCCACTTTGGTGTAATCTTAAACTGACCTGACTTCACGGTTAAGTTAGCATTGAGTTGATCCTCAATTCCTGAAACAAGATCGATTCCACTAAGGCCAGCAAGCTCTTCTAGGTTAGGTACTATTATATTTTTAAAATCACCAATAATTGGTTTGCTACTATCAATCGGAGGTAACGTTGGTATTTTTGGTTTATCTGAACTTTCATTACCGCAACCAGCTAGAGCAAGAGATATACCCATAGCTAAAATATATTTATTCTTATTACTGTTCATTAGTTTTTCCCTTTAATGAAAAAGTATAGGTGTCGCCATATAAATCATTAAGATCAACAGTTAATTTTCTGTCATTTATATAAACGCGATCATGTACATCATCACTTATTACAAATGATGTATTTAACACAAACTTTATTGGTTGCTGCGAGTACATAGGATCTGAAACTGAAATTTTCATTTCATCTCCTTTTTTCTTTATCATAATAGATAAAGGGGTCAACGCAGTAACCATACCCGCAGAACCTGGTTTCCAAAAATTAGCTGTTAATATATTTAATTTTTTATGATTAACGGCATGTGCAATTGCGTCATTTCGTATAATTTCAATTGCTGATGTCGAACCTTCTTTATTACTAGCGTTTGGAATAATCATATATTGATAACTATCATCGATCATTTCATGATTTATAGATGCAGTCACAAAACAATTAGATAAGGATCCATAACCAGAACCAATATCAGACCAATTACCTTTGTTTTCTTTAATTTCAATTGTTGTGTTATTACTACCTAATACAACATAAGAAATTGGATTAATTTGATTTGTAACTTTTATATCTAAATTTTTAAGTTCTCCTACAAAATTAGGATTGCTAATATAATTAACGTTATTTATTTCAATTTCAGATCCGCATTCTATTTTTCTATTTTCAATAATAGTCCTTGCATTACTGCTACTATTATTTTTAATATTAGACCCTAAGGCAACAATTTCATCATCAAACATAAACCACGATTTTTTAGCTTTTAAAAGATCGCTATAGTTTGTAAAATCAAACCCCGCAACACCGTAACCTTCTAAAGAAGTACCTCCTGACCATTCAATTAGAACTTGTCGTCCATCACGTTGCTCGCTTTTCTGGCCCGAGCAGTTCTCTCTTACCTCTTCAAGAACTGTTGTTCCGGCTAATTGATAGGGGTCTACAACCGCAAAATAACCAGTATAGTGATCACGTTGACCATTATATAAATAGTTCATTCCATCAGATGTATACCACCCCTTTAAATTTTCACCATTAACGCATTCATAGTTACCGACACGGTTTGAGTGCATTGCAATCCCAAATGACCAAGTATCACGATGGTGTACAACCCTATCCATTGCTGGAAATTGATGATGTTCTTTGTGGCGATTCAACAATAAAACGCTATCATCATTCACTATGTTCTGTGCTAATTGATATGTATTAATTGAAGTGACAGAACCAAAATAATCAAGGAAAGTATCATTCAATATTTGAGTTTTAATTAAGGATTTTAGTTTATCTTTATCATTCTCTTTTGCTGATTCAACATACAATAACATTGACTCAATAACAGAATGTCCGATCTTATGATTTTGTCCAGAAACCCTCGATATTGCACGACCGTTAACAAAATCCATCATACGCCCATCAATCATTAAAGGTGAAAATGAATTAAAAATAATAGGATAAATATTATAAAACTTATTAGAAAAAGACATATCGGTCTCTTCAATAGCCCCTAACATCATCCCTAACCCTTTAATTAATTCATTTCCATACGTCCCCGTATATGGAATATCTTTGTGCTGTAAAAATGAATCATCGATATAAAAACCGTCACTATTATCAACGTAATCGATAACAGGAATAATGGCAGCAATAGCAGCTTTAAATTCATTTTCATTATTCTCTAAAACACTACGAATTAATACAACTCGTGCATTATCAATTCTATTTGCTCCAGTTGTTTCAAAAGGTTTTGGACTACTTGAACTTCCAGCCCCCAGTCCTTCACTAAAATGTGTAGGGTTCGGAACAAAATATCGAGTGGCATTAATGTATTGCTTTAATAGTTCATTATTAACATTACTTCCCATTAACAATAAAATATCATTTATATTTTTAGGAATACCAACTTGCCAATTCCACCAATTACCAAACTCTTGTACATCAGTTTTGTAATATTGTTGATTTAATAATTCCAAACTTTCAATAATGGTACTATTTAAATCAGCATTTCCTTTAAATTCCCCTCCAGGTAAATTATATACACGAGCCATAGACAACAATCGTTGGTATGTTTTGTGTAATTGATTACCCAATTCATTATTAGGAACATCAAGACGTATATCTGACCACAAACCAGTTCTAGATAAAGTGTGGTCTGCCAACCACACTTTAGTTTGAGAATTAAGCTTGTTAACTACTGTATGTAGCTCGTCATCAAACGGTAGTGATGAATCGCCAATAAAATAACTATTCCACTGTGTACGAAATTCAATAAATTGAATTTCAGATTTTAATGGTTCATTTTTTTCATCTGAACCACCACAACCGGTTAACACACCAACAATTAATGCGATGGTAGTATATTTAAACGATTTCATCATTTATCTTACTTAATGCGTTTTAATGTAAACGTATAACTTGAACCAGCTAAATCAGATAAATCCGCTGAAATTTTATTACTATTTAACGTTATACGACTTTCAATATCAGTCATAATTTCAAACTGACCATCAATAACAAACTTAGTGTTAAACCAACTACGTGTAGGGTCAGATATTGAAATAGTAACTAAACCATTAGTCTCTTTAGTTATAATAGACATGGAAGAGTCCGATTCAATATGACCAGCTTTACCATCATCAAAAAAGTTAGCTGCAAAAATACCCAGTTTGTTATGCATTACTGCTTGAACATCGCTTGTATTAGACACTATGGTTATTGCAGGTATAACTATTGTTTCTTGTTCTGGAATAATTGCATAAGCATATGTACCAAGATCTCCTTTATGCACGATTGTAGCTTCAACAAAACATGCCTCTACAGAACCTTTATTATTACCAATATCAGACCAATCACCAGAACGACATTTTTTAGAAATTGTTATTGGTTGCTCGTCTAAACTCACGTATTGCAACGGAGCTTTTACATCACTGTATTTAATTGATAATCGATCTAATTTACCAACAAACTCATTATCTAGGCCTAACACGCTACCATTAACTTTAACGACTGACTCTGAATCAATTTTACGGTTTTCAATCGTAGTAATCGCTTTATTATCGCTTGAATTTTCAATAGCAGACCCTAAAGCAATAATTTCATCATCAAACATGAACCAGGATTTTTTAGCCTTCAGATCACGATTAAAATTAACAAAATCCATACCAGTGACACCGTAACCTTCTAATGCCGCACCACCAGTCCATCCCATTGAACGGTTACGTCCATCTCGCTGAGTTGAAAGCTGACCAGTACAAATATCTCTTTCAACTAAAAGAGTCGTCGTACCTGCCAACTTATATGGGTCAACTGTTACCCAATAGCCATTTTGATAATGATCTTGCTCATTATACAAATACGTCATTCCATCTGCTGTATGCCAACCTTTTAGGTTTTCATTATTTATACATTCGTAGTTACCAACACGTTTTGAATGCATTGCAATACCAAAAGACCAATTATTGCGGTGGTGAACAACTCGATCCATTTCTGAAAATTGTTTATGGAATACAGGCTTATTCACCGTTATATCTTTGGACTTCATCAATGCATGAGCAATTTGATACGAGCTTAAAATGCCAGATCTTTCTAGTCCATTATTTGAATTCACTAATTGAGATTTAATAAAAACTTCGAGTTGCTGTTTATATTCTGGTGGTGCGCCATCTAAATAGAGCATCATTGCACTTAGAATCGACTGCCCCACTTTATCATTTTGACCATATAAGCGAGAAATAGCACGACCATTAACCATATCCATCATGCGCCCATCAACCATTAATGGAGCGAAAGATTCTAATAGTAATGGATATATTTTTTGTAAATTAGGATCTGTTGCCTGATATCGTGTATTAGATACCACTCCTAATAACATACCTAAACCTTCGATCATTACCTGTCCATACGTACCACTATAAGGTAAATCTTTATGCTGAATATAAGAGCCGTCCTTATAAAAACCATCGCCCTCTTCTACATAAGGAATGACACTTGATAATGCTTCAATTGCCTCTTTTATTTCACTTTCATTATTTTCAAGTAGCCCTCGGATCAGGACAACCTGAGCATTATCAGTACGATTCCCACCTGTAGATTCCCACATTAAAGGCGCACTCGAATACGGAGCCCCATAACCTTCACTTAGATGGGTTGCTCGAGGTACAAAATAACGAGTCGCATCAATATAATTGGCTATAATTTCATAGGGAATATCATCATATAAAATAATCAGTGTATTATGAACAACACGACTAATACCCAACTCCCATTGCCACCAATTTCCATACTCTGCCGTACCAACTTGATAATAATTCTCATTTAAAAACGCCAAACTATCAATGACCATTTCACGTAATTGTGAATCACCTTCAAGCTCTCCACCTTTCAACTTATATGCACGAGCAAGCGTAAAAATGCGCTGATAAGTCTTATATAACTGAGATCCTAATTGTAAACGACCTTCTGAACTGTCATTATTAAGAGATACATCTGCCCATAACCCTTCTTTATTAAGTTGTAGATTTTTAAGTAACTCTAACGCTTCATTATTAATAACGGTAACTTCAGCACCTAGTTTTGAATTCATTGGTAAATTAGGATCACCCAAGAAATACGAAGCCCAGCGAGTTCGCATCACAGAAAATGTCTCTTCTTGTGACATGATGTTTATTTGTTGATCCGTGTCATGTGATGTAATTGCCAAAACTGGAGTACTTAACGCACCAAAAATGATAGACATTGACACAGCAAGAACGGATAGATTTAAATTTTTCAAAATATGTCCTTAAAATACGTATTGCATACCAAGCTTTGCAAAGAATTTATTGCGATAAGGCAATGCTTTTACAGTGCCACTTCCACCATCGTAATAACTGTTTTTCTCTTCTTGCCAATACGTTTCATAAATCAAATTCAACTTACCGGAAATCCCAACATTTCCGTAAACACCTGCTCGAGAGTAGTTTTTATCAAGTTCTATCCCCCAGCGTTCAGGGTCATAGTGAGAACGTTCTATAATATTTCGACCCAGACCAATCCGCACAAATGGATTTATGGTTACACGCCCAACCTTTTGGGTATAAACCAAACGAAATTGCCAATAATCAATGTCATAGTTATTTTCAAAGCTATCGAACTCAGTATAAAAGTGTGGCTTTATTGATGAGGTCGTATTAATACGATGAATTAAACCAAATTCATATTCATAACCCCAATCAACATAGTCTTCTGCTTGTGAATCCATTGAACGTTTACCGCGAGCTTGTCCAAGATAGACATGACCATTAGTAAATAATTGATTTGTCGGATTAATAAAATAATCTACTTGTGGATAGGCACGATATTCAACCTCATAACGATCAATATCATATCCGTTGTAGCGAACGCCTACACCAGAACGAAAACGCCATGCACCAAATCTGTCTGATCGCGTGTAATGCATTTCTGCACGCTCTGTCATTGATGTAATTTCATTAGGAAATAAATCAGCATTTATATATTCTTTTTTAAAATATCGTCCCCAGACATTCCACTCATTATTGTTTGGTGAATGTGAAAAGCGAATATATGGAACATAAGCAGTCAATTGCTCATACAAATGTTCCTTTCCTGAATCATCTATTTCATTGAAATATTCTTCATATTCCGATCCGACCTCAACCCATGTTCGAGCTGATAGCGGCAATGCAATTGCGGTAGCTGCCAATCCAAGAATGACAACAGTGCAAGCATTAATTCTCATAGTGTTTACCTCTAAATAATACGATCAAGTAAAAATCCCCGACGCTTTCTTTTTTTTATTATATTCATAATATTTTTACTTTCTTTCACTTTGATCACAATTTGAGAAACTAAAAGAAAAAAGAATTAAATTACTGTATCATTAAATGATGCTGTATATAGCTTGCTCTATGTCAGTAAACATTATGATTATTCGTCAGAAATTGAGCTGATCAGCAAAATATTGAGTCTCACTTCAATAATTAATACCCATTTAGTATTAGAAAATAAGTGTTACTGGTATATATCAAGCAGATATACATTCAATTACATGATACGCATCACGTATCAATAATGAGAATGTGAGCTTCATCAAGCTTATTGTAAAAATCAATTGCCGAAATAATAATCCTACGACAGACTACGAATGAAAGTGAAAACAAATGAAAACTAAATTAAATAGTGATACTGCAAAACCATCATTAGAGAGACGACTTGAAATAGTTAATCTTGTCGGATTAAGAGGAAAATTACATGTTGACGAGCTATCAACCATTTTCCATGTGACAGGAGCCACAATTAGGGCTGACTTAAGGTTTCTTGAAAAGAATGGATTTCTAATTAGAGCGCACGGGTATGCATTAGTTAACAAAGCAGTACTTTCTCAACTATCTGATAGTAATAAGAAGGCTCAGCAAACCGTTGATTCAAGATTAGATTTCTTTGGTCAAACAGTCGCGAAATTGCTACAAGAAAATGATTCTATTTTTATTGATAGCAATAAACTTATTAGACAATCAATGAGAGGAGTTAAAGATTGGCACCATTCAAAAGTAGTAAGTAATGATTTGAACTTAGTAAGAACCTTACATGTTGAAAACATCCACTTATTCATGACAGGTGGTCGCGTTAATCTTGACCTAATGAAATTCACTGGGTCACAAATGATAAAAAATGTGAAGAGTCATAGATTTAGCAAGTCATTCATCTTTATTGATGGATTTAGTTCTTCACAAGGCGTATTTGCAAACAGTGAATCAGACGCTGAGTTAATCAAAACACTACGTGAAATATCTGAGCAAATTATTGTGATTGCTACTTCAGAATGTTTTGAAAATCACAGTCAATTTTGGGTCTTTGACACGAACTCAATTGATGCAGTAATTACAGATGAAAATGTGTCTATCGAAGTTTTAGATAATTTAAAATCTAATAACGTAACAATTTTTAAACCAACTTAACTTATTTAAAGGGAAAATAAATGGCTAATATCGTTTTAGCTCGCATTGATGAACGCTTAATTCACGGTCAAATCCGGTTGCAATGGGGCAAACATTCAGGTGCGAATACTATAATTGTTGCAAATGATGAAATCGCAGGGCTTGAGCCGCTTCAAGGTCCATTCAAAGCTTCTGCCGGTAGTGATTTTGCTGTTCTATTTCGAACTATTCAGCAAACAATAGATAACCTACCTAAAGCAGGGCCAGATCGTAAAATTTTAGTTCTTTGTAAAGATCCAATAGATTTTGCCCGCATCGTTCAAGGTGGCATCAAACTGCCTGAAATTAACATTGGTAATATGCATTTTCATGAAGGTCGCATTCAAGTTAACAAATATATAAATGTTAACGAAAAAGACATGGAAGCCTTCGAAATCCTTAAAGAACATGGCAGCTCCTGCACTGTTCAACATATGCCGGAAAGTGAAAAAGAATGTATTTTTTCACTCACTAAAAACCTAAATATTTAAGGTAAATAAAAATGTTAATGGAAGCTATTTTAGTCGGTGTATGGGCCGCATTATGTGGTATTGATAAATTTGATATCTTTACTGGTATTCACAGACCGCTCGTCACAGGTACTGTTGTTGGTTTAATTCTTGGGGACTTACAAACAGGATTAATTGCGGGTGCTACATTTGAACTCGCTTGGTTAGGTCTAGTATCAAATGCTGGCGTTCAACCACCAGATACAACCATCGGCGCAATCGTTGGTACCATGTTCGCAATTAAATTAAACATGACACCTGAAGCTGCTATTGGTATGTCGATCCCTTTTGCTCTTGCAATGCAAACTGCCGTTATTTTCTTATTCACATCTTGTGCACCAATGATGCAAAAAGCGGATCAGTACGCATCTGAACTTAACTTAAAAGGATTAGACAAACTACTTTATTTAGGATTAAGCGCTCGAGCGTTGCTTTACGGCATTGTTGGTTTTAGTGCGATTTTCTTTGGAGTGTCAGGTGCTGAGTTTATTCAAGAATATCTACCAGAAAGTATTGTTAAAGGTATGGCGATTGCCGGAGGCATGATGCCAGCAGTAGGTTTCGCGATGCTACTTCGAACCATGTTCAACATTCAAATATTACCTTACTTCTTTTTAGGATTTATTTGTGCAACTTATTTCGATCTTCCCATTTTAGCTGTCGCTGTAATCTTCACATGTATTGCAGTCCTTGATTATTTAAATAGTAATAAATCAGATTCAAACAATGCTTCTAACACAAAAGGATTTGACGATGAGCTCTAATATTAATATGGATTTGAACGATAACTTCTACCAAGGTCAATCACCTAATAAAGTAAACACTGATACCGAAGTAGATATGAACCATGACACTTATCATGACCAGACAACTAAAAAAGTCATCACTAAGAATGACTTATGGAAAATTGGTTTTCGTGGATTATTAATGGAAGGTAACTTTAACTATAACCGTATGCAAGCGGGTGGTTTCTGTTATTCAATAAGCCCAGCATTAAAAAAGATCCACTCTAACCCTGAGGATCTTAAAAAAGCATTGAAGAACAATTTACAATTTTACAATGCTAATCCAAAAATGTTTACCCTTCCCCTTGGCTTAGCTATTGCAATGGAAGAAAACAAAGAAAAGCCATCAACTATTGCTTCAGTTAAAGCGGCAACTATGGGCTCAGTGTCTGGTGTAGGTGACGCACTGGACCACTCTGTTATGCTCCCTCTAACATTAGCTATCGGTTGTTCTATTGCTCTACAAGGCAATCCTTTAGGTGTTTTAGTATTCTTTGTTTTATACCAAGCGTACCGTATTCCTATGTATTTCTGGTTACTGTTCTTAGGCTATAACGCTGGTGTTTCAGCATTAGAAAAATTATCAGACCAAGCAGAGAAATTAGGCCGTGCAGCTAACATCGTTGGTTTAGGTGTTATTGGTTCAATGGTAGCAAAATTCGTTAAAGTGAAAACGGATATTGTTCTTGAGGCTGGTGCTGCATCTATCAGCTTACAAACTGGTATGTTCGATAAGATAATGCCAAACATATTACCAATGCTACTGGTTTGGTTAATGTACTACTTTGTTAAAAAAGGTAAATCTCCAACAGTTTTAATTTTTGGTACTTTATTTGCCGGTGTTGGCGGTCATTTACTTGGTATTTTTTAAGGATTAAAGATGATTGGTATTATTGTTTCTGGACACATAAATTTCGCGTCGGGTATGAAATCAGCAGTTGATGCCATTGTTGGTGAACAAAGTTCTATCGAGTTCATTGACTTTGTTTCATCAATTACTACTGAAGAGCTTGAACGTAAAATGATCAACGCTGTTGAGAGAGTAAATAATGGTCAAGGCGTTTTATTTCTGACTGATGTTATCGGGGGTTCTCCTTGTAACCGAGCTGTAGCTATCATGCTCTCTAGAAATGACGTTAAGGTTATTGGGGGTTGTAATCTGCCAATGATTACAAATGCATGTTTTGAACGTGATGATGTGTCATTAGAAGAACTGTCTGAGATCGTCCTAGAGATAGGTCGCTCAACAATGAATGATATGCACCTTGTTATCCAAGAACAAGAAGCAAATACAAGTGACGAATTTAAAGACGCTCTTTAATTACTCAAGGATTGGAAATGAACAAGGAACACATTCAAGACTTAATGAAAAAAGTCTATCAATGGCAGCATACGAACCGTACCCGCTTTGTTATTCGAAGTACTGGTAAAAAACGTTTTCTACGTGCAACAGATTGGGAACGTGGCGTATTTTGGTTATCCGTGGCTGATGCCTGGAAAGAAACCAATGATCAAGACTACCTTGATGGTTTAATGGACTACACACTCAATACAGGATTTAGACCAGGTCATTTACCTCGTTTTGCTGATGACCATGTCTGTATTCAAGCTTATTTACCACTCTACCCTTTGATGGATACGCCTGAAATCATTGAGTATGCAACAAATGCATTCGATATCATGATCAATGACCCTAAAAATGGCCGTAATGACTGGTGGTGGTGTGACTCATTATTCATGGCACCTCCTGCATTTGCTGGTATTTCTGCGATTACAGATGATAAAAAATACATCGATTATATGGATACTGCATTCTGGGATGCTGTTGATAATCTGTATGACCCTGAAACTGGTTTGTATTATCGAGATCATCGATATATTCCAAATGATGAGCAAACCGAGCTTCGAGAAAAGAACGGTGAAAAAATATTTTGGTCACGGGGTATTGGTTGGGTTCTAACAGCAATCCCTAGAATTCTAGAACATATGCCACAAGATTACCCTACTCGCGGGCAATACATTGCAATGTTCACTGCGCTAGCTGAAGAAGTCATTAAATATCAGCAAGAGGATGGATTCTGGCGCACTAGTTTACTTGACCCAGAGAATTACCCATCGCCAGAAAGCAGTGCAACCTCTTTGTTTGTCTGTGGCCTAGCATGGGGAGTTGAAAAAGGTTTATTAGATAAATCTATTTACTTACCAATCATCACTAAATCGTGGGAAGCATTAGAAACCTGTGTTCACGACAACGGCATGATTGGATGGGTTCAACTACCCGCTTACAACCCACGAGATGTTGAATTTGAACACAACATTGATTATGGCGCAGGTGCATTTTTACTTGCAGCTACACAAGTTATGAAAATTTTAAAATAAGGTTATCCCATGATTCTTGATTCATTTAATTTAAGCGGCAAAGTAGCAATCGTAACGGGTTGTGATACTGGCCTTGGTCAAGGTATGGCTCTAGGTCTTGCTGAAGCTGGCTGTGACATTATCGGTGTTAACATCACTGAACCAACTGATACTATTAGTAAAATCGAAGCTATCGGTCGTAAGTTTTTTGATATTCGTGCTAATTTAATGGCAATGGACTCTATTGATTCTATCGTAGAACAAGCGGTTGCTGAGTTCGGCCGCATTGATATTCTAGTAAACAATGCTGGCATTATTCGCCGTAATGATGCAATTGATTTCACAGAAAACGATTGGGATGATGTAATGAACATCAACATTAAGACGACTTTCTTCTTATCTCAAGCAGTTGCAAAACAATTCATAGCTCAAGGTGAAGGTGGTAAAATTATTAACATCGCATCAATGCTATCTTTCCAAGGTGGAGTTCGTGTTCCATCATATACAGCATCAAAAAGTGCGGTTATGGGTGTCACTCGTGCGATAGCTAATGAATGGGGTCAATACGGTGTCAATGTTAACGCTATTGCCCCTGGATATATGGCGACCAATAATACACAAGCATTACGTGAAGATGCAGAACGCAACAAGGCTATCCTTGAGCGTATCCCAGCAAATCGTTGGGGAACACCTGAAGATCTACAAGGAGCTTGTGTATTCTTAGCCTCAAAAGCATCTGATTATATCAATGGCTATACAATTGCTGTAGATGGCGGTTGGCTGTCTCGTTGATGGATCCCAGTTTGGTTGATATTTTCTCATTTGCCCAGCTATTAGGTCTTCTTAGTTTCATTTTAGGCATTGCCGCATTCTATCAAAAAAATGATAAACGATTGAAGATCCTTATGTTGGCTTTAAACATCAACCATATGTTTCATTATCTATTACTAGGCTCGACAGTATCGGCTCTCAGCTCCTGGCTATCGGCAATGAGAACCACAACAGCAATTTTTATTCGAAATGGTTATATCGCATTTGCTTTTGTATGTACCAGCTTGCTATTTGGCATTTTAACGACCGATTACATGTGGCAACTATTCCCTATAATAGGAACTGTAATTGGTAGTTACGCGATATTTATGCTCGACGGAATAAAAATGTGCTGTTGGTTTTTTATCGGCGCTACATGTTGGCTAATTAACAATATTTTAATTGGTTCAATTGGTGGTGTTCTTTTAGAAATTACGGCGATGTCAGTAAACATAATCACCATCATTCGATTGCATAAAGACGATCGAATTTTAAACAAAAATTTGGAATTAAAATGAAAATTGCATTAACTATGGAAAATAGCCAAGCGGCTAAAAACTCAATCGTTTTAAATGAATTACTTACAGTAACAGCACAAAGTAACGATGAAGTATTTAACGTCGGCATGTCTGATGATCAAGATCACCACCTGACTTATATTCACCTTGGCATCCAAGCTTCTATTCTTTTAGCTTCTAAAGCGGTTGATTTTGTATTTACTGGCTGTGGTACTGGTCAAGGTGCAATGATGAGTTGTAATGCTCATCATAACGTTGTTTGTGGTCTTGCTATTGAACCATCTGATGCGTTCTTATTTACTCAAATCAACAATGGTAATGCACTTGCTCTTGCATTTGCTAAAGGGTTTGGTTGGGCTGCAGAATTAAACATCCGTAATATTTTTGAAAAAGTATTATTATCTGGCTGTGAATGTGGCCAAGGCTACCCTATTGAACGCGCACTTCCACAACAACAAAATGCAGCTATTTTGAATCAAGTTAAACTTGCTGTCGCTAAAGACAATTATATTGACGCACTAAAGTCTATGGATCCTGAATTAGTTAAAACTGCAGTTATGGGTGAACGTTTTCAAGCGTGTTTATTTAACAATGCTGAAAACCAAGAAATCGTTGATTATGTTCGTTCTATCCTAAACTAATATCAATTAGCAACCTAGGCCGATCTTAATGATCGGTCTTTTGTATAAATAGGAATTTTATGGATATTACAAACATAGCCATTATTGGTGAATGCATGGTTGAGTTAAAAGAAATCAATGGTGTTGTAACTCAAGGTTTTGGTGGTGATACTCTCAATACAGCAATCTACCTTTCTCGTGCACTAGAAACACATAATACGACTGTCTCCTACCTCACTTGTGTTGGTAAAGATAATTTTACAAAAAGAATGGTAGATAATTGGAAGAAAGAAGACATCTGCACAGATATGGTAAGAACTTCTACCGATAAAAATAACGGTATTTACTCAATCAAAACAGATAGTGAAGGAGAACGAACCTTTAATTACTGGCGTAATGATTCCGCTGCAAAATATTGGATCACTTGTGAAAACGCCTCTCAAATCACAGCAGATTTATTAACCCACCAACTTGTTTATTTAAGTGGAATTAGTCTTGCAATCCTTACTTCTGAATGTAGAGATACACTCTTTTCTATCCTTGAAAATTGTAAATCTAAAGGTATAAAAATTGCCTTTGATAATAACTACCGCCCTACTCTTTGGAATAACCAATCAGAAGCCCAGTCTGCTTATACAAAAATGTTATCTTTAACTGATATCGCCTTCTTAACTTTTGATGATGAGCAGTTATTATGGGGAGATGATACCGCAGACCAAGCAATGCATCGTACAATCGATTTAGGTGTGTCTGAGATCATTATCAAACGTGGTAAGGATGATTGTATTGTTTACTCTTCTGATAACACCTCTTTTATTCCATCAGTAAAAGTAACCAATGTCATTGATACTACAGCTGCTGGGGACTCCTTTAGTGCAGGTTACCTATCTAAGCGAGTATTAGGCTGTAGCGGCTCTGAATCGGCGGTTGCTGGTCATAAACTTGCAAGCACAGTTATTCAATACCACGGGGCCATTATCCCTAAATCTGTTATGCCAATCTGAGGTTCAAAATGAATTTAAACGAAAAACTAGCAAAAATTAAAGTGGTTCCTGTTGTTACAATCAAAGATGCATCTAAAGCAGCAATGATTGCAAAAGTTCTTGTCGAAAATGATTTACCTTGTGCAGAAATTACTTTTAGAACAGAAGACGCTGCACAAGCGATTAAGAATATGCGTGAAGCTTATCCTGATATGCTAATCGGAGCTGGTACTGTTATTCGTAAAGAGCACGTTGATTTAGCGATTGAATCTGGCGTCGATTTTCTAGTTAGCCCTAGCATTAACCCTGAAATAGTGAAATACAGTCAAGAGCGTAATATCGAAATAATTGCAGGTGTAAACTCTCCTTATCTAGTAGAGAAAGCAATACAATTAGGTTTACACACCGTTAAATTCTTTCCTGCTGAGCCATCAGGTGGTGTGGAAATGCTAAAAGCATTATCCGCTGTATACCCTGTTCAGTTTATGCCAACAGGAGGGATTAATCTTAATAATATTAATAACTATTTATCCATTCCTAGTGTTGTTGCTTGTGGTGGTAGTTGGATGATACCAAATGAGTTAATAGATAATAATGAATGGGACAAATTAGCAGCTCTTGTAAAATCTGTCTCGGAGCTTTAATTATTTATGAAAAGCCGTTCATTGATTGAATGGCTTTTTAATTCATAGAGTAAATAACTAGAACAATAAAAAGGCTGTACAAATCATGTCCCCTACTCCCCAAAGAAAACCGTTTTCATTTGAGCCTAAACAAATACAAGAAACAGAACGACCATTTATCGCTTATGAACATCCAACCATAATAACTTACGCTAACTCAATTAAAGAAAATATTATTAGATATAAAAATAAGAAATCAAAATATACGAAACACGATAATTATATAAAAGATCTATTTTCAAACGACACCACTGATTTAAAGACGCAATGTAATGCCATAGTAAGTTATATATCAGAATCATTCATACATTATTCTGTGTGGGATTTCAGTCATGCCTACTATCCAGGAAGACCTAGCCAACAAACTGCAAAAATTGATGCAATAGAAGGTACAAGTAGAACATTACCAACGCTTGCTGCATGGCTACACGCAAATGGTAAAGAAAATACTAATATTATAGGGCTTAATAAAAAACCAATAAATGTACCAGACGTTCTTCGCCACGCTTTTCTTGCAGGGACAAACCCACATCACAAAGGATTCTGGGGACAGCTTCATGATTACGATCAGAAAACGTGTGAAAGTGCAGATCTAGCTTTAGCTCTATGGATGAGTAAAGAATGGGTATGGAACTATTTTTCTAATGCTGAAAAGGAACAAATCACGACTTGGTTTAAACAAGTTAATCACTGTAAAACAGTAGATAACAATTGGCATTTATTTGTTCTAACAGTACAACTCGTTTTAAAAAACCTTACGGGTGATAATCATATTCAATATAAAAAATATGAACGAATCAAAGAGTTTTATGTTGGTGATGGGTGGTTTCGTGATGGCGCTAAAGGCAATTATGATTACTATAATGCATGGGCGTTTCATTACAGTTTGTATTGGTTTACAAAAATAGACCCAGAATTTGATGCTGATTTTATTCGAAGTTCGTTATCAGGTTTAGTGGCTAATTATCGCTATTTCTTTACGGCCAAAGGGCTTCCATTTTTTGGTAGAAGCGTTTGTTATAGGTTAGCAGCAACCGCTCCTTTATTAACTGCTGTAGATTTACAAAGTTCAGCGATATCAATTGGAGAAGCGAAGAGAGCCTTTAGCACCAATTTGAAATATTTCATTTCCAACGGAGCATTACAAGCAGGAATACCTACTCAAGGAATATTTGGTGATGATTCTAGGTTAATCGATAACTACAGTGGGCCAGCAAGTAGCTTGTGGTCTTTAAGGGCATTAAATATCGCCCTGTTTTGTGGAGATAATACTAATCTTTGGCAAGCAGAAGAAACACCGCTAGCGATTGAAAAAGAAAATTTTGAATTTGATATCCCATCCATAAACATGAAAGTTATCGGGATATTTGATACCCAAGAAGTTATTACCATATTTAAAAATGAATATACACAAGAACAATCACCACTAACTCGGCGTTTACTTACATCAGAACCATGGAGATTATGGTTTGAAACTATAACGGGTCGAGCTAATAGACAAAAAAATAACTTATTAAGAAAAGGGATTACATGTTATTCATCTAAAATGAATAGTTTTTTTTAATAATTTATTTTTCCTTTTTGGATGAGTTAATAAAGTGCATGGGGATAAAGATGCCACACTAACTGTGGCATTTAAAAATAACAGATCTTTGCTGCTTAATTAATTCGTGATACTTACCTTTAGAGCAATATCGTTACTAGATTTTGTATAACCTCACGCTTATACCGTTTGCCATAATTGATTCTTGGGTTATCCCTTTTTCTACACTAGACATTAATAACTTTAGCTTAGGCGGAATGAGTGCTGATACTTGCTCCCAGTTTTGGTACTGATTATTAAATAGATTCGAGCGTCCATGGTCTTTAAGTGTTTCTTTTGATAAATCAGGAATGAGTATATAACCAGCCCCCGATGCGAAGGCTAAAGAAATACCTTTAGGATCGGTATCAAACCAAGCAACCAGTTCTATCTCTGGAAAAGCGAGTGCAATCTCTTTTGATATAACCCCTCCTTCTTTATCTCCTCGATAAACTATCAAAGGATTTGAACCCATATCGGATTGTACCAATCTAAATTTTGAAAATGCTTCGTAGTTTTCAACAATCACGATTTGATTGTGGTCGATACTTTTCAAACAACTTAGAGAGATTTCAATATTCATGCCCTCTTCTAAATCGTATTTCCTGCCATTTATATTCGTTGATAAAATCCCATAAACTTTAATTATCTTCTCTTTGACAGGTCTTGAACTTAGCTTCTCGTTTGGAAAGAACTGAGCCATATCCGTTCGAGAATTCGGGATAGGGTCAGTTAAAAGATCAAAACCTGATTGTTCTTTAATTATTTTTCTAATTTGACGTATATCTCTAGGCGTCAGCTGTAACTTTTCACCACTGGTAATTCCAACACTAAAGTCGCGGTGAAAAATCTCAAAAACGCCACTCAGCACTACATTGGTACCGTCTTTAACCTTCGCTGGAGAGAAAAGCTGTTTAAGACGATTTAAATCACTACTGGTTATATTATCAATAATTCTACTCACAGTTTCCTCGCTATAGACACATCTTCTAAGTGAAGGTTGCCATAACCTATATTGCTACCTGTTGCTAAATAGGTATAAGACCCAATAGGCTCGACGATAAAGCCTTTGCTATCTTCGGGAAGCATTGAGCTATGGAAGTTAAGCACGCTAAATAACCACACATCTTTAGCACAAGTGAGCTGGTCAAGATCTTCTGGTAAATCACCATTGATTTGCTCGTAATATTCCAAGGCTGAAATACTGGTTTTTCCCTTCCCTATAAAAGCTTCAGCAAAAAAGGTATCGCAATGAGAATCAATGTCCGCTTCAATCAGCTCTTGTATTTCAACATCAAGTGTCAATTCTCGGCGCTCAGCTTCTTCAACAACCGGAAGTTCATCTTGTTCGACAGGTTGTGCCGTGATTTTCTCAACAATATCGGCCAATTCTGGCTCTTGGTCCATATCATCAGGATTTGGATGGTGCGCAAATTCAATCGGCTCTGAAAGCCAAAACGTCGGTATGCCATCGTGCTTTGCTATCTCATCGGGCAAAATCAAATCGTCACTTGGTGTCCAGTGTGGCTCTTGATCAATAAACCGATCAAAGGCGTTGATCAGGTCTTTATCACGCTCTCGGTTACGATACTTCAGCATCAAAGCTCGAAGTTGAATTAGGATAGAGCCGAGCTCTTGTTGGCAACTACGAATAGCTCTGTGCATTTCAGTACAAAACAAGGTGTTGAGCTCTGAGTTATCTCCAGCCGTTTCACTCAACAACTTAAAAGAAAAAGCTTTCATGCCACTAACAAGCTTTTCAGCTTGCTCTATAGCGACTTGGTTCTCTTTTTGCTTTTGGACGAGCGTATGACCATAACCAAAGTCATAACTGATACGGTTTCTTAGGCGACGACAAGACTCTTGCAAATCCATTGTAATTTCATAGACTACCCCTTCAAGGCTATTAAACCTATCTGCCTCTTGTTCTCTTTTGCCATTTAATTTAGCTTCCAGATATTCTTGTGCAAGGTTCTGAATTTCTGGAATGCGCTCAGCGTGTTGAGTTCCAAGAAATGAACTAGCTTCCGTTTCAAGGAAATAGTTCATCAGTGCTTCCATCTTAGGATGTACACGGTAGCCGCGGCTTGTCACGATAACAACACGGGCTTCTTTTAACTTACGTAGGTCGTTGGCGTTCTCATGAGTTTCACGTATCGTGCCATTTTCAAAAACATAAGTTAATGTGTCCTTTGCTTGGCTGATTAAGCTAAGCATGTGGTTGACACCACCATGTTTCCCATTGCTTTGAGAGCTCATCAAAAGTCGAACTCCTCTTGGTTCTCGTTTGCTTTGTTAACTGCCTCAACAATCTTTTCATGGGTATCGATGAAATCGAGCACTTCGTAAATAAAATCTAACTTTCCTGTCATCACATAGAGCTGACGCTCTTTATTGACTAAATGAGCCACCCCTTCTTTAACCAGAAATTCGACAACCACATTGAGTTTATCAGTTGCACTGTCACGCACTTTTTTTCGACTCACTTTCGGGAGTCGGTAAATACTATCGAGTTTATCCATCAAGCTAGGAGACGATTGGATTTGTGCACTCAATACAGGCACACTTAACTCATCACCACCAACCATCACTGCTTCAACTTGAGCAGCCTCACTGACTGTCGCCACGAACTTAACCACTGGTCGGATGATACCGTGTACATTGTTCATCAGCGCGGTCACCTGACGACGATTGTGATCGTCGATACTTTTATAGGTGACATAATAGGCACTGGTTCGGCTCGTACACTGGAGCTCTCGGCTCATAAGTGTCAACGCTTGATTGATTTCTCGGCGAGTACGATCCTCTTTAAGCGTCTTATAAGCTTCACGATCGGTTGCTGGACAGATAAAACGACCACTAAGTAGAGACTCTAGGACTTGTGATACTGGCTTCATGCTTCTACTCCTGTGCTAGTTTCAGCGGCTTTGGCTAACGCGAGTTTACTTACTTTAGGTTTGTTGAAAATGTTCTTGTAAGGCGTTAAGTGGTACAGGTACTTAAATAAATTGGCTGTACGGTTATTACCATCGGGCTGAGCCGCAATAACATTGAAGTTGTGTGATCCCATCATCTTAAGTAGTTTGGCTTGGTTTTCTGCCGTCAGTTTACCAATCTCATCGGTTGGGTAAGTTATTGATAGTCGACTTGCTCCACGTTGTTGCGTCAGTAGCGCTAAATACAACATGGATTGAATAAGCAAGTTCGTGCCATTACTGGCTAAGTCACGCATATCTTTATCTGTTTTAGCGGTTTTACGCTGGTTGTTCTCGATAACTTCAAATTTGATGTCAAACAGCTCAGTAGGCTTCTTAACTTTCTCGGCACTAATATGGTAAGTCAGCGTATCTAAAGCACTGTAAAACTCTTTAGTTGGTAGCTCAGCAGATCCCGTTTTATCCCACTCTTCATAAATCTCAGAGAAGTTAATAATATCTTCCCAACCTTGTAGTTTAGAAAGTGTACTTTCAACGTTAATGTCAATAGAACCAACCACCGAGAACGTGTTATTGACCTTTACTTGTTCGGAAATATTGCGACCAAGTTTCTTAATATCACGATCGAAGCCAAGTAGCCGATGCTTGAAGTCAACGAGCATACGCCCCATGTTGACCGCGCTTTCAATTGTTATACGGGTCACTTGAGGAATAATGTCATTCATGATTATTTCTAGAATATCTATTCGCTTAGAGTCACTAGCAACAATATCTTCTGTAATAGTGTTTCGGCTGCTTTCATTCCAGAAACGATACAGTTCCCCGTCACCAAGGTTGAGAGTGATAGTTTCCATTTGTTGTATATCTTTTTTACGTTGCTTAGTAAGTCTCTCTAACTCCGGGAGTTTGCTCTCCACATCATTCAATAGTGAATTTAAATCGCCGTTATAGTCGTTCTCTTCTTGGCTCCCTTCTTCGCCCTCAAACATCACGTAGTTAGTTAGGCGAGAGATTGCACTGTCAGCTCGCTGCTTGTGGTTCTTTAAGATAGATAGTTTTTCATCAAACTCTTTCTTGGTTCGATTAGCTTCGACTCTAAGCTCTATCAGTTTTGTTTCTAAAGATTTAACTTCTTGATGCACCGCTTCAAGTTCTTTTGCCTTAGTATTACGATCGTCACGCCTCTTAGGGTCATCCACTTCATAAACAGCAATCCATGTCTCATATTCTTTGATCTTATGAGACTTCGCTTTTAAGTTTTTGATCTGATTATCAAGAAATTCAATTTCTTCTTTATAGCGTTGATAGATTTCACCGCTAATACCTTGCTTGCTCAACCGCTGTTCATACTCCGTTTTGATACGCTGTTTGTTCTCGCCTAACGTCAAAGTACTTTTTTCCAGTAGTTCATCTATAGCGCCGATCGTGAGAGCAAGTGATGATTCAATATTGCCAATTTGAGTAAGCCTATCGTTGTTTAGCTCTAATTTTGCCTCTTTAAAACTCTCAAGCGCCAATGAGACTTCTCGCTCAATCTGGGATATGGCTTTCTCAATCGATTTGATGCTTATATTTATTTTTTCGATTAAGCCCTCTTTTGCACGAGCAATCTCTATTTTCTTATTGTTAAGGTTAACCTTAGTTTGAGCTAGGTCACCTTCAGCGTTGCGCAGCTCATTGCGTAGTCGTGACAACTCTAGACCTGACTGTTTAACAGCAGAGTTATTTTTTGAAATTTTCTTATTAAAATCGGTCTCTGTATCGTCAAGCTCATCGATAAGATCCATCAATCGAGCCTGCTCTTCAACATCAGCTTTGTTGGTGACACTACAATCAGCTAGGCTGCTCGTATCGATGTACAAGTCATACATAGAACCTGAATTTTCAGTCATTGATGGTGTGAGTGTCGTGTCCATCAAAAGCTCATCGGTAAGAACACGACCAAGTGGAGAGCTTTGCCATCCCTGTCGATTAGCTTCTAGGAACGAGAACAAGGTTCCTGAATCTGGGTCTAATCGGTTACTGACTACTTTGAATCTAGCTTCGGCATCGCGCTTGTTACGACGAGTGTCCTCTAAGCTTTCGAGTAGCTTTTCACGTTTAGTTTGTAAGTTGGCTCCTTCCTTCTCGCTCACAAGTGTCGTGTGTTTTAACGTATCGACTTCCTCTTGCAATCTGTCCTTCTCTAACTCCAATTGTTCTCTCTGTTCAATGAGAAGCTCATCAATATCAGGATTTTTTAGTCGCTGTTTTTGAGTGGCTAGATCAGCCTTACGCTTCATTAGAGTCGAAGATTTGTCAGTAGTGAAACTTGTATGATATTCGGTCAGTTCCTTTAACTGTGGCTGATACACAGCGTCTATCTTATCTTTCTTAACCTTGAATTCTTTTTCGGCATCAAGTTTTTGCTCTATTAGGTCAGACTTTTCTTTATTGAACTTACTAACAAGGCTTTGTTTGTCTTTCTCATACTTTGCTTTCGCATCATTGAACTTAATTTCAAGATCGGCGTAACTTTGTCTTTGATGTGTCACCTTATCTTCCATTTCTGGAAGTTGCTTAAGCTTAACCGACAGTTCTGGGTAACCATTATTTTCGTATGTTATAAGCTTGCTGTGATGAACGTCGATCTCAGACTCAATACTTGTAATAGAACGTTGAAGAGCATTCTGTCGAACCTCTTTATCGAGCTTTTTTTCATTAATTTCGCCAATCTTCCTATCGCTATTCTCAAGAAAGTCTGCGCGCATTAGATCTGTTTTCTTACGGGACTCATCAAGGTTTTCAGAGGCTTCACGAATGATTGTTAAGGCATTGGCGAGCTGAGTGGTTAAGTACGCGATCTGCTGATTGTTCGCAATAGCTTCAATGAATGCGTCTTTTTTATCTAGGAAAGCTGTTAGACCGCTGTAGTCATCGCACCATTGTTCAATTCTGTTCGCATCCACACCAAATTCTAGTGTGCTATTACCTTGTTCAAGAATATCAAGAAAAAGCGCCTTGGTGTCCGCCATGTTGAATTCACCCTGAATCAATGCGGCGGTGATTTTTTCGATATGACGAACATCATGACGGCCAGAGCACAAAGAATAACTTAGAAACTGATTGTTCAAAGTTCCTGCATTAATGTTTTGGATAATTTCGCGGTACTCTTTGACACTAGTAATACGGGACTCATAATCCAAACCGTTAACGGCCAGTTCTGCGGCCAATTTTGTACAGGCAATAGCGTATGGCTTTTCTTCGCTGTCTTGTTTAATGATCACTGATTGTTCAAACTGACCTTTAACGAAAAGGTAAACAATGCCACCTTTAGTACTGAGGTTTCGATAACAAATGACATGAGCAACTTGACCACGAGCAGTAATGTACTCGAAAACAATATAACTGTTGCTGTGTGGTAAGTACCATTCTACAAAGGGTTTATTAACATTCGATTTCCTGACGATCTGCGTGCCAGTCGCTCCATAAAAGAACGGAATAAGCCTTAATAATGATGTTTTTCCTTCTCCGTTACCGCCAGTGATCTGAGTGGGAGAATCAAAGTAATACTCTGAAAACATCTTGTTTTTCTGATAGGAATTTATTGCGATAACTTTGGTTAATCCGGCATACATCATCGTATTTATCTCGATCTTTGTTGTTTTTCTTGACTGAAAATCAACCAGTTTGAATTTGTGGCAACTAAATCAGGTTGCAGCTGCCATATAATTTATGCTCTCACAGAAATGGCTTCTGAATCTAATACGCCCTTCTCAATATCCATAATAAATATATGTACTTTATGGCTACATGTATATACTGTACACATCAACATGTAGCATTTGTGAGCAGGAACATGATTCAAGTAGATATTAAGTGGGACCAACAAGTAAGATTTCGATTAATTGAAATCATAGCCCAGTGGGAAGGTCGACTGACAACAAATCACCTATGTGACGCTTTTCATATAGGCCGCCAACAGGCTTCTAGAGATATCAATAAATACATTAGTCTTACAGGCCAAGATCAATTGATACTAGATAGGACAATTAAGGGTTACAGGCCAGCAGATAGCTTTAAGCCTCGGTTTACTCAAGGTACTGCTCATGAATACCTTATGATGCTTCATCAACAGTATAACCAAGAAGAAACATTTGAATTCTTTAATTGGGGGGAAGCTCAATCGACAGTATTGAATGTTCCTGAAAGGGCTATATCGCCAAAAATCGTTCGAAGTTTAATTGCTGCCGCAAGGGCTAATCTTCGTATCGATATTGATTACGTGTCTCTATCTACACCTGAAGTTCGAGGGCGTATAATTGCTCCTCATAGCTTGGTCTATGATGGTATTAGATGGCATGTGAGAGCATTTTGTGAAGATAGAAGTAGTTATCGTGACTTTGTATTAAGCCGTTTTAGAAACGAACCTGACTTAATGGATAGATCACTAAATACACGAGAATATGATGATGATTGGAATCACCAAGTTCAGTTAACGATTACACCTAATCCCTACTTATCTGAAAAACAACAATGTATCGTTGCTGACGATTATGCTATGGAAAATAAAGAGTTAAAAATCACAACTCGCAAAGCTTTAGTACATTATTACTTACGCCGAATGGGAACAACACAAGACAAAGGATTACTAAAAAAAGAACCGGAAGTTCATCAATTAACCGCACATTTCGACACAAATAGATATTAATAATGAAGTCGGTAATAAGTTTATCTAAAAAGAATTTATTATAATCAAGGTGTAAACACATTTCAGGACAAGCCAAAAACAAAAAAGCCCGCACCTTTCGATGCGAGCTTTATGTTCTATTCATGGCCTTCTAAAAAAGATCTCAATTCATCTTCATTAATAATGATTAAACCTTGATCACTTTTTTCAATGAGATTTTTATCTACCAGACTTTTAACTGCTCTTCGATATACTCTTTCAGACGTTCCAAATCGCTCGGCTTCTTGAAGTACTTTATCAAAACTCCCTAATGCCGCAGTTATACCACTTTTCTGCATTAATAGGTCATATCCAATATTATACGCAATAGGATGTAACAAACGGTTGGTATAAATATCCATAGAGTCTTGGTAATCTTCTGCTAGCGCTGCCGCAAAAAAGAACATCATCTCTGGCTGTTTATACAAGGCTTTAGTTAACGCTTTTAAGCAAATCGTATCTACTTGCAAATACTCATCAGCTGCGACTGTCCACTGACAAGGCGTTTGAGTGAAAAATTCCATTTCCCCAAAGATATGATAATCACAGTTAGCCTCACCAAGCTGAAATCGTCGCCCATTAAGAGCCAAAATACTCATAGACACACGACCACCAGGAACAATATAAATGTAATCTAGCGCCTCACCTTGACGAAGTATTTCTGTACCTATATCAACATAACCTGTACTTACTTGGCATTGATAAAGCAGCTCTTTAAATTTATTACTTTTACTGGCTAAGAATGAGTAAAAGCGACCAGAAGAATAAGGACTGATTTTCATAATGAACTCATCTAGAAACAATGGCTGCAACGATAATTAGATCCAACTCTAAACACAACTCTTTCTAGCCTTTTGCCCATAAGTTGTGCTTTAGATCGCTTTAATTCACTAAAGCACAATGTTACTTACTTTATGCTCCTTGCTTACATAGCGCTTCTAATGCGGTAATGGCCGCTAATCTTTCGCCATTCATCATTGCTGCATTATCATTAACATATTGATTAACGCCCTCTTTCACGTCTTGTTGGTAAAGAACGACATTATTAAGAATAGAAGCAACCTGTAATCCACGAAGTCTCCCTACAGTGAATAGTGCTGACGTTTCCATATCTGCACCTAAAATGCCTTTCTTATTCCAATACTGGCAGAGTTGCTCTTCTTCATCGGTATAAAAGCTATCGTGTGACCGAACTACCCCAAAGTAATGCTTTACGGGTTGACTCTCTAAAAAATGGTTTATTTCTTTTAATAGAGTAAAACTCGCATAGGCTGGATAAGCAGAACTAATATATGCTTTAGAGCCGCCTTCATCACGCACTGCACCTTCAGCAACAATCAATTCCCCTAATTGAATATGATCTTGCATCGCACCAGCAGAGCCCACTCGTATAACGTGTGTGGCGCCGCATAGTTTCAGCTCTTCAATTGCAATGATCATTGATGGTGCGCCAATCCCTGTACTACAAATCGTTATCGTTGTGCCTTTATACTCACCATTAAACACTCGATATTCTCGATTTTCAGCAAGTAACTCAACGTTATCCATCAATTCAATAATACGATTTACTCGATCTGGCTCCCCACACACAATGACATAAGGCGCTACTTGATTTTCATTAACACAAATATGTGGTTGTTTACTCATGCTATTGCCTTTTCTACTTGTTTATCATTACTATTTTCTTTTGCTGTACGAGCCCATTCACGAGCACCATTAGCGGCAATAAACATAAGAATTGAGTATTGAACAGACATAGCAAAAACACCTTGAGTTGCATAAATACCAATACTAATAATGTTAATGACTATCCAGAGCATCCAGTTTTCAACGTATTTACGAGTCATTAATACCTGTGCAACGATAGATAAAATAGTCATCGTAGAATCCCAGAATGGAAACGCATCAGGCGCTAATACTGGTTTAGCTAGCTCAGCACCAAATAGATTCATCCCATCAACAGCAATTGTTGCTAAACCAAAGAAAAATGGATCGATGTAGATAGTAAGTAAAGCAATAGCTACAATACTCACCCCTGATATAGCAAGAAGTTTGGATTCACTTAACCAACGAACTTCAAGTGTTTCTCCACTAGAGTTAGGTTTTGTCCATGCATACCAGCCATAGATGTTGGCACAGAAAAAGAAGAGCTGAAGTAATAACAGGCCATAAAGTTGTATTTGAAAGAAAATGACTGCAAATAATGTAACGTTCAGTAAACCAAAAACGTAATTGATGGTTTTTTCTTGGCTTGCAAACCAAATACACAATAAACCAAAAATAGTACCAAAGCCCTCTACCCAACTCATGGCATACCCACCACCAATTGGAATATTGACTAGCGTATTATTTATATCTAATAGAGAAAATAGGTCCATGTTTTTTATCCTTTATTATTATCAGTGCCAGAATCATAAAACAGGATCATCTAGAATGAAGAGGACATTTGTCCCCTCACAATAGAGCGTTATCTGATTTTTATATACTAACTCTTAAATATACCACCTGGAGCACTCTCAATTTATTCTAGGTTATCAAGAATCCCAATTCGCGCATTCAAATTTCAGCAAATTCTCAAGCACATATCACCACCTTGAATATACACATATATCTTTCAAGGAAACCTATTATGCACCCTACTGATTACGTTACCACTTCACCTATGACGGCCTTACAAGTCTTTGAGAAAGCAGCTGAACTGCTAGATATTCGAGTGCTTGACAATGTGGTGGTTGGCTCACCTTGCGTCTCTTTTGCTGAACGAGGACTTATCTAATGAAAAGAGAAGTAGTTGTTCATGGTAAAGAGCTAGCATTACCTAAAAATTTGCATCGTCATCTTGAGGTGGTACTCGATAGCTTTTCTCTTCGTACTGACATCAATCGACTTTCAGTGAACTTTCGAAACACCAGCTATTACCATCGACGAGAAGGATTGCACCCTGTAGAAATGGGCTTTGAGCGAGATGACATTAATCGTCACATTTGGAAGCTGGTGTTTATAGATCAGCTACCAGTAGCCGCCTCTTCAATATGGTCACTCCACCACATCATTAGAATCTTACGTCGTTCAAGGTAGTCTGTGCGATAATAAGCACTTCGAACCTTATCTCTATCAACATGAGAGAGTGCCGCTTCAATAATATCCGCATCGAAGTTTTGTTCATTTAAGGTAGTACTAGCTAATGCTCGAAGGCCATGAGAAGTTTGTCTTCCCTTAAATCCCATTCGCACCAATGCTTTATTAGCTGTTTCTTTATTTATATGATTTTTATTGCTTTTACCAGCAGGGAAAAGGTATTCACTCTCGCCAGTGATAAAATCAATCGTTTCTAATAAGTCTAAGGTTTGCTTTGTTAATGGGACGGTATGTACCCTTCCCTTCTTCATTCGTTCAGCTGGGATAACCCAAAGCATTTTTTCTTTGTCTATTTCATCCCAGCGAGCACCAGCAGTCTCGGTAGGTCTTGTCATTGTATGAAGTTGCCATTCTAACAAACAGCGTGTGATAGGCTTAATAGATACCTAATTAATCGTTTTTAACAGTTCTGGTAGATCTTTAGGATCTAGCGATGTCTGGTTAGTAACTTTTGCAGTTTCAAACGCTTTCCCAATACCAGCAAGTCTATTATGTTCGATAACACCAGTATTCACAGCAAAGGTCATGATCTCATTTAAATTACGACACAATCGCCCTACCGTTTCTAACTTACCTTGGTTCGCAATTGGCTTAATGGTTTTTATGGCTTGTGGAGCGGTAATGTCACCAAGCAGGAATTTACCTTGAGTAAGATTAGCTCGCTTTTTAGTGATTGGTCGCTGGTGATTAAATATCCAAAATTTACTACCGATTGACTTTATTCGAAGTGCAAGACCATTAC
>NZ_MAJV01000125.1:0-1083 GCF_001691065.1 Aliivibrio sp. 1S128 | reverse complement strand
CATAGTCGTTTGTTATGTGTGTTTACGATCGTTCTCACTGTATATTATATTTAAATAACGTATGGTTTTTGGTCTGATTTTACTTTTGATATTCAATAATTGCTCAGCTTCTATTTTTTTTGAAAAAGAGATTAAATCTTTTTTACTTTGAAAAATATCAATATGTTTTAATATATTGTGCAAAACATTCAGTAAAAGGTTATCAGAAAAAAGAAGATCATCAATTTGTATATTGCTCGTATCACCAGCATGTACGAATCGACACCTTTTCTGATACAACGATGCTATTTTTTTACGATAATCCTCATTATCCCAATCGATAGACCACCCAATGAATGCTTCAACCCTATTTGGTAACATCTCCGAAAATTTATCACCAGATTCCGTAAGTAAAGTTTCTATTGCGATCATATTATATAAAAAAGCTAATGATAACTCAGAACATGACTGACTTTTACCAGCTAAACTTACAGCATCCTCAATATTTTTCTGCCACGCACTACTAATCTGTTTTTGGGAATTTAATAAATTTATAAAATCAAAGAAAAATGAACTTTTTTGGAACTTTTTCCAATTACAATCGACTTTTAATTCTTCAAATCTACCAGTAATTGTAGAGGTCGTCATATAATCTCCCGCTGTCAAATTAAGCATCATATAGTTAATCTGCCCAATTCTTGTTTCAGATGATAACGATAAGCATGCATTATTTTTTCTTCGACAATAGCCTAATTGTGAAGACGATATAAAACTTAATTCCTTTCTAACTATTTCTAGTAGTTCTAATTCTTTTTCACATCCCTTTCCACCTAAGCTAACAATTGCAACAGTTTTACATGACTCAAAAATTTCTTTATTCAACGGTCTTTTATCAATAAATTCATTGATTCGTAACGGAAGATTAAATCTTTTTCTTACCCGATGTAATTTAGAAACGCTAATAAAAGTAACTCGATCTATAGTTAACTCTTCACCAATAGATTTATCTAAATTCAAACCAGAAATAGGAATAATTAAAGCCCATTGCCCTTTATTATTTTTATAATCCACTTTTATTAACTCCAACACATAACGCCTGCATAA
>NZ_MAJV01000124.1:0-402 GCF_001691065.1 Aliivibrio sp. 1S128 | reverse complement strand
GTCATCCCAAATGACATGAGCGCAAAAGCCCCTGCTCCAACAAAAGCCAATGGGCCAAACATAAAGGCAACGATAATACAGACCACAATGCCAACCCAAGCAAAGCCTCGCGCAATTTTATAAGCCACTTCAGGGATCATGTCTTGTTCAGTGTAATGAATACCCATTGATGTTAGGTGATAACAACGATGTTTATCTGGTGCAAATAAATATCTCCCTATAAACACCAGTGTCGTTGATAAAATAAAGAGCCCCAAAAAAACAGGTGAGTCTACTGTCATGTCAGTAACCGACCAAAGAAACAATAATGGTATTCCTCCTGAAAATATTGACAAAATCCAGTATGCTAAATTAGTGTATTTTTGACCCGCGCCCTGATACTCCCAAGAATAAATTGTATTC
>NZ_MAJV01000123.1:1342-1523 GCF_001691065.1 Aliivibrio sp. 1S128 | reverse complement strand
ATAAACATCGTTGTTATCACCTAACTCCAATGGGAATTCATTATACAGAACAAGACATGATCCCTGAAGTGGCTTATAAAATTGCGCGAGGTTTTGCTTGGGTTGGCATTGTGGTCTGTATTATCGTTGCCTTTATGCTTGGCCCTTTGGCTTTTGTTGGTGCAGGGGCTTTTGCGCTCAT
>NZ_MAJV01000123.1:0-1283 GCF_001691065.1 Aliivibrio sp. 1S128 | reverse complement strand
TTTGGGATGACAAATTTCCAATCTACGATACAAGAGCATGAAATTTTTTTTCTGATAGGCCAATTTTATTTAATCTAGTTAACGATACTATGTTCAGAGTAGACAGTTATACGGCTCCTGATTATTGTTGTCGTCGAGACTTTTACGTACCTTCTTTAGAGCAAAAGAAACAAATTATAACAGCGATTCAAAATAGCAAAAAAAATATAGAGTACGTAGAGTTAGCTAAGTTAAATGATATGTTTAAGCATCCTATTTTCATTCAAGATTAGAATGAAGCAATCGAAATTAATCTGCCTATTAAATTTAGATGGCACAACCAAAGATAGTATTACGGTCTTTATTAGCCTGCCTTTTAACTGGCAAGCATCAGAGCATGAAAAGTTAGGCTATATTGCTTCAGGTAATAATCAGAGAGAACTCATTGTATCGGGTGCACGGAAAGATAACGTTACCCGCACTATTAAAGTTGAGGTGAATGATGGGTTCTAAAGAAAAAATAATCAAATCAAAAGAAGAGTTATATAGTGAAGAGGTTATTTATACATGGGATTATGAAGGCGCGGGTCAAAAATACACTAATTTAGCATACTGGATTTTGTCAATATTTTCAGGAGGAATACCATTATTGTTTCTTTGGTCGGTTACTGACATGACAGTAGACTCACCTGTTTTTTTTGGGCTCTTTATTTTAACAACGACACTGGTGTTTATAGGGAGATATTTATTTGCACCAGATAAACATCGTTGTTATCACCTAACATCAATGGGTATTCATTATACAGAACAAGACATGATCCCTGAAGTGGCTTATAAAATCGCGCGAGGCTTTGCTTGGATTGGCATTGTGGTCTGTATTATCGTTGCCTTTATGTTTGGCCCTTTAGCTTTTGTTGGAGCAGGGGCTTTTGCGCTCATGTCATTTGGGATGACAAATTTCCAGCCAACCGTAGATAAGAGCCATATATTTATTGATGAACGCAGTGTTGTTTTTCATATAATGAATGATGGAGTGGTGTCATTTACGATCCCAGAAAAAGGTAAGCTTCAATATAAAGGGCTTGTATACACTTCGACTCTCGAAGAAAGAATGGAGTTACTTACCAACTTACAATCACTTTTCCCAGAAATAGAAATGGTCAAAATAAAAAGATTAAATGACCAATATAAACATCCAATTTATCAGCAAGATGAAACTGCAGAGTGATTTATTTATAAACCTAAAGTAAGGTAAACAATGCTTTCTACTTCTCCTAATAAGCGAATGCAAAATAAGTACAGCT
>NZ_MAJV01000122.1:0-47677 GCF_001691065.1 Aliivibrio sp. 1S128 | reverse complement strand
CATCGCCAGGCTTTAAATTATTTTTACTTTTCTAAAAGTAAAATAAGACAAAGTTAAGTCATTAAAATAACTACAGGGGTGTAGCTCCAACTGGCAGAGCAGCGGATTCCAAATCCGCGTGTTGGGAGTTCGAATCTCTCCACCCCTGCCATATTTAGGCGAAAGCCAACGAAAAAGCCCATACCGAAAGGTATGGGCTTTTTGCCAACTGTAGTTTGGGAAAAAGCCGCGGATTCCTCCACCATAAGAACTCGCGTGTTGGGAGTTCGGATCTCTTAACCACTACTATAATTACCTATTTATATGGTAGATAGTTTAAGTTCTATTAATACTTTCTGTTTTCAAATCGTCTTAATTTGTTAGAATAGCGCCATATTTAAAGGAGAGTAATACAATGTCAATGTATGTAGTGGGCCATAAAATCCCAGATTCAGATTCAATTTGTGGTGCAATCGCACTTGCTTACTTAAAAAATCAAATCGGCGAAGCTGCTATCCCAGCTCGTCTAGGTGAACTTTCTCCTGAAACAGCATTTATCCTTGATAAGTTTGGTTTAGAGTCTCCAGAGTTTAAAACTAGCTATGCTGGTGAAGAAGTTTATATTGTTGACCATTCAGAGTTAACTCAGGCACCAGATGATATTGCAGAAGCTACAATTGTAGGTATTGTTGACCATCATAAATTAGGTGACTTAACTACATCTACACCTCTAGAGTGTTGGATCCGTCCAGTTGGTTGTAGTAATACAATCATTAAGATGATGTACGATTTTTACAATGTTGAGATTCCAAAAAACATTGCTGGCATTATGCTTTGTGCGATTTTAAGTGATACGGTAATTTTCAAATCACCAACATGTACAACTGCTGATATTAAATGTGTTGAAGCATTAGCAGAGATTGCTGGTATTGAAGATTTTAAAGCATTAGGCATGGAAATGTTTAAAGTGAAATCAGCGGTTGAAGGTACACCTGTACGTGATCTTGTTATGCGTGATTTTAAAGACTTTAATATGAACGGTGAGCTTGTTGGCATTGGTCAACTTGAAGTGATCGATCTTTCTGTATTTGATGAGATAAAAGCAGACTTAGAAGCAGATATTGCAGTAATGAAAGTTGAAGGCAATCGCCACACAATGATCTTACTTTTAACCGATATCATGAAAGAAGGTTCAGAGTTATTAGTTGTAAGTGATAATGATGAACTTACTGCTAAAGCTTATGGTAAAGCAACTGAAAATGGTCGAGTTTGGCTTGATGGCGTTCTTAGCCGTAAGAAACAAGTTGTTCCTCAGCTGCAAGCAATATTTGCTTAATTAAAAGTATCGTTATTAAAAAAAGCCCGTACTAATGTATGGGCTTTTTTATATGTCTTAGATAGCAGCTTCACTCTGAGGTTCTTTGACTACAAGCCACACTCCATCTTTTTTTATTATTCCACAATTTGAGCAGATTACAGTATGTTCATTGTCTGATATGAGTAATTCATCTGAAAGACAGTCAGGACATTCAGTTAGTTCATTCATGTCGATTTCCTTAACAAGCTATAAATTTAATGATTCATTTATTATTAGTATTATATGCATCTAAAATAATTGAAAAGTGAAAGAAGAACCGTTCAATTAATGAGATAAACATGAATATATCACATTAAAGTCATTATATTGCTTGTGTGGATATGAAGTTTTGTGAACTGACAGCAAAGATCTGCTGTCAGTAATAGAAATGTGATGGGTGAAGAGGGTAAGTTAACTTTTTCTAGATAGCTTTGATCTTAATGTACGTTTTTTCCAGCTTCGAACAACTGAATATCGCCAAAGTCCGCGAATGCTAAAATAACCAATAAGAGCAGAAAGAACGGCGCAAATAGCGCAACCAAGAAGAAATGGGGGACCAATCGTCGACATTTGTGAGCCAATGAATTCCCATGATAATTCAAAGTGGAAATGCTGGGCGGGTGTTGATAATACCCAAGCCCCAATCTTGTAGGCGCCATAAAATAAAACAGGCATAGTGACAGGGTTACTAACCCATACTAATGCAATAGATAATGGAAGGTTGACACTACACAAAATGGCTAACCCAGCAGCCATAATCATTTGACTAGGAAGAGGGACGAAAGCCATAAATAAACCGACAGCAAACGCGCCAGCTGCAGAACGGCGGTTCAAACACCATAAGTTTGGGTTATATAATACATTGCCGAATACTTTTAATGCTTTTTGGCGCTTAATGGTTTCGTGGTTTGGTAAAAAACGTTTAATGAATTTTCTTGGCATGAGTTAATGCTTCTTTTTAATGACATACGAATTAAAATCGTAGTCGTAATTCTTATTCTTTTGTCGTCAGCTTATTGGCCGACAAACTTGCCCTTGTTTGCATTTTTACTGTGTGCTTTTAGTTACTTAGTGTCACTAAAGTTTTCCCAAGCTAAATTAATACAAGGCATCCTGCTGGGACTAATCATCACATCCTCACACATAACTTACTATAAAGAGGTAAACAAACTGCTTTATGGTCAGGGGCATGATATTACCATCAAAGGTGAAATTCAAAGTCTAATTGCATTTAAAGAAAGAACATCTTCAATTTTAGTCCATGTTCGTCATATTAACACTTATCCAGTTAAGTTTTATCAATCGCCTTTATTAAGGCTTTCAATTCGAGATTTTAAAAAATCTTTAGAAAAAGAAATCCCCGAAGCTCTTTTCAAACAAGGTGAATTATGGGAATTTACTGTCAAACTGAGACCTCCGATAGGTCGACATAATGAAGTCGGCTATAAACTTGAAGATTACGCTCTAGCCAAAGGGATCCACTCATACGGTAAAATTACTAGTGCAGTATTAATTGATAGTACAGCCTCAATTCGAAGTCTGTGGTTTATGGATACCTATAAACACACGATGAATAAAGAATTTCAATCATTACTTTTAGCGCTAACCTTTGGTTATAAAGGTGAAATAGACACTTATGAATGGCGAGTGTTAAGAAATTCAGGTTTAGCTCATTTAATGGCGATATCGGGTCTTCATATTGGTTTTGTTTTTGCTATAGGTTGGTGGTTAGGTAAGATAGCTAGAAGTTTTTTGCCTTGCAGAAGTACCGTTTGGTTGCCTGTCCTTATTGGTTGTTTACTCGCTACTTTTTATGCATGGCTTGCGGATTTTTCCTTACCCACAATTAGAGCATTGATTGGCTGTCTTTTAGTCTCATTAGTTTTGATTCTTCGTTGGAAGTGGCCTAAGCATTTATTATTTTTATGGTGCTTATTGTTATGTCTTGTTATTAATCCCTTTTCAGCCTTATCTATGAGCTTTTGGCTTTCGTTTAGTGCTGTATCTGTGGTTCTTTTATCATTGTATTTTTATCAACGATTCTTTACCAATAAATCTCGTCCATTTATGGAGAAACTGCGTCAGGTGGTTTTCATTCAATGTGGGCTCTTTGTGTTATTAGCACCGATACAAGCTTACTTTTTTTCTGGTGTCAGTTTTTTATCACCAATAATTAATTTACTCTCTGTTCCTTGGGTTAGCTTGCTCACGGTTCCTTTAAGCTTACTTGCGGTTCTCTCTGGACAGGTAAATTATTCTATTTCTGAACTATCTTGGGGTTTAGCTAATTGGTCATTAACTCCAATATGGTGGTTGGCAGAAAAAGCTGAGCATTCATGGTTTGTATTGTCTCATCAAACGAATCGCATTTTTCTTATCATCATTGGTTTGATTAGTGCCAGAATCATCTTTCCTGTGAAATATTTCTTTCAACCTTTTATATTGTTATTACTGTGTTCAGTTTTGATTAAACCTGAGAAAAAATGGCAAGTTGATTTTTTGGATGTCGGTCATGGCTTATCAGTACTATTATCAAACCAAGGGCATACCGTCGTTTATGATACAGGTATGAAATGGAGTAATGGCAGTATTGCTGAAAGCGTCATTGAACCCATTTTATATTCTCGTGGGGTGAAGTCGATTAATGGTTTGATTATCAGTCATTCAGATAATGATCATTCTGGTGGAAAAGCATATTTAACAGATGCATTCACTCCGGAATGGATTAGAACGAGTGAGATAAGGGTAAACAATAAATATTGTATTAAAGGTGAACAGTGGCGAGAAGGCGATATGTTATTCACCGCGATCTGGCCTCCCAAAAGCGCTAAGCGAGCTTATAATCCTCATTCATGTGTAGTTAAAATTAAGATTGAACAATGGACTTTTTTATTAACTGGCGATATTGATGCTATTTCAGAAATGTTGATATTAAATCAAAATGATTTTGATGATGTGGATGTTTTTCTAGTCCCTCATCATGGTTCAAATAGTTCCTCAACAATGCGTTGGGCTGAAGAAATGAAAGGTAAGGTTGCTGTAGTGTCTACCGGGAGATTTACCCCTTGGAACTTACCAAGTAAAGCAATCAAAGATCGATATGAAGAAAAAGGAATAAAATGGTTAGATACTGCTCAATTAGGGCAGATCAATATTACAAGTGATCAAGATAATTTAGTGATTAAAGGTTATTCACTGCTCAATCACAATGTCTGGTATAGAAAGCTATTTGGCGATAATCTAAATTCAGAGTAGAATAAAGGTAATTGTATATGAAGAATAAGTACTTATGACTATTGAAAAAGACGAATCTACATGGGTAACATTTAAACGCTTATGGCCATTAATCTCTCTCTATAAAGCTGGACTGTGGGTCGCGATTGTTGCTCTGGTTATTAATGCCTTAAGTGATACCTATATGATTTCGCTATTGAAACCATTATTAGATGAAGGTTTTGGTAGTGCAGACTCAGACTTTTTAAAGAAAATGCCATTTATCATTTTAGCAATGATGTTTATTCGTGGTCTTAGTGGGTTTATCTCTGGCTATTGCATGAGTTGGGTCGCGAGCAACGTAGTAATGCGAATTCGCCGTCAAATATTCAATCATTTTATGCATATGCCAGTTAGCTATTTCGATCAAGAATCTACAGGTCGCTTACTCTCTCGTATTACCTATGATTCAGAACAAGTTGCCTCTGCAACCAGTAAAGCGTTAGTTAATATTGTGCGTGAATCGGCAAGTATTATTGGTTTACTTGGTCTTATGTTTTGGAACAGCTGGCAGTTATCTTTAGTGCTTATTGTTGTTGCTCCTGTAGTCGCTTTTGCTATTAGCTTTGTTTCTAAGCGTTTTAGAAAGATAAGTAAGAGCATGCAAACAGCAATGGGTTCATTAACAGCAACCTCTGAACAAATGCTGAAAGGCCATAAAGTGGTACTTAGTTACGGTGGTCAAAAGGTTGAATCTGAGCGTTTTGATAACATCAGTAACCACATGCGTCAACAAGGAATGAAAATGGTGGTAGCTCAAGGTTTAGCTAACCCTATCATTCAAATGATCGCGTCTTTGGCACTAGTTACGGTATTATTTTTAGCAAGCGTAGACTCAATTAAAGAAACATTAACTCCTGGTACATTTACCGTTGTATTTTCTGCGATGTTTGGTTTACTTCGTCCATTGAAATCGTTAACAGGCGTAACGTCTGATTTCCAACGCGGTATGGCTGCGTGTCAAACTTTATTCGAATTAATGGATATGGATAAAGAAAAAGACGATGGTGTAATTACTAAAGAAAAAGTTAGTGGTGAGATTAACGTTGAAAACGTGACATTTACTTACCCAACGGCAGAAGGTCCTGCATTACGAAATATCAGTTTTGATATTCCAAGCGGAAAAACGGTTGCATTAGTTGGTCGTTCTGGTTCAGGTAAAAGTACTATTGCTAATCTATTTACTCGTTTCTATGATGTTGACTCGGGCACAATATCATTAGATGGCGATAAAGTTGAAGATTATAAACTTCCTAATCTTCGTAAACATTTTGCGTTAGTCTCTCAAAACGTGCATTTATTTAATGACACGGTAGCAAATAATATTTCTTATGCTTCAGAGGGTAAGTTTACTCGTGAAGAGATAGAAAAAGCGGCTGAACTTGCTTATGCCTCTGACTTTATTAATAAAATGGAGCAAGGCTTTGACACCATGATTGGTGAAAACGGCGCAAGTCTATCGGGTGGTCAACGTCAACGTATCGCTATTGCTCGTGCTCTGTTGCAGAACGCATCGGTATTAATTCTTGATGAAGCAACGTCTGCATTAGATACGGAATCAGAAAAAGCGATTCAATCAGCATTGGATGAGCTGCAAAAAGACAAAACTGTATTAGTTATTGCACACCGTTTATCAACAATCGAAAGTGCAGATCAGATCCTTGTCATTGATGAAGGTGAAGTGGTTGAGCGTGGAACACATGCTGAACTAATTGCACATGATGGTGCTTATGCACAGTTACACCGCAT
The DNA here is from genome assembly GCF_001691065.1 of Aliivibrio sp. 1S128. NCBI lineage: Bacteria > Pseudomonadati > Pseudomonadota > Gammaproteobacteria > Vibrionales > Vibrionaceae > Aliivibrio > Aliivibrio sp. 1S128. The sequence goes on along the minus strand of NZ_MAJV01000122.1, from coordinate 41,319 downwards.
TCAGTTTGGTGATTAATGGTTGAGAAAATTTGGTTTGATACCCATATTTTAGGAAAGCTTTTGTGGCCAGTGTTATGGCCCCTAAGTTGCTTATTTAAATGGTTGGCTTCAAAACGAAAAGCGGATTATCAATCTGGTAAGAAATCGAGTTATCGAGCATCTGTTCCTGTTGTCGTTGTGGGAAATATAACAGCGGGAGGGAATGGAAAAACCCCTGTTGTTGTATGGCTAGTTGAACAACTTCAACTACAAGGTTACAGAGTAGGGGTTGCTTCTCGTGGTTATGGTGGTAAAGCTCCGTATTATCCTTTTTTACTTACCGAAACAACGACACCTGATATTTCTGGCGATGAACCTGTATTGATAAAGCAGCGCACCAAAGCGGATGTAGCTGTCGCCCCTGTTCGTAGCGATGCAGTGAAAATGCTTGAAGCACAAGGTGTTGATATTATTATTACGGATGATGGTCTGCAACACTATGCATTACAGCGAGATATTGAATTCATTATTATTGACGGTAAGCGTCGTTTTGGTAATGGGGAATACATCCCATTAGGGCCATTAAGGGAGGGGATTGATCGTTTATTAACGGTAGATTTCTTAATTTGTAATGGAGATCAGCCAAAAGAGAACGAAATTTCAATGAAGCTTGAGCCTAGTGATGCGATTAACCTCGTGACAGGTGAAAAGCGCGTAATTTCTTCATTATCTAACTTGGTTGCGTTTGCTGGTATTGGTCATCCCCCACGCTTTTTTGACACGTTAAAATCATTAAATGCAGATGTGGTTCACACTCAAGGATTTGGTGATCATAAAGCGTTTGAACCGACAGAAATTAAAAATTTAATGCAGTATGGCGAGCAATTAATTATGACAGAGAAAGACGCAGTTAAGTGTCAGTCCTTTGCTCAATCGTCATGGTGGTATTTACCTGTTGATGCCAAATTCCCAGAAGAAAAAGCACAACAAATATTAGATAAAATTATAGAGGTAAAAGAACAATATGGATTATCGTCTTCTTGAAATCGTTGCTTGTCCTGTGTGTAATGGAAAATTGAACTACGATAAAGATAAGCAAGAGCTGATCTGTAAAATTGATCGTCTGGCATATCCTATCAAAGAAGGTATTCCAGTAATGATTGAGCCTGAAGCCCGCCGTATGACAATGGAAGAGGTAGAGCTATGTCGTTCACAGTCATAATTCCCGCTCGTTACCAATCAACACGTTTACCAGGTAAGCCATTGGCTGATATTTGTGGTAAACCTATGATCCAATGGGTTTATGAGCAAGCATCAAAGGCAGGGGCAGACCGCGTTATTATTGCAACCGATGACCCCCGTATTGAAGCGGTAGTTAAAAGCTTTGGTGGCGACGTATGTATGACCTCACCCGATCACGAGTCTGGCACAGAGCGTCTTGCAGAAGTGATTGAAAAGTGTGGCATTACAGCAGATGAAATCGTTGTAAATGTACAAGGGGACGAACCACTTATTCCACCGAGTATTATTCAACAAGTCGCACAAAACCTATCAGATTCGATGGCACCAATGGCAACATTGGCTGTTACCATTGATGAAGAAGATGACGTATTTAACCCTAATGCAGTGAAAGTCGTTACCGATGCAGAAGGGTATGCGTTGTACTTTAGTCGTGCTGCAATCCCCTGGGACCGTGATGCTTTTGCAAAAGGAGAGGCATTAACGGCGAATCCATTACTGCGTCATATCGGCATTTATGCGTACCGTGCTGGATTTATTAATACGTACATTAATTGGCAGCCAAGTGTACTTGAAAAAATTGAATGTTTAGAGCAATTACGAGTACTTTGGTATGGTGAAAAAATTCATGTAGCAGTGGCAAAAGAAGCCCCTGCAGCAGGCGTTGATACACCAGAAGACTTAAAAAAAGTGAGATCTATCATTTTAAGTAATGCTCATTCGGATAAGTGATTGTAATTATCCTAAATAAGTAAAAATGATCAAATACTTATCGATACGTACAAAAAAGCACGAATCTAATTTTGGTTCGTGCTTTTTTATATGAATAGTTTAAAGCTGCTATTTGTCTTTCGGTAATGGTAGAGATTCTGTTATATCATCTACTTTATCCATAACGTCTTCAAACTCAATTTTGTTTGTTTCTTGTGCTTGCTCTTCTCTTGCCATTAAAAGATCTTTGAGATCCATAAACCAGCGACCCATTTGCTCATACCAAAATCGTTCAGACTGTTCTAAATACTTCGCTTTTGGTGCATATTTTTCCCACGGTTGTTTAATTTGTGAGTGCGCTAAGTAATTTGTTGGTGCAGGCGTTGGTGCTAAGCCTAAATTGTGGAACTCTTTCATTGCTCTTGGCATGTGACTAGCTGAAGTCACAAGAACTAAATTACCGTTACCGACTGAATTAAGGGTTTGAATCGCCTCTTCGTGAGTATCACGAGCATTTTCAAGTAAAAGAATGTCTGACTTATTTACACCAAGAGAAAGGGCTACACGGGCCATCATACGAGCATGGCTTACCGTTGTTCCGCCGCTGTAACCTGATAAGATTAATTTCGCCCCAGGATACATACGGTAGATACGGATCCCTTCTGTTAACCTCATAACAGCTGCACGAGATAATTCTGAAATGGGAGAAATTTCATCATCAACAACATGACCATTCCCTAAAACTAAAACATATTCAACAGGCACATCAGGTGCGATGAATGAGGGGTACATGCGCTCAGTTGTTGTTAATAATGGGGCAGTGATTGGCTGAAAAGACAGCATGAAAATCCCCACAAGAGACAATGTTAGTAAAAAAGAGGCAAATCCTTTCCTTTTTGAAAACCATAAAATGAATAGACCGATAAACCCAATTAGGAGTAATCCTGGTAAGGGCATCAGCATTGATGATACAAACTTCTTTAACTCAAACATATTTTTTGACTATTACCGCTGATATAGAATGAAAAACCACCACTTGAGAGCAAAAAACAGCGTCATGCTGTTACTTCCTTGAGCTCTTATGCGACAATGCTTGTTTCCAATAGATAATATCATAACTTAACCACTGTGAATAAAGACCGTAATTTCGACGACATCGCCCACAAATTTGCAAAGAACATTTATGGTTCGGACAAAGGCGAAATCCGTCAAACTATTGTATGGCAAGATATAATGACTATCTTAGCTGATATTAAAGCAAATTCTGCGCCACTTTCTATTTTAGATGCCGGCGGAGGAATTGGTCAGGTATCTCAACAAATAGCCAAACTAGAACACTTGGTGACATTATGTGATATTTCTTCAGAAATGTTGAAGTTAGCGAAAGAATCAGTTCAAGACAATGGTTTATTGGCTCAATATCGATTTATTCACTCCGCTGTACAAGAAATTGAACAGCATAAAGTAGGCAAGGTTGATATTCTACTCTTTCATGCTGTCATGGAATGGTTAGAAGATCCCAAAACAGCCTTAGATATTCTATTGCAGCAAGTAAAACCTGGTGGTTATGCCTCGATTATGTTTTATAATCACCACGGTTTAGTATTGAAAAATGTGATTTGTGGCAACATTCCTCATGTTTTAGATGGCATGCCACATAGAAAACGGTTTAAGTTACAACCACAAAAAGGCTTAATGCCAAATGATGTCTATCAGTGGATTGAAGACGCTGGTTATGAAATTAAAGGAAAATCGGGTATTCGTTCATTTCATGATTACATTGGTAATATGGAATACATGGGGGACTACCAAATCGAAGACGTGCTGAAGCTAGAAGAGCAGTTATGCCGTCAAGAGCCTTATCTCTCTCTTGGTCGTTATATTCACGTATGGGCGAAGAGAAAATAATAATGATGTACACAAAGGATACACAATGAGTGAGTTTTCTAATGCTGTTACAGACCAAACGGTTGATGAACTGGTTGGCTGGGTAAAGCAGCACGATTTCTCATTGAACTTGCCGACCGAGCGTTTGGCATTTTTGTTGGCCATTGCTGTTCTCAGTAATGAAAGATTTGATGATGAGCTGGGTGAAGGTGAACTTCACGATGCGTTTGGTATCATCAGTGGTTTATTTGGTCAATCCAATGACACCATTGCTTTTCGTGCGAACAATGCAATCAATGAATTAGTAAAACAACGTTTAATTAGCCGTTTTAGTGGTGAAAGCACCGATGGAATGAACATCTATCGTCTTACACCATTAGCTATTGGCATTACGGATTACTACGTGCGCCACCGTCAATTCTCTAAATTGAAGCTTTCTATTCAGTTGGCGATGGTTGCAGAAGAAATCCAAAAGGCATCGCAAGCGGCTGAAAAAGGTGGTGAAGCGAAACACTGGCGTAAAAACGTATTTGGCGTTCTGAAATATTCTGTTGGAGAGATCTTTGATCGTATTGACCTAAACCAACGAGTTATGGATGAACAACAACAATCAGTCAAAGAAGAAATTGCAGAGCTGCTAAACCAAAACTGGCGTGAAGCAATTTCTAGCTGTGAAAAGCTGCTTGATGAAACTTCTGGCAACCTGCGTGAATTACAAGATTCATTGCAAGCGGCGGGCGATCAACTTCAAACTGAATTACTTAATATTCAAGAAATTGTTTATGGTAATGAAGAGTTAGAGTTCATTGATGCCTTGTTATACGCATTGCAAATGAAACTTGACCGCATTGTAAGTTGGGGACAACAAGCGATTGATTTATGGATTGGCTACGACAGACACGTACATAAATTTATTCGTACCGCGATTGATATGGATAAAAACCGTGCGTTCAGTCAACGTTTACGTGATTCAGTTAAAGGCTATTTTGATGCGCCTTGGCTACTAACGTATGCCGATACAGAACGATTACGAGATATGCGTGATGAAGCTCTTATGCTACGTGATGACGAAGTCACCGGTATTGTTCCAGATGAAATGGAATATGAAGAATTAAGTGTAATCACAGATATCTTAGCAGAACAAGTGAGTGAAATGCTTCAACGTCATAAAGCGACGGGTGAAGCGATTGAATTAGGTACAATGCTTAAAAATTACCTAACGACTTATCCTCATTCCCAGCACTTTGATCTTGCCCGTATCGTGGTAGATCAAGCCGTGCGTCTCGGTTATTCAGAAGCCGATTTCCAAGCCGTTCAACCTGATTGGCAGTCTATTAACGAATTCGGTGCGAAGGTACAAGCAAATGTCATTGACAAATATTGAAGAATTTATGCCTGAGAAATTAGCAAAAGCAATTGCTAATCCATTATTCCCAGCATTAGACAGTTTATTGCGTTCTGGCCGCCATATTGCCAGCGAAGATTTAGATAATCATGCATTGTTACGTGAATTTGAACATGAGTTAGGTATGTTCTACCAACGCTATCATGCTGAATTAGTTAAAGCGCCAGAAGGGTTCTTCTACTTACGTCCGCGTTCTACCTCTTTCATTGCACGCAGTGTATTGGCCGAGATAGACATGTTGGTTGGTAAAGTATTGTGTTTCTTATACCTAAGCCCTGAGCGTTTGGCGCATGAAGGTATCTTTACTAATCAAGAGTTATTTGATGAGTTACTTGTATTAGCTGATGAACAAAAGCTAATGAAATTAGTGACTAATCGAGCATCTGGCTCAGATTTAGATAAAGAAAAACTGTTTGATAAAGTTCGTACTTCACTGCGCCGTTTAAAGCGCTTAGGTATGATCATTCAAGTTGGCGAACAAGGTAAATTCCGTATCAGTGAAGCGGTATTCCGTTTTGGTGCTGATGTTCGCTCTAATGATGATATGAAAGAAGCGCAACTACGCTTGATCCGCGATGGTGAAGCGGTTGTTATTCATAATGAAGAATCGAGCCAATCAAGTTTTGACCTTGATGACGACGTAAAGTTAGACGATATGCCAGCTGAAGAGCAGCATGAATTAGAATTGGAAGGTGATGCATGAGTATGATTGAACGTGGTAAATATCAATCACTCACCATGGTTAACTGGAACGGCTTTTTTGCGCGTACCTTTGATATTGATAATCTAGTAACGACACTTTCTGGTGGTAACGGTGCCGGTAAATCGACCACGATGGCCGCGTTTATCACAACACTAATTCCAGACCAATCGCTACTGCATTTCCGTAATACAACCGAAGCGGGTAGCTCGCAAGCGTCTCGTGATAAAGGGTTACACGGTAAATTAAAGCCGGGTGCCTGTTATGCGGCATTAGACGTTGTAAATTCACGTAATCAACGCGTTCTTTTTGCGGTTAAATTACAGCAGGTTGCTGGCCGTGATAAGAAAGTAGACATTAAACCGTTCATTATTGTTGGTCTTCCAAGTCATGTGAAACCAACCGAGTTAATGATCGAGGCTGTCTCTGATAATCAAGCGCGCGTACGCCAAATTCATGAAGTAAAAGACCTTGTTGCAGAATACGAAGGTGTTCAGTTCAAAGCGTTTAATTCGGTGACTGATTATCACGCACAAATGTTTGATTACGGCGTTCTGCCTAAGAAGCTTCGTAATACGAGTGATCGTTCTAAGTTCTATCGTTTACTTGAAGCGTCTTTATACGGCGGTATCTCAAGTGCAATCACGCGTTCCCTACGTGATTATCTACTGCCTCAGAATGGTGGTGTGAAAAAAGCGTTCCAAGACATGGAAGCGGCATTGCGTGAAAATCGCATGACGCTAGAAGCGATCAAAACAACACAGACTGATCGTGACTTATTTAAGCATTTAATCACCGAATCAACCAACTATGTTGCTTCAGATTATATGCGTCATGCAAATGATCGCCGTAAGAAAGTAGAGCAGACATTAACGCACCGTGTTGAGTTAATGAATGCACAAAGCAGTTTAGTGGGTCTATCTTCTGTATTAAATAACATGCAAGGTGAATTAGAGCTACTGACTGATTCAGAATCTGGTCTTGAGCAAGATTATCAAGCTGCATCTGATCATCTTCAATTAGTGCAAACAGCCGTTCGCCAACAAGAGAAGATTGAACGCTACTCTGAAGATCTAGAAGAGCTAACAGAGCGTCTAGAAGAACAAGTTATGGTAGTGGAAGAAGCCGCTGAACAACTTGCGATGTCAGAAGAGCAAGCACAATTAACTGAAGAAGAAGTTGATAGCCTTAAAACACAGCTTGCTGATTACCAACAAGCGTTGGATATGCAGCAAACGCGTGCGCTTCAATACCAACAAGCGGTTAAAGCGCTTGAGAAAGCACAACAGCTAACAACGAATAATGATTTAACGCAAAACAATGCAGTAGATCTTCAATCAGAGTTAAAAGCAAAAGAAGAGCGTCAAACAACCGCACTTCTTGCGATTAAACATAAGTTGGACCTTTCTTCTGCAGCCGTTCAACAATTTGAACGTGGCTTAGCATTAGTTACCTCAATTGCAGGTCATGTTGAGCGCAGCGAAGCGTCAGATAAAGCCAAAGCGTTAATTGAACAAGCTCGCCAGTTCAGCAATATTGCAGAGCGTGCAGAGCAGCTTAAAGCACAGTACAAAGATTTAGAGCGTGCCGTTCGTTTGCAACGTCAAGCTCAAGAATTAGCGGCTGAATACGCAAAACGCTTTAACATCACGGTTGATTCTGAAATCGTTCTTGAAGAAGAACAAGCTCGTCATGAAGAGATGCTTGAGACGGCTCAAGAACAACAAGAAAACATTATAGATAAACGCTCAGAGCTGAAACGCCAAGAACAGCAACTTCGTTCTGAAACACAGCGTTTAGAATCGATTGCACCCAAGTGGATTGCAGCGAACGATGCATTAAACAAACTTAATGACCAATGTGGTGTTGAGTTAGAAGATAGCCACATGGTTATCAGCCAAATGCAAGAAACGCTAGAAAATGAGCGCATGCTTTCAACCAATAAAGATCGTCTTTCTGCTCGTAAAGAAGAGTTAGATGGTGAAATTGAACGCTTAGCTGCCCCTGGTGGTAGTGGTGATGCTCGTCTTAAAGGTCTTGCTGATACATTAGGTGGCGTACTGCTTTCTGAAATTTATGACGATATCACACTAAGTGATGCGCCGTATTTCAGCTCGCTTTACGGTCCTGCTCGTCATGCTATCGTTGTCTCTGATTTATCGGGCATTAAAGAAAAACTGGTTGATCTTGATGATTGTCCAGATGACCTTTATATCATTGAAGGCGATATTGATGCGTTTGATGACAGTGTATTTGATGCTGATGAAATGGAGAATGCCGTTTGTGTTCATCTAAATGATCGCCAGATGCGTTACTCTCGTTTCCCTGAACTGCCATTGTTTGGTCGCGCGGCTCGTGAACAACGTTTAGACACATTACGTGAAGAGCGTGAAATCGCCGTTGAAGAACACGCAAAAGCAGCGTTTGATTCACAAAAACTTCAACGTCTATACCAAAGCTTTAATGGTTTTGTATCAACGCACCTAGTAGTCGCGTTTGATGCGGATCCAGAAGTTGAATTGAAAAAAGCACGTGAGCAATTATCACAAGCAAGCCGTCAATTAAACGAACTCGTTGCGGCAGAGCAACAACATAAATCTCAAATGATTGCTTCAAAAGAAGCATTGTCTCAGCTTTCTAAGATCGTACCACACATCAATGTTCTTGAAGATGAAACCATCTCTGAGCGCTTTGAAGAGATCAATCTTCAAGTTGAACAAGTATCAGAAGCCGAAAGTTTCTTACGTCAAAATGGCAAATCGATTGCTGAGTTAGAAAGCTTGCAACGTGCTCTAGAAGTGGATCCTGAGCAGTTTGATGCATTAAAAGCAGAGCATGAGCAAATTGATGCCCAGCTACAAAGCATTAAGGCTCAACTGTTTGCTATTTCTGATTTAGTAGAGCGTCGTCATCACTTCGGTTATGAGGATGCAGTGGCATTGCTTAATAAGAGCAGTGAACTAAACGAACAACTTAAAGCGAAATTAGTACAAGCAGAACAAGCGCGTACTAAAGCAAAAGAGAAGCAAAAACAATCTCAAGCACAAGCAAACCAATACAACCAAGTAATGGCGTCGCTTAAGAGTTCACATCAAGCGAAGCAAGAAACGGTTCAAGAGTTTAAACGTGAATTACAAGAGTTTGGTGTTCATGCGGATCACAGTGCACTAGAGCGTGCTGAAGTTCGTAAAGGCGAATTAAACGAGCGTCTACACAGTTCTCGCGGCCGTAAGAGTGAGCTAGAAAAAGGCATCACATCAAACGAGCTTGAGATTAAAGGTTTAGTTAAGCAATCTCGTAAAGTTGAAAAACTGTACAAAGAGCTACGTACTTTTGTGGTTAACGCAAAAGCAGGTTGGTGTTCAGTGCTACGTTTAGCTCGTGAAAATGATGTTGAGCGTCGTCTACATAAACGTGAATTAGCCTACTTAAGTGCAGAAGAATTGCGTTCAATGTCGGATAAATCATTGGGAGCACTTCGTTTAGCGGTTGCAGATAATGAAGATCTACGTGATTCATTACGAGCATCGGAAGACACAAGTAAGCCAGAGCGTAAGGTACTATTCTACATTGCGGTTTATCAGCATCTTCGTGAGCGTATTCGCCAAGATATCATTCATACGGATGATCCAGTTGAAGCAATTGAAGAGATGGAAACAGAGCTTGGTCGTCTGACTGAAGAACTAACCTCTCGTGAAAATCGCTTAGCATTAAGCTCTGAAAGTGTTGCGAGTATTATTCGTAAAACGATTCAGCGTGAGCAAAACCGCATTCGCATGCTAAACCAAGGCTTATCTCAAATTGGTTTTGGTCAAGTTAAGGGGGTTCGTCTAAACGTAGGTATCCGTGAAACACACGCGATGCTACTTGCTGGTCTGTCTGAGCATCAAGCTCAGCATCAAGACTTGTTTGGTAACCCACGCTTTACGTTCTCAGAAGCAATTGCGAAACTGTTCCAACGTATCAACCCACACATCGATGTTGGTCAACGTTCACCGCAAACATTGGGTGAAGAGTTACTGGATTACCGTAACTACCTAGAGTTGAATATTGAAGTAAACCGTGGTGCTGATGGTTGGTTACAAGCAGAGTCGGGCGCATTATCAACAGGTGAGGCGATTGGTACGGGTCAAGCGATCCTATTGATGGTTATACAAAGTTGGGAAGATGAATCTCGTCGTCTTCGCAGTAAAGATATAGTGCCTTGTCGTTTATTGTTCTTGGATGAAGCAGCACGTCTAGATGGCAAATCTATCGCGACGTTATTTGAATTGTGTGACCGTCTGGATATGCAATTATTAATCGCGGCACCAGAGAACATCAGCCCAGAGAAAGGTACGACGTATAAACTGGTTCGTAAGATCTTCAAAGATCGTGAGCACGTTCATGTGGTGGGTTTGAAAGGCTTCGGGCAAGAAACACCAGCAAGCCGAACTCAACAAACGTTAGAAGAAGCAGAGATTGCTGAATAGTGAATTAAGTTTGTAAATAAAATGGCAGTCAGAAATGGCTGCCATTTTTTATGATTATACTTAAGTCACTATGAGTACTAGAATGTATAGTTATAACGGTTAGTTATTTAAATAAAATAGAGGATTATTATCAATGTGGCGAACAATTATTGTATTTTTAGCGTATTGGATAATGGCTGCTCATTTTTTACGAGAAGGGAATCTGATGGTCGTTTCTGTGCTTGTTGCATTGCCTTTTACTCTGTTTTTTAATAAAGAATTTGTATTTAGAATGCTACAAGCAGGCCTTATTATTGGGGTCTTTTCGGTGTGGCTTCCTACTATTTACCACATAGCTGAATACCGTTTAGCAACAGAACAACCGTGGATAAGAATGTCGATTATCATGAGTTCAGTGATCCTATTTAATTTATTTTGCGCTTGGAATCTTAATTCGTTAATTAAACGATTAGAGCAAAAAAAGTGACGGATAATCGGTTAGAAAAAGCAGATGGACAGTTTGAAAACCCGTTAGTGTGGCCTCTGTTTGAAGTGCTACAAGAAACAGACCGAGAATGGAGAGTTCATACACTATCTTCTCATTTGATCGAAAAAGGCTTATTAACACAGCTTGATGAAAGCCCAGATAAAGATCTGTTTAAGCGTAATTTTTTAATCATGAATGCACTTTATCAGTTGCAAACAGAGTTGTATCCAGAGCAATGGTTGCAAGTCGAAGCCATGAGCATACAGTTATTTTCTGTGGCGAAAACAGCTGGTTCAACACAGGCTATTGATACCACACATCCACTGCGAGAATATTATGTAGAGTGGACAAATTACCAAGTAGAAGAAGATGAAGTTAAGCGTTTATTGAACGATTTTTGGAGTAACTACCGTCGTTATTTAGGAGGATCTAGTACTATCTCTTCAATGGATCGCATTCAGGCATTAAAGTTGTTTGGTTTGTCAGAAAGCGCGACTGCAAAAGAGATCCGTAAACAATGGCGTAAATTGGCTATGCAGCATCACCCAGATAGAGAGTCGGGTAATGCTGATAAGTTTAGAACAATGTGCGAAGCATGGAATTTACTGCGTTAAATACTTGTTGTTTACTGTTTCCTCAAATAATAACCGTGCCCGTAAACCGGGATAGTTATCACTTAAACTGATTTTACCGTTGTGTATTTTCATGACGGTTTTTACCAGAGCAAGGCCTAATCCAAAGCCATGTTCTGTTCGGCTAGGATCTAAACGTACCAATTGATCTAACGCCCGTTCTCTATCTTCAGGCTTGATCCCAATGCCATTATCCGCGACTACAACACCAAAGCAATCAACAATGACTTCGATTACCCCTCCTTCATGAGTGTATTTAATCGCATTATCGATAATATTAAATACCGCACGAAAAAGCAGGCTTGGATTGGCGTACAGTGGGCAGGGCATCTCTATGGTTAAATATAATTTCTGTTGTTTATCTAAAGCCGTAGGCTCTGCAAATTCGATAGCATCTTGGACTATTTTACTCAGCTCACAATGTTGCTTATTAACAGGGGTTCCGCCATCTTCTAAATGGTATAACTCCATCATGCCATTAAAGGTATCAAGCAAAAGAGAGAAATCAGATTGTATGTTTTCTAATTTATCCTGATGATGATCGGTGACTGTATTATCATATAAAAGGTCTTCAATGCGTAACTTAATGCGTCCCATCGGGGTTCTTAAGTCGTGAGCAATATCTACGGTTAATGATTTAAGTTTTGCTTCACTTTGTTCCATTTGCTCAAGCATATTGTTTAAGTGAAGTGCCAATAAATCAAACTCATTCATATCAGGCCCCACTTTTAAACGTACATTTCGCTCACCAAGCATGACTCGGTTCATGGTTTGATTCACGAGGTTTAAACGTTTAAGAATATATACAGCGATTAGAATTGCAATCAAACATAATGCAATAAAAGGGAAAAACGTCCCCCAGATCACGGATGAATCTAACTGGTTTTTAAAATGTAAGTATCGTTCTTGGTCAATACCTATGGTTAATTCGGAACCGTCAGGAAGCTCAATTTTTGTCGCTCTCATTTCAGGAAGGTTATTTTGAGCTTGATATTGCTTTATTTGGGCAATGACAGGATATGTGGTGGCCGAAGTGCCTGTTGGGGTGGGATACGCATGATTAACCAGTTGGTAAATGTATCTGCTATTATCCGTGTTATTGATATTTTGTTGAAGTGCTTCTATTCCGTCTGTTTTAGCGATGGTTTGAAGTTGCGATGTTTCTGCTTGTAGCCATTCATCTAGATTTTTATTATATAAATTAACAGAGGTTGAATACAGTTGGTACAGTAATAATGCCATCATTGAAAACAAGCCGATAGCGAACCAGATCAGTAATTTTAGAATAGAGGAACGATAAAGTTCATCGCGTTTGTCTAATAACATAACCCGCCCCACGTACTGTTTCGATGAAATCGATAGCCCCGCCTTGTTCTAATTTTTTGCGTAACTTTGCGATATGAACATCAATGACATTGGTTTTTGGATCAAAATGATAATCCCATGCGGCTTCAAATAAGCGCATACGAGAAACGACCTCATCAACATGTTCTACAAGAAAACGCAGTAAAATGAATTCTTTGTTCTGTAATACGATAGGGGCGTTATTTATCGTTACTTTCTGAGAGCGTAAATTGATGGTTAGATTATTTATATTTATCTCGTTTAATGTGTTTTCGATAGGACGGTTACGGCGCAAGATAATATTAATACGAGCTAATAATTCCGCTAAAGCAAAAGGTTTCGTTAAATAATCATCGCTACCCGCAGTTAGTCCTTGAACACGTTGTTCTACACTATCAAGGGCACTTAAGATTAATACCGGTGTTTGGTTATCTGTCGCTCTAATGGCAGATAAAATCTTTAAACCATCAAGGTTAGGCAGCATGCGATCTAATACAATTAACTGATATTCACAGCTAATTGCCATCATTAAGCCTTCTTTACCATCACCGGAACTATCGACAATAAAGCCTTCTTGCTCTAATGCTTTCGCAATAAAATCACGGGTGGTTTGATCGTCTTCTATAACCAATATTTTCATAAATGCATCTCAAATTTTGATTGGTGTAGTGTAACAAGAAAAGGGGTGGGATTAGATAACTAGTTTTGGAAATAGTGAAAATAGGAATACATCATAAAGAGTCTTAAAGGGGGAAGAATTAAGACTCTTGAGTTGTACTCCATAACATCTGGTACGAATATTATGGTGCTTATACCAATTTAACTAAATGTGGTTCGTATTTAATTATATTGCTATTCGACTTTTAAAATCACTTTCATTTCAGCAGCAACTTTATCTACTTTTCCTAAACCGATGATAACTTGTAAGCCACCTTTACCCATTGGAACAACACCTGCTGCACCAATTGATTTCAGTTTATCTTTATCAGCAAGACCAGAGTCTTTTACTGTTAAACGTAGGCGAGTAATACAGTTATCTACTTCTAGAATATTGTCTGCCCCACCAATGGCTTCAATGTAGGCATTGGTTACATCTGTAATGTTCTCTTCTACAGAGTCATCTTTATTCATGTCTTCACCACGACCTGGAGTTAGGAAGTTAAACTTCTTAATCGCGAATCTAAAGATTGTGTAGTAAAGAACAAAGAATACAAGGCCTTGTGGGATCAGCATGTACCATTTAACCGCTAATGGGTTTTGGCTTGAAAGTACAAAATCGACTAAACCTGCAGAGAAACCAAAACCAGCCATCCATTCCATGCTTGCAGCGATGAATAGAGATAGACCCGTTAAGATTGCATGGATCAGGTATAACCACGGAGCAAGGAACATGAAGCTGAATTCCAGTGGTTCTGTGATACCAGTAAAGAATGACGCCATTGCAGCAGCAAGCATGATAGAGAATACCGCGGCTTTATTACGTTTTTCAGCACAGTGGTACATAGCAAGTGCAGCACCAGGAAGACCAAACATCATGATAGGGAAGAAGCCAGCTTGGTACATACCTGTTTGACCAGGAATACCAGTACCGTTAGCAATAGACTGTGCGCCACCTAAGAAGTTTGGAATATCGTTAATACCAACAACATCAAACCAGAAGACAGGATAAAGTGCATGGTGCATACCAACACTTAGCATTAAACGGTTAAAGAAACCGAACAGACCAGCACCTACTGCGCCCATCGATTGAAGTTGAGTACCGAAAGAGATTAGGGCATCAAAAATAGCAGGCCATACGTATAAAAGAATGAATGATAATGCCATACCAGCGATTGATGTCAGGATAGGAACAAGACGCTTGCCACTAAAGAAAGCAAGTGCTTTTGGTAGTTCAACCGTCGAGTATTTGTTGTAAATCTCAGCCGAAATAATACCAACAACAATACCAATAAACTGGTTATTGATTTTAGCGAAAGCGGCAGGAACTTGATCCAAAGGAATGTTTTCAAGCTGAGCCACAACCGCAGGAGAAAGAAGGGTAGTAACAACGGTAAATGAGATGAAACCTGCTAGTGCCGCCGAACCGTTTTTGTCTTTACTTAAACCAAACGCCACACCAATGGCAAATAGCATCGGCATCACATCAATGATAGCTCCGCCTGATTTAATTAAAAACGCAGCGAATACACTGTTGGCACCCCAACCAGTTGGATCCATCCAGTAACCAACACCCATTAATATCGCGGCAGCAGGAAGCGTAGCGACAGGAACCATCAGCGCTTTACCTACTTTTTGCATGTAACCTAATACATTCATATTGTATTCCTCAAAGTAAAAATAGTAATTATTTTTAAACTAAGAGAAGAATACAGAGGGGAAGATTAAGGAAAGGTTGTGTCAACATTAACTATTGTTAATGTTGACAGTAATATTAAGAATGTGTGAGTTGGATCTTGTTTATTCGTGCCGTAAATTAACCTGGATGACCATCAACACGTTTTTTGCATAGCATAGGGCCAAAATGCCAGACAAATAGACCAAATGCGAATGCCCAAAGTACAGCGGCAAGATTAATCATATCTATCATATATTCAGGGAACAAGATCACGCCGACAGAGCGAACTACTGCAGCAAGAATAATAGCTGAGAAAGCTGGCCACATAACCGGTCCTTTATAGATCTCTCTACCAGTATGACCCATAGTGACACGAGCAATCATCGCTAAAATAACGCCGCCTAATGCACCAATAGCAAACAAATGAATCGCGGTGTGTGAAATGAAAAAATCATTGGTAAGTCCACGAATTAATAAGCTAAGAGGAATGCATAAATACCCCGCATGAAGTGACCAAACTAACGGCTCACTGAGTGTTTTATGGCCTTTCCAGCGAGCCATACGAATTAATTGTGCAGTGCCGGCAATCACCATTAAATATGGGCTAATTTCAACTGAAGTAAGAGGGAAAAAGCTAAGAATAAACAGCATAGCAAGTGGGATATTACACAGTGCTTCCAACCATATGACAGGTTGTGCTTTTTCAAACTGAAAACGACGAGCAGTAAAAAATGGGATAACTCGAGCCCCCATTACTGAGATTAATAGCGTAAACCACCAAAGCATGGATTCCCAAACAGCGGCAGAGGTAAATGGCGGCATGCCTTTAATCGTAGCGTAACTGGCGAAATTCGCGGCAATTGCGACTAAAAATAGAGGAATGAAGAAGAAGTTACGAACGCCTTTCGTCTTAATGACTCGGAATCCAACTTCATACACGATAGCGAGCATGAATAAAGCTTCAATACTTGAAATGATCCAAAGTGGTGTTGGTGTCCAAAAAAGAACTCTTGGTAATACCCATAACAACACAATAAAACCGAGTCGTTTATCGGAGGTTCCTTTTACACCAGTCCAGTTTTGAACTGCGCTCAACACGAACCCTGCAACGATTGCCATTGAAAAGCCAAAGAGCATTTCGTGCACATGCCACCATAATGCAGGAACGGTTAGTTGACTAGGCTGGCCTGTTTGAAATGCCCATACCCATACAGTAATAGCAATAATTGCATAGATGCTGCCTAATAAAAAGAAAGGGCGAAAACCCAATCGTAGTACTGGAGGGATTTTTTCTTCAACAGCTTTATCAGTAATGTTCATGATGAATGATTCCAAAAATAGGGGTACAGAAGAAGTATAACGTAAAGAATAATTAATAACATGTATTTTTTATGCATGTTTAATTTCTGGTGGTTTTAGAACGTTTATAAATCCATATTTAACACGTCATTTGTGATCTAATTGTTAAAAAATAGAATGATTACTCGACAATTTAAAGGGTTGCGATAAGATAAATTAATAAAAAATAAATGGAAAATCAAAAATGAGTCAGAAAATTTATTTTGGAACAGAGAAAAAATTCAGCTTTAAACGCAGTGCATTGAATACTTTCACACGATTGCACTATATTTTAATTCCAAATCATGCAAAAAAAATGGGCCGTAAATTACTGCTGACTCCAGTAAGAACAAAACCAAAAAATGATGAACCAACTGGGCTAATAAAGAGTAAGTTGAAATCCTCAGAAGGAGAGCTTACTCTTTATCAATTAGGTAAAGGACCGGTATGGGTATTGGCGCATGGTTGGTCAGGCAATTCAAGTCAGTATTATCCACTGATGGAACACATTGCTTCTAACGGCTTTACGGCTGTTGCTTTTGATCACTCAGCTCATGGCCAAAGTGAAGGAAAGCATGCGCATTTGCCCGCTTTTATTGAAGGATTAAATGCGGTATTAGATGAGCAAGATGAAGTGGCGGGTGTCATATCCCATAGCATGGGAACCGCTGCGGTTTTAGAGTGTTGCCATATTAAATTAGAGCAAGCGCCATTACTTCTAATCGCACCCGTATTGAACTATACCGAAAATTTATTTCGCAGTATTGAGCGTTCAGGGTACTCAATTAAATTATTTCAAGCGATTGTGGGAGATATAGAAGAAAAGTATCAACGAAATATCGATAGTTTTAATCCATATCAACGACTACAACAAAGAACAACTCAAACGATAATTGTTCATGATAAAAAAGACAGATTCAGTAGTTTTGATCTTTCTAAGTCCGCATCTGAAAATATCAAGCATGTGACGTTATACCCAACAGAAAATCAAGGTCACGGACGAGTGATGGCAAGCAAAGAAGCAATGAAAGCTTTTGATGAGTTATGTGTCGGTAGATAGAATATTTTAAATAAACCTAATAGAAAGAAACTAAAAACATAAGTATTTACCAATATTGAGACGTTATATTTATACACTACAACTACCATTGTGTAGGAAATGACCTATGGTTATTGTAGGTTATTTCTGAATGTCTTGCGTAAATAGGGTTTATAAGTACATAAATTATATTTTAATTTTAATTTATGCATTAATACCCCGTTCTGTGTTTTAAATAGTTTAGGTTTACTGATAATGACGCGATTTTCATATTTAAATAGTTATAGATTTAATACATTTTTAATAATGATATTTAGTTCTTTTATTACTTTAAATACACTTGCAGCAGATCTATCTGTTACGGTAACTACGGATTCGGCAGTTTATGAAAATAATACATCGGTTACTTATGACGTCATCGTAACAAATACAAGTTCTAGTACGATTGATGACATATCAATTATAGCTGATTTTATGTCCGTTACTTCCGGAACAGAAAATGCATTTCAATCGACATCAATATCAGGAACAGCAACATTCTTATCTAATCAAGGTAACTACGCTTCTTCAGGCGACTTAAATGCTACTGGAGCAAGCCTAAGAAGTGGCGGGACGTTAACTTATACCATTGATGCGTTAACTGCTCAGACTATAACTGAAAATATATCACTTATGGCTACCGTTGAATTTAAGCCATCATTAATATCGCCAACAGAAACTATTGATTCTACTCCAGTTGTTGTTGTTCCTGTACCATATGATTACGATTTGGATTTATCTGTAAATAAAACAAATTATATCATTAACGAATCTTTAGATTACACATTAAAAGTAAGTAATACTGGCGATTATAAAGTTCAAAATCTCTCTATTGATCAATTGTTTGATTCTCTTCCTGATGGTGTATCGATCGATGGTTCATCGAGCTCTAATTTTTCCAGTGTCGTAATTAGCGCAACAACCAGTGGTGTCGAATCTAATGCTGGTGTTTTTACAACGTCAGGTGATTTATCGGTAACTGATGCCATCATAGATGTGGGTGGAAGCATTATTTACACAATAAAAACGGTAGTTTCAGATAGCCTTATAAGTGACATTGTCACCTCAGCTAATGCAATGACTAAAGATGGGAATGTAGATAGTAATGAATTAATTACGCCCCCAGCTATCGGGGAGTTAGATATCACATTACATGAATTTGAAAGCACTAATAACTATCTCGTAAATGATGAGATGCAGATTAATCTCACTGTTAAAAATACAGGTACAGGTATCGCTAGTGATTATGAAGTTCAACATAATATTAATGATCTTATTTCTGATTTAGGGAATAATTTAGACCAAAATCAATATGATAGCTCAGATATAATCTCTAATCCTTATATTACTTGGACCAGTAAAGTCACGTCGATAGGAAGTAAATCAATATCTGCTTTGAATACAAGTGGAGAAGTGATTGATCAAATTTTTGATGACATTGTGTCAGTATATCCAGAAGAAGAAATTAGCTATGTAATTACGGCTAAAGTAACTCCCGCTACTATTGGTGAAATTGAAAATGTAACGGCAAGCGTATTTAAAGCTGATGGTTCATTGGCAGATCCAATTAATACTATTTCAGGAGTGGTAGATCCTGAGTATGTTTTAAATTTAAGTGATCCTGAAATAACAGTATCAAAAACAACAACCCAGAGTGAATATGTTCCGGGAGGAGAAGTTGTCTATGATATTACTGTTAATAATACATCGGATAAATATTTTGCGAATAATCTAACTATTGTTGATAAGTTATCTTGTATTCAAAGCGAGCAGGCTGGAGGAGAAGGACAAGGGAGTGCTTTTAGTTCGTGGAAATTAGATGTTGTTAATGGGTCAGATATAGAAGGTACGGATGCAGGAAGCTTTAATTACGGTGCAACTCAAACTGGAGATTTAACCATATCACCGGATATAGCTCCCGGTGAGCAAGTGAATTATAAACTAACAGCGACTGTCAGTGATTCTAGTATAGGATTGATTCTTGATAACGGTCTTCTATGTAGTGATGATGTTTCAGAATCAGGGACTGGTGTTCAGATGCCTGATGATAGTCTTAGTGTAACAAAAGATGTGGATACTCACTATTATTCTTCAGGGCAGCTATTAACTTATACCATTAAAGTAACGAATAATGGAGACGGTTTTGCTGATCAAATACCGGTAGTTGATGATCTTGCGTCAGTTATGGTTACGGACATTTATGGAAATAGTGTTCCTGCTTATTCTTCTTGGCTGATTACGGCGAGCGCAGAAAAAATTGATGGGACTGTTGCCAGTTCTACAGATACAGGGATTACAGGCGCTATAACCTCCCCAACCATTTTAGATGTGAAAGCAACCATTGAACCCGAAACAATCGTAACCTATAAAATAATAGCAAGAACAATACCAACGGCGAATAGTGAAATTAATAATCTCGTTACTGTTGATGAAAGTATAATTGCAGACAGAGCTTCTGTGCCTAAAGATTTTGCAGTTTCAATCGAAAAACGAGTGAAGGTTGATAATGCAATTTCGTTTAGTAGTGAGCAAACCTATTATTCAAAACCAGAAGAGACAGTAACTTATCAACTTGTTGTTGGTAATGATAAATCTAATGGTTATGCAACTAATGTCAATGTGACTGATGAAATATCAGCTATTGAAGCAGATATGTTAGAACCCGATAACACGCCTATGCCTGTATTTATGAATTGGACGATAACTCATGAAGTTAATGTAATTGATGCGTCAGATCTGTCTGCTCAAGAGCAGGAAAATTTACTCGCTGCCACTGATGTTGGTGTTACGGAGGATAATAAAGACTTAGATACCGTAGCTCAAATTCCTCCTAATGTTGAAGTTATCTATACTATCGTCGCGAATATTGATCGCTCAGATGAAAATAAAATTGTCTGGGGTAGCTTTAATAATATAGCGACAGTAACAACACCAGATAACGGTGAATCTGACTCTGATAATGCATGGGTTAGATATAAAGATCCAGATGTGTTTGTTACTAAAACAACGAGTAACGATAATTTTGTCATTGGTGAAGAGGTCGTTTTTGATATTTATGTATTTAATAAAGGCGAAGGTTTTGCAAATGATGTTGATGTTTTTGATGATATCAATGGACTGGGGGTATTTGAAGCTGGTTGGGTAATCGAATCGTCTACGGATAGCCACCCAAGTTCAGGAAGTTACGCAGATGATAAATCAACCTGGCCAGATGGTGGGAACATTCAATCAAAAGTTGATATTGACCCAAAAGAGTCTGCTGGCGGTTACGATGGTATGGGTTATGTGGCATATAAAGTCACTGGTATCGTTAAAGATGATTACTCTCTTTCAGAAATATCTAACACTGTTGAAACTTTCGATCCTGCAACAAATACTGAAAGTTCTTCGACGGCTGAATTGGGAGAAGATGCTTTACTCAGCCGATTTAATGTTTCTATAGTAAAAACATCAGATAAAGTAAAAGTGATACCAGGAGAGGATATCACTTACAGTATTACGTTATATAACAACAGCTCAACAACGACGGCGAATAATTTAACTGTTATTGATTTAATGGCAGATATAGAAGGGGTATTAGCGAATGATAAAGATGGTTATTTTGAGGATGATAATGATCAATCTCCATTTGAATATTGGTCAATTAAATTAGATGGTGAAACCGAGTTTGGTGATCAAAACAACGATAACTTTGTTTATCCTGAAGTTGGGTCGTCAACGACGCTTAATTTAAACCCTTTAGAAGCAAAAGTATTTCAAATAAAAGCCAGAGTAAAAGATAACTTTGTTGGATCAAATAATACTTCTGGTGTACTTACTAATTTGTTGTCGAATGATGCTTATGTTTATCGTGATTATGGTGAAGTTACGGAAGAATCACATGTATCACACCATGACAATGAGCGTGTTGGGCAAGGCTCAGCGACAGAGCGTGAGCTTTATGTTAATGGGAATGTAGAACAATACTACACCCCTGGTGATACCTTAACGTATACGATTAAAGTTTCTTCTACTACTGGCTACTTAAACGACCATGAAATATTTGAAGATATTAAAGGGTTAAGTGTTCAATTAATGGATGGGACATATGGCAATCCATTTTCTGAACTTTTTAGTGTAAAGGTCGAAAAAGAAGATAGTGACGGTGCTTTAGGAACAACGGATGGTACGATGGATGGTATCGTACAAGATAATGAAAATATAGATACAACCATTGATGTTGCTGGGGGTGACTATGTTTTATATACGGTTGAAGGGATTGTTAGAGACGATGCCATTGGTAATATTGAGATTGGAGATGCTACATTAAGACCGAATGAATATCATTTAACTTTTTCTAAAGAAACAGATGAGGTTAATTATGAACCAGGCGAGACTTTAACTTATCATTTGGTGATCACTAATGATGGAAATGGGAACGCGTATGATATTCCTGTTTTGGACGAAATATCAAAAGTAGAAGTCGAATTAATTGACGGAACAACAGGCCCTGCGTTTGAACCTGGTTGGACAATAACAACCGAAGTCATTGGTGGTGCCGCAGGAAGCAATGCTCAAATAGGTACGGTTGAAGATGGTGAAGATATTGATACTAACGCATCGATACCAATGGATGCAACCATCGAATATATTGTTACTGCAACTGTCAGCCCTTACGCCGTCGGGGAAATCAACAATATACTTAGCGTCAATGGTGATCAAGTCAGTGCACTCTCAAAACCTAATACTCAGAAGTTTGAGTATGAAAAAACGATCCTTGCTTATTATGATACTGATGGAACAACGGTATTACCAAGTGGATTAGATGGTTATAAGCCTAATGGGTTTATCGAGTATCAAATTGAAATTCGTAATAATAATAATGTGCATTTAAATGACATCTCTATTGTTGATGAAATCAGCGAGATTGAAACTGAGTGTTATGATTTAACCAGTGGAACAACGGTTAGTTGTACCGCTTTTGATGCTTGGTCTATTAGTGCTGAATCAGATGCAAGTTCGCTCTCTAACCCTGGTACTGTTGAAAATAATAAAGACATAGATACAGAGTTTGACTTAGCATCAACAAGTTCAACATTACTTCAGCCATTTGTGCGTTACACCATTAAAGCACACATTAGAAAAGAGGCGGTGGGCAGTTTTTTTAATAAAGCTGATATCGATAATGAATACAAAGTAACATCAGATCGCTCAGTTATGTTACCGGTTAATCTAACAACAACCCACTTAGGTTATACCGACACTTCTTTATCGACGAGAAAAACGACGTATAACCATACAGTAGATGGTGAACAAGCAGTCTATCACTTACGTTTGGAAAATACTGGTAATGGTCTTGAGTACGGTAATGCATTAGTTGAAAAATTTTCTGATTTACAAGTTAAATTAGCTCAAACGTTAACAAACCAGCCTGATAGTCAATATGGTGCAGTATATGAACCTGCCGGTTGGAAAGTTACCGCGACAACTTCAGATGAACCAATGACATCCATTGGTGATTTTGTTGGAGGAGACAATGTTGATATTGATTTGCCATTTGTTTCTATTGCACCTGGAGGGTGGATCGATTTTGTTATGGAGTCTCAAATCCGTGAGGAGACTCTAGATGATTTTAGAGTGGTTCCGACTTATGGTTCTAGCGATTTAGCAGCGGTTCGTTTTAATGTTGACCCATCAAATTTAGAAGTATCTAAAGAGATTATCTCTATTGATGGCAACCCTTATAGCGATGGTGACACTTATAAACCTGGGGATGTCGTAGAATATCAATTTACAGTGAATAACAATCAATCAGTATGGAATGATAATACGGTAATACAAGATCTAATTTCTAATATCACCGTTGAAGTAATAGGTGGAGATATAGAGCCTGCATTCATTAATACAAATATTAGTCACGTTATCACAAGGGGCCTAGATTTAAACGTAGATACTAAGACTCTAAATTATGATCCTAGCAGTGATTTAGATATTCAAGAAGCAGATGGTCTTGATATAGGTCCGATGGAAACAATTACATTTACAATAACGGGTGAGATTCGTACAGATGCGGTTGGCATTATTGACGGGAATACAGCCATTGGTGGAACCGACAGTGTCACCACCAGTACTATTCCACCGACAGACCCTATATTGGTCTTTGAAAAAGTCGTGACTAATACAACCGCAGACGGTAACTCTTGCTCATTCCCTTCTAATACAGGAACAGGATGCGAGTATAACCCTAATGGTCAGGTGACTTATCAGATCACGGTAACCAATGAAGGGGAAGGTATTGCTAACGATGTATTGATCCAAGATCTTATTAGTACGATTAATACCTCGGATGGTGTAACTGCATTTTCTTCAAATAGTGTTAACTTAATTGAAAACCCAAGGCCTGCTCGTTTTTCGATTAGCGGTAATTATAATGGTACTGGTGATTTAAATGCGACCTTTGATCTTATGCCAACGGATACCGTAGTGTTTGAGATTAGTGCGTTAGTTGCTGGGCCAGCCACTGGTTCAATAACAAATACAGCCACGATCAATAGTGATACGACTAATGCCATTATATTAAATGCAGGTACAGCAAAAATTCTAGCGACAAAACAATCAGATATCAGTACGTATACACCAGGGCAAGTCATTAATTATACAATAGGAATTCTTAATAATTCAGATACAAACTCTGAAGTTGCCATTATCGATGAGATTTCGAGTTTCCTAGTCGAGACCGCAGACGGTTCAATGCAGCCGGCATTAGATTCTTGGTCTATTGATTCTCGTATAGTTTCTGATGGAGATCATGATTCTGCGCCTAGTTACACAGATATTAGTACATTATCCACTTCTGGAGATATTAACTCAACGATCAAAATGGCGGGTGAAAATGCCGATTCAACAAGAACTTTAGTTGAGATTATCGTTACAGGGGTTATTCGCGAAGATGCTATTGGTGAATTCACGAATGTTGTTGAAATTGATGGTAATAACTATCGTGTTAACGTGGGTTACGTTGTTCCTGAAAAAGGAGAGCTAGCAGTGACTAAAACGACAACTAACATACCGGCAACCTATATACCAGGAGAGTCTATAGGGTTTGATGTGGCGGTTGAGAATATTGGTTCAGGTTACTTAACTGACGTCAATATCACTGATTTAGTTAATAATATTAAAACTGACTTTGCAGCACAAGCACTATCAGGCCAAGCTTTTGAACAGTGGGATATAACTGATGTCGTTGTAACCGGTACTGATCCGTCATTGACTCAGCCAGTTGCTGGTACTGAAATTACAGGTTCAAATGGTTATGCCATTGATTACAATATTGCCCCAATGCAAACGGTTAACTTACATTTAGAAGGTAAGGTTAATGACAAAGCAATGGGTGACATTACTAATGAAGTTGTTGTCACAGACAGTGATGGAAATATAAAAACAGCACAAGCCACGTATACACCAGAGGAGGCCGCATTAGTCGTAACAAAAGTCGTAGATAAACCAATATATGAGGCTGGCGATACACTGACTTATACGATTGAAATAACAAACACGACGGCAGCTTGGGCAAAAGACGTAAAAGTAACCGACTTCTTATCGACCATAGAAAGTACAACTATTGATGGTTCAGTCGTCACTGCATTTGTTCCTAATTCAATTGATATTATAGGGACGTCTTCAACGGGAAATTCAGTTATACCGGTCATTAGTAATAATGATATTAATGGCACAATTGAAATTGCGCCTAATGATACCGTGACTATTATTGCGAGCGGTCAACTCTTGGATAATCTTCATGGTGAAGTTAAAAACATTGTTACCGTTGAGTTAGATAGTGTTATACATACAGCAGAAGCGATAAGTGTTCCTATAATACCTACGGTTACTTTAACAAAAGAAGCGCCTGTTGAGTTTTATACCCCTGGTGAAGTTTCTGATTATGTTCTTACGGTAACAAATGAAACTAATGGCTTTGCAGACGATATAAAACTGCAAGATATTATTTCAGGTCTTACTGTTGAAACTATCGACGGAGCAACAGAATCCGCTTTTAATTTTTGGATTCTTGATGTTGAAGTATTAGATTCTGATACGGTAATTACAAGGTCACGTTCAACTTTTAACGAAGATATTGATGTAAATATAGATCTCGCTCCACTAGATACTGTGACATTTACTATTAGTGGAAACGTTAATAAAAATGCAATTGGTGTCATTAAAAATACGGCAACGATGGAGTTTGATGGTGTATCTATTGATAAAGAAGCAGAGCTTAAACCTGAAGATCAAAAAGTAACCTTCAATAAAACACTTAAGGATGGCTCAAAAGAGGGGTCATACATAGCAGGGGAAGAATCAGAATTTTATATTACATTAGTAAATGATGCTGCAAGCTTCGCACAAAATATTCAAATTACTGATTTAATAACCGATCTACAAGTCGACACCGTTTTTGGTACCACAGAACAAGCCTTTAGTTCATGGAGTATTGATTATCATATTTACGATGATAAATACGATACGACAACGATTAACTCACTTCCTATCGGGGATGATATCGATGTTGTTGTCGACTTAGCACCTAGTGCAACGATTGAATTTGTTGTTAAAGGGGTGGTAAATCCCAAAGCATTAGGGGAAATCAGCAATACAGCTACAATGAATGATGGTATATCAAGCATTGATTCTACGGCCGTATTGCAACCAGAAAGTGTTGTTCTTGTTGTAAAGAAAATTGCAGATAAAAGCGAATACACAAACGATGATGATGAAATCACTTACACGCTGGCGGTGACTAATAGAGGTTCATCGGATGTATCGGGTGTTCAATTAGTTGATGAAATTTCGACGCTTCAAGGAGCGAATGGAAACCCTTTATTTACTGAATGGACAACCACGATTAAAGAAGTTCCTGGTTTATCAGTAGTGACGACCGAAAATTCGATTGATCTTAATTCGACTCAAACCTTAAAAGCGTATGAAGGTAACGGATTTATTATTACCGTTGTAGGAAAAATAGGTAAAGGGCTTGATGATAATATTACGAATACGTTTATCGCAACAGCACCTGGTGGAGAAACCGCTCAAGATAGCGTGACTGTTCATGTGAAAAAATTTGCAGATAATGAAGGTCAATTAGAGGTAACAAAACAAGCACTTAAAGACTCCATTCAGGTAGGAGATGTCGTTGAGTATGAAGTGGTTATCGAAAATAATAATGAAGCTGAATTTAAAAGTGTCAAGTTAGAAGACCGATATCCATCAGGTTTCCAATATGTTGAGAATTCGACAGAAGTTACAAACAGTGGTCCTGATGGTGTTTTTGATACGGCAGATGACGTGTTTAGTAATCAAGAGCCAGCAGTAACTCAAGTTTTATCATTTTCTATCGGCGATATGCTTGCGTATGGATCGAGTGGTTCAACCGTGCAAGAAAATGTCAGGGTCCGTTATCTATTACGAGCCACAGTAGGTACTACATTTGGTCAATACGTCAATACCGCTTATGCAATGACCCCTGCGGAAGGAATGACAACAGGACCGTTAGAGATCAAATCGAACATGAGTAGTGCGACTGTTGAAATTACACCCGATAAGTTATTCGATACGGCATCGATTATTGGCAAAGTTTTTGAAGATAATAATGGGGATGGATATCAAGCTGATGCAACCGCTTTTGATATTAAATTAACCGCTAATATCGATCATAGTCATTACGTCACGGGTTCTACGACGATAGAAATTGAAGGTGAAAAAGAAAGCCTAAAAGAAAAAGGCATTGTTCCTATTAATCAAAGTATTGTCATTGATCATCTATTTGGCTTATCGAGAAACAGAACGCTACCTGAAGGAAATATAGCGGTTGTCCAATTTGCGACAAAAAATAAAGACAAATTCGATTTTACCGTAACAACGACTGACGGTTCTCATATCTCATTCAGTAAAAGTGGTGTGATAAGCATAGATCATACTGGAAACAAAAAAGATGGGCTTTCCGCAGAAAATTTAAAAATAACTCGTAATCTATACAAGGATAATAACCAGTATTTATGGGAAATTGTCATTGAAAATATGGGGATCTATGAGGATGGTATTCCAGGCGTAAGATTGATTACGGTTGAAGGTATCGTTATTGAAACTGATGAATATGGGCGTTACCACGTACCCGATCAATGGGTTCTTAATAATAAGGGAAAACAATTCTTAGTTAAAGTTGACACGGATTCATTACCGACAGGAATGAAAGTAATTAGTGAAAACCCGAAAGTATTAAGAATTTCCCCGAATCAATTAACGAAATTTAATTTTAGTATTCAAAAATAAATAACTCAAAACTATAAAAATAAAGAAGTTATTAGGAGATGTATGAAGTTATTCAATAAGAATCATGCAACGTTATATGCATTGTATGTATTCCCATTAATGACGCTAGCAAAAGAAACAGATGACTTACAACAGCTGGATTCCAACGCGATGGATATTTCAGTGGATGTTCGTGAGCAAACAGACAGTTCTCGTATTTATTTAGATGAGGGGGCTATCTGGGCGAGTCGTGATATTACTAAGTTTAATCCTGTTTTAGATTTAAGCGCGACGGATGAAGTTGAAGTCGACGACGGGAAACTGATTAACCCATTAAACTTTTCCGTTGACACTAATTACAGTTATTACATTAGCTCTTGGCAGCTTGAAGTATATCGTGGTGCTGATCGCCACCTGTCTCAGCCTCTAGCTGTGATGAAAGGTGAAAAGCTTGCAAACAGTACCGATATTGAATGGGACGGCTCAACAGACGTTAATTACAGATTTAAGCTTGGGCAGCAATTGCTGTTTCGATTAAAAGTGTGGGACAAAGATGGAAATATGGATGTCACAACGCTAGGTGTTGTCGATACTGTACGTCCGAATAAAGAATTATCTATTGACAAAAATAGTAACGAATCAACAAGTGGTCATAGTTTTGGTCGTTCTACATTAATGCGTCAGAATATACCGACGTCCTCTGGTTTGGCTAAGTTTATCGGAACTGGTTTAAATGGGGTTGATAAGGTTATTATTGGTGAAGATGAATTTGATGTTCTCGAAGGGGAGTTGTATGCAGAGATATTTCTTCCAACGGACGCGTATCGTTTTCCTACAACGGTTATTTTTGATTCAGGAGAAGAACGCCATTTCTCTCTTTATGCCCGTATTCCAGATACTTATTATGCGCAAGCTGGTTTAGCTGACTTTTATGTAGGAAAAAATCATGTTGGAGGTAGTGCTGGTGCTCTTGAGGTCAATGATCAATACGTAAAGGATATTTATAACCAAGGTAGAATCGCTTATTTTGGTCAAGGTAAATTTGGCGACAAATTACGTGTTGTCGCTCATGTAGATACTCAAGAAAACGCGATAAAAGATATGTTTAAAAGCCCCTTTGCTGCAAATGATAGTTCGACTGTTTTTGATATCGTCGATGGCGATGATGAAATGATGTATGGAAATTATGGCGATGGGGCTAACATTCAAAAAATTGTAAATACAAAAGGTAAGGTATATTTAGATGTTCAATATGACAAGTCCCAGTATTTATGGGGAAATTTCAATACTGGTGTAACTGGGACAGATAATGCTGATTACAATCGGAGCTTATATGGTTTTAAAGGTGATTATCGTACTCGGTCAACAACAAAATTTGGAGAGGATCGCTTAAATGTCGTCGGCTTTGCTTCGCAATCAGATTCATTATATGCACATGATGAATTTCTTGGTACTGGAGGCTCATTATACTTCTTACAACATGGTGAAGTAATTCCTGGAAGCGATAAAGTATCTATAAAAATAATGAACAAAGACAGTGGTATTGTTGAAAATGAAATATCACTACAATCTGGTCGTGATTATGAAATTGATGAATATCAAGGACGAATAATACTCACAAAACCACTGTCTGATATTGTTTCTGATAGTTTCAGTTCAGTGATTGATGACTCTCCTCGTGGTGGCTATGAAAATTATTTAGCGGTTGATTATGAATATGTACCGAGTGGAAGTGATGCACTTGACGCAATGGTCTATGGGGGAAGAGTTAAAGGATGGTTAAATGATTATATTGGCGTTGGTGCTACCTACGCATCAGAAGAAAAAGACACACAAAACTATGAGTTATTTTCAACAGATCTAACGTTACGAGCAACAGAAGGAACATATTTAAAGACGGAATTTGGTCGAACGCAAGGAACACAAGTTGACAGTAACTTTGTATCTTTTGATGGTGGTTTAACATTTACACCAATTTCGTCTGGCGTAAGTGATGATGATCGTGAAGGGGATAATATTCAAGTTCTTGGTGTCGTTAGTCTTTATGATTTAGCCCCAGATCTTTTCGGTGCAGTTGGTAATGATGTGAAAGCTTGGTACAAATCAAAAGATGCGGGTTATTCATACGCGAGCCAAACTGACGATCTTGAACAAGAGTCTTATGGAACCGAAGTTCGCTTACAAGTTAGTGATAGGGTTCAAGTATCTACTCGATTTACATCAATGGAAGAAACTGAAATTGATGGCACGTTAGAAACAGATACAGAGCAAATTGATGTTGAAACACAAATTTTAGTGACTGAAAATATTAAAGTTTCTTTTGCTGGTAAACACATAAAAGAATTGAATCAAAACAATGAATCAGGCACGGGTAACCTTGCCGGTGCAAAAGTTGAATATCTTTGGGATAACGAAAACAGCGTTTATATTAAAGGTCAAAAAACTGTTGATGCCACTGAAACTTATGATGATAACGACAGTGTCACTGTTGGTGCAGAAACTCGCGTATTAGATGACTTGAGTCTTGGTGGTGCCTATACCGTCGGGAGCCGAGGAGATGCCGCAGAAGCAACCGTTACTTATGATGTAACTAACGATTATTCAACTTATGTTACTTATGTTGATGATAATTATGAAGACCAAAACAACGTTATTTTAGGTCAACGAGCAACATTGACGGATTCTGTTGATTTCTACCAAGAAAACCAGTTTGTTAATGAAAATAACGGAAAAGGTCGAGTTGATTCTTTTGGTTTTGATAATGAAGTTACCGATGATATTGATATTGGAATTGCTTATCAACAGGGGGAGATTGATTATAGCGATGATCCTGAAAACACCATTACGGGTATCGTGAATCGAAGAGCTGTTAGTTTTAATATTGGTTTGGATCTCGATTACATCGTTCTAAAGCATAAAATTGAGTATCGAGTAGATAAAACTGAAGAGACAAATGAAAAAATTGAACAATGGGTAACTACCAATAGTTATACACACCATCTAACGGAAGAATATACCTTATTTGGTAAATTTAATTACTCTAAAGCGATGAATGATACGAATAACGAATTACTTGAACGCTTTATTGAATCAAGCATTGGTCTTGCTTATCGACCTATTTATAATGATAAATTAAACCTATTAGCTCGTTATACCTACTTGGTTGATTTTGATAATTTAAACCGCGATGTCGAATATTCTGATACTGAAAGCCATATTGTGGAAACAGAAGCGATTTACTCATGGGATGCAAATTTAGATCTTGGTACTAAGTTCGCATATAAAGATAAATTTGAACGGTTTGATAGAGCATCAGGTGTCGGTGTTGATGTAAATAGCCAAATTTACCTTACTGGTCTTAGCGCCTCTTACCGAATAATGAAAAACTGGGATGTAACGGGCGAATATCATTGGAAAGTCGATACTCAAAATGATGAGTTAGAAGAAGGGGCTTTACTCTCTTTTAATAAATACGTTACCGAGAACTTTAAAATCGGGGTAGGTTATAACTTTTCCAATTTTGATGATAATTTAACGAATGATGATGACTATAACGCGAGTGGGGTCTTCATTAACCTCATAGGTAAGATTTAGGATATGAGAAGTGTAGATATGAAACATTGGATGTTAGGGTTAAGCCTACTTTCTATTTTTGGTTGTAGTACAGAAACTTATGTAAGCCAAGAGAATGTAGATAAATATGACGAACGAGTTCAAAAATTTTTGATTGCTGAGTGTTTGGTACCACAACGGGAAATACAAGTGGCTGTGGCTGAGCATTTTGAATTTGATAAATCTGAATTAAAAGAGACGGATTATGCCTCTT
This sequence comes from Aliivibrio sp. 1S128, assembly GCF_001691065.1. Lineage (NCBI taxonomy): Bacteria > Pseudomonadati > Pseudomonadota > Gammaproteobacteria > Vibrionales > Vibrionaceae > Aliivibrio > Aliivibrio sp. 1S128. The sequence goes on along the minus strand of NZ_MAJV01000122.1, from coordinate 9,623 downwards.
TGAATCAATTTATAGCTAATATAGATAAACTTAAAGGGCGCATTGCTATTGTTGGTCATACTGATTATCAAGGTTCGATCAAATATAATGAAGATTTATCTCGTCGACGTGCTGAATCCATTAAAGCGTATTTATTAAAAACGTTACCAGTAAACAATTATGAATGGGAAGTTAAGTTTTATGGAGAAAAACAGCCAATAGCTAAAGGTCGGAGTCTAGAAGCAAATGCGGCGAATCGACGTGCTTATTTAGTTTTTGAGCAAACCGTAGGTATAGAAACTAATCCAGCTTGTTTACCACCTGAACCGAAACGAAAAGTATATGCGACAATGGCATCACATTTTGATTTTGATAAATCAATATTGAAGGATAAAGATAAGATAGAGTTAGATAAATTGGCATTAAAATTAGAGGGGCTAACAGGCCGAATTCTAATTGCAGGTCATACTGATTATCAAGGTTCACTTAGCTACAACGAAAAATTAGCTAAAATGCGTTCAATAGCAGTGCAAGAATATTTAAAAACCAAGGTTGATCCCGATCAGTTTGTTTGGGAAGTGAAATCATTTGGTGAAAAATCCCCTATTGTTGAAGAAAGATCGTTAAAAGCAAATGCAGCTAACCGACGAGCATTTGTTGTTTTTACAGAGGGGAATTTACCAGACAAGGATATTAAGCCATTAACCAATGAGTAAGTGTAATGGTCAACAAAAAGCGGACACTAGATATCGTGTTTCTTTCTCGTATTGGAGCGGTGACAAATACCCATTAGCGGTATGGGGCCGCAGCCATTATAATACGGCAAGTAATCTAAAATACTTAGCTTCGCTTCTTTTTTAGTTTTAAACATTTCATCATTCAAGTGTTCGTGTTTGATACTGTGAAAAAACGCTCTGTAGGAGCGTTATCCCAACATTCCCTTTTTCCACTCATGCTGATATATATAAATCCATAACACCTTGCTCTGTAACTAATTTAACGGCATCTTGTTTATATTCAAGAGTAAACGTTCTACGTGTATTTTCCTTATCCATATTCACCGCTAGTGACATAATTACTAAAACTTATAGAGGTGTCCTGAACGATTAGATCATTACAGCCGCTTAAGGTCAGTATAAACGTCTCATTAAGTTTATGGGGTCGTTTATCTAAATAACACTCGCTTTAATGGCGTTTTATTTACCCCTAAAACAAATAAGGTAGATAGCGTTGCTGTCCCAAATACAATCACAAAGTCTCTCATTGCCAAAGTAAGCCCCATCATTCCAGTAATATTTAAGAAAACAACGACAAAGAGTAGATGGCATACATAAATACCAAGAACGTGTTTGCTTAATTTAAAGGTTATAGGATGATTTCCTAAATTTGGTTTTGATAATAAAAATAAAAATAACCCTATACCTATTAATGGGGTTCCGATTAAGAAATCATGCAAGTTAAAAGGGATGTCAAATTTTGTTAACCAATATGCTTCGCTAAAGTGAATGATTAAACCAACAATCAGTAATAATAATGATTTAGTTGAGGATAGGGAGATATTACGGCGTCTCAATTCAAAACCAATCACAACCATCAATGTACTAAAGAAAGGACCATTACGAGTAAAGAAGGGCGTCCATACTTCAGTTAATGTTTGATAGCTGCCGCCCATAACACCATAAGCATACAAGATAACTGCAACAGGAATAAGCAAAGACGATTTATTAAAATGAATGATTATTGCGGTAATTGCAACTGCGATAACCAGTGCAGGGATAAACCATAAATGCACCATCCCACCTTCCATTAAGGCATTTAGAGGGTTTTGAGTTAACCAATTCCAATAGCCTGTACGCTCAGCCAAATACCCATCCGTTGCTACTCGTTGCCAATTAAATGGCATTGCTAGGCATAATAGGCTCCAAACTAGCCAGATTTTGATTAATGGTGATGAGTAATGCTTAAGCGTATTGAACGGTGATGTTGATAACTTAGGTTGAATTAAGTAACCAGACAGAATAAAAAAGAAGGGGACAGCAAAACGGGTTAATTGATTAAAAGCATAACCAAAAACGGGAACATCATCGACTAATAAATACGTCATGAAGATTTGAGAATGCAAAGCAATAATCGCAAACAGAGCGAACAGTCGCCCTAGCTCTAAACTCGCGATTTTATGAGGTTTTTTCATTAAAAGAACATCCTTGAATTTTTCGATAATCTACCAAAAGTTCCCTTGTAAAAATATGCGTTACGTTAATTCATTAATGTTTCGTAAGCGGTTGATTTCAAATTTGAGACGTTTTTCACATAAAATAATTGACCTTCCCCTAAGTGGAAGGCTTATTATCCTTACATTCTGTATATTTGGATTTTTTATCGTGTTTACTTCTTTTTCTAAATGGTTAGTAACAAGTATTACGCTGGTGGCATTAGTGCTATCAAGTGCTGCTTACAGCTATCCAATGAAAATGGAAGGAATGGTGATGAATATGCCAATGGAAGCTGCACAAAATACAGAGAATATGACGGACTGCATGTCAGATTGTCACTCTTCAAAAAACAATGACATCAGTTATATGCAGTGTGATATGTCATCAATGTCGATGAATAACAGCCACCATTGTTCTGATAAAGGCGATAGCTGTTGTAAAACCATGTGTGTTGTCTCTGTTTACGCGTTACCTATCGGACTTACCGCTTATACTAATGCAACGGCATCCGTAATTGTATATGCTCAATATAACGAGCAAATACGTTCATTTACCTCTTCTTCGCTTTACCGTCCTCCAATAGCATAATTCCAATTAAATCAACTCTCTAAATAAGATATTTAACGCTTATTTATCGGTTTAATCATGGCAGTGATCCATCTTTATTATCACGTCATTATTGGAATGATTCCATGAAAAATACATTACGTACACGCTCTAAAAAGGTGTGGTTAGCTTCAATGATCTCGCTAGTACTCTCAGGTCAAGCCTTGGCAGAAAGTCAATTGACGCAGCTTATCGAGCAAGCGTTGTCTTCAGATGCAAGTCGAGAGCAAATATACGCGCAATCACAAGCACTACGATCCACTGGTATTGCAAGTTCAACGCTTGCTGATCCTACTCTTAAAGTCGGATTTGGTGGGCTACCAGTAGACAGTTTTAAGTTTGATGACGATCCAATGACCAATATTTCTGTCGGACTCATGCAGAAGTTTGGGCGAGGCTCCAGTTTAGATTTGCAACAAAAGCAAACTGGGCAGCAAGCGGATGTGCTGGCGATGAAAATTCAAGTTCGTGAACTCGATGTCGCAAATACAATCACCCAACTGTGGATAGAGCTAGGCTTCTTACAAAAAGCAGAGGCGATTTTGCATGAAAACCGTCAGCTATTGTCTGAAATGGAAAGATACATTAATACCAATTACGCCATTGGTAAAAGCGAAAGTCAGGATCTTCTTCAAGCACAGCTTCAGCTAACTCGACTCGATGAGAAGTTGCAAACAAATCGTCAATTACAAGGACGCATTTATGCGCAGCTTAGCGAGTGGTTACCTAACTTAGCGGATCAAAAATCAAAAGAAATAACACCACTAGAGTGGTCTACCTTAGAGCGACTATTAGCGAGTAAATCACCTCAACAAACTGAATTTTATGACTTATTAAATTCAAACCCAACCGTAAAAATGAGTGAACTCACGATCACGGCAACAAAAACAAAAGTAGATATTGCCAACGAATCTTACTCACCACAATTTGGTGTCGAGGTCATGTACGGTTACCGTCAAGCGAATGGAATGGGGGGACAACCCGCCTCTGATTTAGTCAGCGCTTATTTAACTATGGACATCCCTCTGTTTACCGATAAACGTCAAGATCAAAATTATGCGGCTGCACAGTATCAAGTGGGTTCTGCGAAGTCACAACGTGATGTGCTATTACGACAATTGAACGCCAAAGTGAATTCATTGTTGGTGGATAAAGTGAATTTTGAACAACGTCTTTCTCGTTACAACAATACGTTATTGCCTCAAGCAAAAGAAAGAACCAAAGCGGTAGAACGAGGTTACGAAAATAATACAGCACAATTTAATGACGTGATTTCCGCAGCCAATGATGAGCTGAGTATTGAGTTAGAGAAACAGCGTTTATTCAGTGATTTAAGTAAAACATACAGTAATTTAGCTTTTTATTTAAATGGCTTTGATTATGCCGTATCTGCACCACAAATAACCCCGTCTGAGCATTAAGGAAGAGAATATGAAACCAGTTAAAATAGCATTACTTTCACTTGTTATTGGCGGTGTCGTTGGTGCAGCGAGCATGAATTTATACTCGGGGCATACAATGAGCGCAATGGCGATGATGGCTCAAGAAAATAGCGCATCATCAAGCAGTGAGCCTTTGTATTGGGTTGCCCCTATGGATGCCAATTATCGCAGAGATCAGCCGGGTAAATCACCAATGGGTATGGATTTAGTGCCTGTTTATGCCGACGATGCACAAGGTGAGAAGTCACCAGCGGGTACCGTAACAATAGATCCAAGCGTGGTGAACAATTTAGGCGTAAAAAGTGCTTTTGTTGAGAAAACGATCCTGTCTCCAAATATAGATACCGTGGGTTATATCGCGTTTGATGAAAGTAAGTTGTGGCAAGTAAACGTACGTGTAGCGGGCTGGGTTGAAAAGCTAAATATTAATGCCATAGGTGAAAAGGTAAATAAGGGCGATGTGTTATTTACTCTTTACTCTCCTGAATTGGTGAAAGCACAAGAAGAACTACTAAACGCGTATCGAACAGGTCGAAAAGGACTGGTCAAAGGCGCAAGAGAACGGTTGCAGTCATTGGGTGTGGATAAAGCTCAAGTTAATTCTATTGTTAGAAACGGTAAAGCAAATAAAAACATAGAGATAAAAGCGATCTCAAGCGGTGTCATTGCGAGTTTAAATATTCGAGAAGGTGGCTATTTATCACCCTCTCAAATCGTTATTAGTGCAGGACCTTTAGAAAATGTATGGGTAGATGCTGAAGTTTTTGAACGTCAGGCTCATTGGTTATCTTCTGGTAATAAAGCGGTGATGACGTTAGATGCGGTCCCCGGGAAACGATGGGAAGGTGAAGTGGATTACGTTTATCCGATTTTGGATCCAAAAACACGAACCATGCGTATGCGTTTAAAATTCGATAACCAAGACGGTGCATTGAAACCAAATATGTTCGCTAATATAACCATTCACCCTAAAACAAAAGAAGAAGTATTAACGATTCCTCGTCAAGCGGTCATCCGTTCAAACGGCATGGCGCGGGTGGTATTGGATGAAGGAAATGGGAAGTATCGCTCAGCCCGAGTTATCGCTGGTCGCGAAGCAGGCAATAAAGTAGAAATAGTTAAGGGATTGAAAGAAAACGATAAAGTAGTCACGTCAGCGCAATTCTTATTGGATTCTGAATCAAGCAAGACGGCAGAATTAAGTAGAATTAATGGCCCTGAAAACAGTGTTTGGATTTCGGGCAATATTACTACGTTAATGGCTGATTTTGGCATGGTGACCTTTGATCATAAAGCCGTATCACAATGGGATTGGGAAGCGGGTGAAATGAATTTTTCGGTTGATAAAAAGATTGATTTGGCTTCTTTTCGTGAAGGCGAAGCGGTTCAGTTTTTAGTTCAAAAAGTAAATGATGAATATCAATTGCTTGAGATTGAAAAAGAAGGGGCGTTATTATGATCCCCGCCATTATTCGTTGGTCGATTAAAAATCGATTTTTAGTTCTCGTTGCAACTTTTGCTCTAGTTGTTGCAGGAATTTACAGTGTAAAGAATACACCAGTCGATGCTTTGCCTGACCTTTCTGATGTTCAAGTGATCATTAAAACCAGCTACCCAGGACAAGCGCCTCAAGTGGTAGAAGATCAGGTGACTTACCCGTTAACTACCGCCATGCTTGCGGTTCCGGGGGCGGAAACGGTTCGTGGTTTTTCATTCTTTGGTGATTCCTATGTTTATATCATTTTTAATGATGATAGCGACATGTACTGGGCGCGTTCGAGGGTGTTAGAGTATTTAAGCCAAGTTGCACCTAGATTACCCGCAGAGGCAAAACCCACATTAGGGCCTGATGCGACAGGGGTGGGCTGGGTATACAGTTATGTATTACAAGATAAAACCGGTAAGCACGATTTAGCCGAATTACGCAGCTTGCAAGATTGGTTCTTAAAATATGAACTACAAACAGTCGATGGCGTATCTGAAGTTGCGACCGTCGGCGGGATGGTGAAGCAATATCAGGTGGAAATTGATCCTGATAAATTACGAGCTTATAACCTAACGCTACAACAAATTAATAAAGCTATTAAAGAAGGGAATCAAGAGGCGGGCGCTTCGGTTATCGAAGTCGCGGAAGCTGAACACATGGTTCGTACATCGGGTTACTTAAGCAGTATAGAAGACATAAAATCATTGCCGCTGAAAGTAACCGATAAAGGAACGCCATTATTGCTTGGTGATATCGCTGATATTAATCTTGGACCACAAATGCGCCGTGGTATCTCTGAATTTAATGGAGAAGGCGAAGCCGTTGGTGGTGTGATTGTCATGCGCTTTGGTGAAAATGCCAGTAACGTCATTTCAAATGTAAAAGAGAAATTGGCTCAATTACAAAAAGGCTTACCGGAAGGGGTAGAAATTAAAGCGACTTATGATCGCTCTAAACTTATTGACCATGCAGTAACAAATTTATGGGAGAAACTGGCTGAAGAGTTTATCGTTGTTGCCATTGTTTGTGCTTTATTCTTATTTCATATTCGTTCTTCGTTGGTTATCGCATTAAGTCTGCCTGTTGGGATCCTTTGTGCGTTCATTGTTATGCATTGGCAAGGCATTAATGCCAACATCATGTCATTAGGCGGTATCGCAATTGCCATTGGTGCAATGGTTGATGGTGCTATCGTAATGATAGAAAACGTTCATAAGCACATAGAAAAAACACCATTAACGGATGAAAATCGTTGGCAGGTAATAGGTAAAGCGGCAGAAGAAGTTGGACCTCCGCTCTTTTTCTCATTACTTATCATTACCTTAAGCTTTGTTCCTGTATTTTCATTAGAAGGCCAAGAAGGGAAGATGTTCTCCCCATTAGCCTTCACAAAAACCTTTGCAATGGCGGCTTCTGCTGGCCTAGCAATTACCTTAGTACCTGTATTAATGGGCTATTTCGTTCGAGGTAAAATATTGCCTGAGAACAAAAACCCAATAAACAAAACGCTAGTGGCACTTTACCGACCATTACTGAATTTGAGTTTACGCTTTCCAAAAACGATACTTCTGGTTGCCGTTATCTTAATGGGATCATCATATTATCCAATCTCTAAAATGGGCAGTGAGTTTATCCCGCCATTGGATGAGGGCGATTTAATGTACATGCCAACAACCTATCCAGGGATCTCTATTGGTAAAGCGCGTGAACTATTACAGCAAACCAATAAATTAATTAAAACCGTTCCAGAAGTCGATACCGTGTGGGGAAAAGTGGGTCGAGCAGAAACAGCAACCGATCCGGCACCATTAACCATGATAGAGACGGTTATTCAGTTCAAGCCTAAAGATGAATGGCGTGACGGTGTAACTACTGAGTCAATTAAAAAAGAGCTAGACCAATTGATTCAATTCCCTGGAATAACGAATGCGTGGGTGATGCCAATAAAAACGCGTATCGATATGCTAGCAACAGGAATTAAAACCCCAATAGGGATAAAGATAGCGGGACCCGATCTTAACGTAATAGAAAAGATCGGCGCAGAGTTAGAACCTATTTTAAATAACGTTAAAGGAACCACCTCGGTTTATGCAGAGCGAGTCGCTGGTGGGCGTTATATAAATATCGATATAAAACGTCGCCAAGCCGCTAGATATGGCTTAAATATTAAAGACATTCAGCAAGTTATATCAACCGCTGTGGGTGGAATGAATGTAGGAGAAACCATTGAAGGGTTGGAGCGTTACCCAATTAATTTTCGTTATCCACAATCGTATCGTGATTCTGTTGTTAAGTTGCAGAACTTGCCATTGATAACGGCGAACGGTGCTCGAATTGCCTTAGCTGATGTCGCGGATATTCGTTATGAAGATGGTCCTCCGATGATAAAAACAGAAAACGCACGACCTAATGGTTGGGTGTTTGTCGATATTGACGGTCGAGATCTAGGCTCATATGTGCATGACGCTCAACGAGCAGTGCATGACCAATTGGATTTACCCGCGGGCTATTCCCTTGGTTGGTCTGGTCAATACGAATACATGGAACGAGCAAAAGAGAAATTAACGACGGTTATTCCTGTAACCATCGCGATTATTATGCTGCTTTTGTATTTAAGTTTTAAACGAGTTGGTGAAGTGTTAATCATCATGGGGACATTGCCGTTAGCTATGGTTGGCGGTCTGTGGCTAATGCACATTTTAAACTTTAATTTTTCGATTGCCGTTGGTGTAGGGTTTATTGCTTTATCTGGTGTTGCGGTTGAGATTGGTGTGATCATGTTGGTGTATTTGAACCAAGCATGGGATGAAAAACAAGCGACAGCAAAAGAAAATAGTAACTCGGTAACACAACAAGATTTAACGTTAGCCATTGGTGAGGGTGCAGGATTACGTGTTCGTCCTGTCATGATGACAGTACTGACGGTGATCATCGGTTTAATTCCAATTATGTATGGTTCCGGTACGGGATCAGAAGTAATGCAGCGTATTGCAGCCCCAATGATTGGTGGGATGGCGTCGGCATTATTATTGACCTTAGTCGTTATTCCTGCGGTATTCAAATTATGGAAACAGCGTTTGTGTAAAGATTTTTCAGAATGAAATTTACATATAAATACGTTAAATAAATAAGAATATTAGTGACTTATACCTGTAATGGAATAAGTCACATAATAAATAATTAAACAAAAAAGGAAATGAAAATGAAAAAAACAGTATTAGCAATAGCATTATCATTGGTAGCGAGTTCTGCAATGGCAGAAATGGATCACAGTAAAATGGATCACGGCTCAATGGATATGAAAGGAATGGACATGAGTAAGATGGATCATTCCAAAATGAATATGAAAGACATGGATATGAGCAAGATGGAAGGCATGTCTATGGACGATATGAATGCGGTAGGGATGCCAGCAACTGGCATGAAAGCAAATAAAGTCGTTCATGTCATTTTATCTGATGATATGAAAATTACCTTTAAAAAAGAAGTCGATATTGAACCTAATGATATCGTTCAATTTGTGATTATGAATACAGGTAAAATCGATCATGAGTTCTCAATTGGTAATGAAACCGAGCAATTAGAACACCGTGAAATGATGAAGCAAATGACATCAGGTCATGCGCATGACAGTGGTAGCACAGTCACAGTTCAACCAGGTAAGGCGAAGCAAATTACGTGGCATTTCCATGGTGATAATCACGTAGAGTTTGCGTGTAATATTCCAGGGCATGCAGAAGCAGGGATGGTAAAGAAAATAACGTTATAACTTTAACATTAAGTAATAAATATCTATGTGTTCAGTCATTAATTTGGCTGGCCTTTTATTATGTACTAATTATTTATTTATGATTTTATTTTAATTGATACAACAAACAAAAACAAAATACTATATTC
>NZ_MAJV01000121.1:0-87228 GCF_001691065.1 Aliivibrio sp. 1S128 | reverse complement strand
ATTGTTATCCCATTTAAAATTACTTTTCCCAGAAATGGAAATGGTCAAAATAAAAAGATTAAATGACCAATATAAACATCCTGTTTATCAGCAAGATGAAGTTGCAGAATGATTTATTGAACCTAGATGTCTGAACACTGAAATGTATAGCATCATAAAATTAGGAGTATTTAAGGTGCAATACTTTACCAACCCCAACCAACGAAGAATTCGTAATTGCTCAACAATCGGTAGAGCTTTTATAGTCGCTCTATAATGTAATAGATTGATAAAAGGCTCAAATTTTGGTTTGAGCCTTTTTTATGTCTTTCCAACAAAATAAGAGTACTAAAAAGACCGTTGATAAGATCAGACTTTTGTTTTTTTGAGAACATACTTATTTATAATATTCTTTCGAGTATCAAGTTATACGACATAAAGCACAGTATCTGATAAAAGAATGATATTGTGCTTTAAAATTCAAAAAATAGGCTGTTAAGTTATTGAAAAGTAATTAAGTAGAATAAAAAGTGATGTAAATCACAAATGCTGCTATAATCAGCGCAAATTTGAAAAGCTGGACATTCGGGCCAGCTTTTTTATGTCTATTTGAATAACTAATTGGAATGTACTGTGCTAACGACTGCTAACATCACAATGCAATTTGGCGATAAGCCACTTTTTGAAAATATTTCTGTTAAGTTTGGTAACGGTAACCGTTATGGTTTAATCGGCGCGAACGGCTGTGGTAAATCTACCTTTATGAAGATCTTAGGTGGCGAGTTAGAACAGTCTGGCGGTACAGTTTCAACAGATCCAAATGAACGTATGGCTAAATTAGGCCAAGATCAGTTCGCATTCGAAGAATACACAGTAATCGATACTGTAATCATGGGCCACAAAGAGCTATGGACAGTTAAAGAAGAGCGTGACCGTATTTATTCTTTACCTGAAATGTCAGATGAAGATGGCATGCGTGTTGGCGATTTAGAAACTCAATTCGGTGAAATGGATGGTTACTCAGCAGAAGCTCGCGCTGGTGAACTTCTACTAGGTCTAGGCCTTCCTGAGTCTCTACACTTTGGCTTAATGAGCGAAGTTGCTCCTGGTCTTAAAGTTCGTGTTTTACTAGCACAAGTTCTATTCGCTGAACCAGACATCATGCTTCTTGATGAACCAACGAACAACTTGGATATGCATACTATTGCGTGGTTAGAAGACATTCTTCTTGCTCGTAACTGTACAATGATCATCATCTCGCATGACCGTCATTTCTTGAACGCAGTATGTACACATATGGCTGATGTGGATTACGGAAATATTTGCCTATTCCCAGGTAACTACGACGAATACATGACAGCAGCAACACAAGCTCGTGAGCAACTTCAAGCAGACAATGCGAAGAAGAAAGCACAAATTGCTGACTTACAAACGTTCGTAAGCCGCTTCTCTGCAAACGCATCAAAAGCGAAACAAGCGACTTCTCGTCAGAAGCGTTTGGATAAAATTGAACTTACAGAGATTAAAGCATCTAGCCGTCAATCTCCGTTTATTCGTTTTGACCAAGAAAAACCACTTTTCCGTAATGCATTAGAAGTTGAAGGTCTAAAGCAAGGTTATGGCGAAAACATCTTGCTTAACGGCGTTAACCTGATGGTTGAAGTGGGTGAGCGCATTGCGATCATCGGTGAGAATGGTATTGGTAAATCAACACTATTGAACACGCTTGCTGGTGCAATGGAACCAATGTCAGGCATGATCAAATGGTCTGAGAACAACAATATTGGTATGTATGCGCAGGATCACGGACACGATTTCGCTGAAGATCTAAATCTATTAGATTGGATGGGACAGTGGAAACAAGAAGGCGATGACGAGCAAGTTGTTCGTGGTATTCTTGGCCGTATGCTTTTCTCTCAAAGCGATATCAAGAAATCAGTTAAAGTAATTTCTGGTGGTGAGCAAGGTCGTATGTTATTTGGTAAGTTGATTATGCAACAACCAAACATCCTATTAATGGATGAACCAACAAACCACATGGATATGGAATCTATCGAAGCATTGAACTTGGCGCTTGAGAACTACAAAGGCACATTAATGTTTGTATCTCATGACCGTCAGTTCGTATCTTCAATCGCAACACGCATCATCGAAATCACAAAAGATGGCGTTAACGATTTCCACGGTACATACGAAGAACACCTAATCAAACAAGGTTTAAAAGGCTAATTTAGCTAAAAACCTAAACAGATAAAATAAAATGGAAGCTTATTAATAAGCTTCCATTTTTTATGTCTGGACTATTATTCACCAAGTTGGATATGTTTTTGGGTTGTGTTGTGACTTAAAAAAGAGAGAGGATATCAATTGTGTTTTTGATAACTACCTCTACTCAATATAAGCTATGTTCACCTTAAGTACTGGAGATAAGTTATGTTGGCAGATATCGATAATGATAAAACATTCAATCGAATTGATACTATTTTGGCGTATATCCATGAAAATATGGATAGCCCATTATCTGTTGAGATACTTGCAGAAATGAGTTGCTGGTCTCGTTGGCAATTACAACGAGTGTTCCTAAGCCATACCGGAATGAATGTGGCTCAATATGTACGAGAGCTACGTTTAAGCATGGCGGCTATTGAGGTGCTGAATAAAAAATACCGTATGTTAGATATTGCTTATTTATATGGGTTTACTTCAGAGATAGCCTTTAGCCGTTCTTTTAAACAATACTTTAAAATGTCGCCGCGAGAGTATCAAAAACAAGGTAAAAAAATAGGAATTCGTAAACCGTTTCTAAAAAGTCAAAGTCTGACAGAGATCCAAGGCTCTGGTTTTTATCAAGTGCGATTAGAATATAAAGAGAGTTTCACGTTAACGGGATTGCCTATCACGCTGCAAGGTTTGCTTTCAGATGTTCCTGATTTTTTAGATAAAGTTCCTCAAATATGGGAAGATCTCGATGGGTATTTAACTCAGATGTCTTCATCTCCAGAGAGTAAATATGGCGTAATTGACACTCGAAATGATACCGAGTCCCTAATCTACTGGGCAGGTATTATTGAAGATGAAAGTCTATCGTCAGTATTAATGTCGTTAAATGAAAACGTATCACAAGTTATCATCCCATCTCAAGAATACGCGGTTCTGCCTTATATAGGTCATTCAGGTGGCTTTGCGAGGTCTGTTGAATGGTTGATCTCAGAATGGTTACCGTTATCAGGCCATCAAGGCATTGAAGGATTTGATCTTGAAATTTATCACCTGAATGAAAATGAAGAAATTATTGATGTTGAGTATTGGTTGCCGATCCGTAACTCGTAGCTTTTGTTATAAATCAATTTATCAGTAAAAATATTTATTCATGCCCCAAATTGTTAACTTTTCATAAAATAAATCATTATACTCATGCGCAAGAGAATCATTCTCATTAGCATTCAATTTTAAGAGATTGTAAACAGGATTATAATGAACGTATCTACAAACCATTCAACATTTAATGTTTCGTTACTTGCAACGGCAATTGCTGCTTCTTTTTTCTTTCCTATTTCAGCAATGGCTAATGACAATAACTCTTCTGATGACATTGAGACGATTTCAATATTTGGTCAGGCTTATCGTAATACCGCAACAAAAACATCGTTAGAGCCAGAGGAAACCCCTCAGGGCATTACTATTCTCGATGGTGAAGCATTAGAACAACGCAGTGTTAAATCTCTTAATGAGGCACTACGCTATGTTCCTGGTGTGACAACCGAGCAGAAAGGTGGTGCAGTGACAATGTACGATACGTTCAATATTCGTGGGTTTGATGTAAACCAAAGCTATTATGATGGTTTGGTTTTACAAGGCTTAAATGGGTGGAATTTACAACCTCAGATTGATCCTATTGCGCTTCAACAAATTGAAGTATTTAAAGGGCCAACGTCAGTATTATATGGGTCAATGCCACCGGGTGGTATGGTTAATATGATCGCCAAATCACCACAAAAAGAAAAAAGTACGGATGTAAAATTAGCAACAGGTACTGGTAATCTAGTGGAAGCCTCTATTGATACGACAGGGCAGTTTGGAGACAGTGATTTCTCTTATCGTTTTATTGCCCTTGCTCGTCAAAAAGATGGTCAAGTTGATTACACAAAAGAAGAACGCTACGTTATTGCACCATCAGTTGATTGGCAAGTCAGCGACCGAACGCTGATCAACTTTAATATGTATTATCAGAATGATCCGTCAATGGGTATGAATTCTTCGATGCCATCTTCTGGAATGATTTACGACAATCCAAATGGCAGTACAGATCCGTCCACGTTTGTTGGAGATAAAAACTGGAGTACGTTTGAGCGTGAATTCTTTATGGCTGGTTATAAGATCAACCATGAGTTCAATAATAACTGGTCATTCTTACAAAACTTCCGTTATATGAATGCATCGCTGTATCAAGAGAATACATACCATATTGAAAGTAACTTTGATGCATCAACGGGCAATCTTGATCGCAATATTTACAGTACTGATGAAAGCTCAACTGGTTATACGATTGATAACCAACTGTCTGGTCGTGTAGTGACTGGAGGTATTGAGCACAATCTGTTGTTTGGTATTGATTACCAGAAATTAGATGGTGACTCACTTTATCAAGAGTTTGGTACGACCAATCAGTTTGGTAATTTTAATATTTTCAATCCAAACAATGACATGATTGATAAAAGTAAACTTACCAAGTCTTATGAATCGAAAGAAAAAATCAGTGTTGAACAATTAGGGTTCTATACTCAAGATCAAGTGCGAATTGATCGTTTAGTTCTGATTGCCGGTGGTCGTTTCGATCAATATAAATCAAGCAATACAACAAGCACAACGTCTAAAGATGCAGATCAAAGTCAATTCTCATACCGTGTTGGTGCACTGTATGAGCTTGAAAGTGGTTTCTCACCATTTATTAGCTACGCAACCAGTTTTGAACCAGCTGCCGGTCTTGATGGAAAAGGTAACGCTTATGATCCTGAATTGGGTGAGCAAATAGAGGCGGGTGTGAAATATGATTCAGCTGATTATACAAAAACAGCGTCAGCGTCTGTGTTTAGAATCGTGAAAAGTGACGCATTAATGTCAGATCCGACAGACCCATGGGGACCTCAATTGCAAATTGGTGAAATCCGTTCTCAAGGTGTTGAGCTGCAAGGTCAGTGGATGATTAATGATAGCTGGGACGTCGCTGCAAACTATACGTACATTGATATGGAAATTACCAAAGACAGTGGTAATGACTTAGAAGGTAAAACACCAATTTATGTACCAACCCATGCTGCTAGCCTTTGGTCTAACTACTATATCTACGATGGTATTCTAACGGGAACACGCATTAGTGGTGGTTTACGTTATGTGGGTGAAATGGAAATGGATGCGAACAATACAGACAAAGTGCCTGATTATACGGTTGCTGATGTCTCTATTGGTTATGAGTTGGATGGATTAAGTGAATCATTGGCTGGTGCAACGGCACAACTAAGTGCAACTAACCTATTTAATACCGAATATTACAGTTGTTATGACTCGGCTAACTGTTGGTACGGTGCAGAGCAAACGGTAGAATTGAGTGTTAATTATAACTTTTAAGCTTAGGTAAGAAAAAGGGGAAGTACGTATCATTTTACGTGCTTCTTTTCTTGCGTTTTTGCCATGAAAGAAATGAATTAGGCATGACACAAAGAAGTCCATTTACACACATAAATGATGTAGCAGTATGTATCAACTAAACAATATAAAAGTGATCAGGGACGAACGTACGATTCTTGATATTGATGAATTAACAATAGATCCAACGGCTTTAACTGTCGTGCTTGGCCATAATGGCTCGGGTAAATCGACCTTGGTGAACTTGTTGGCGAATCAATTTTCACCAGAAGAAGGTGAAGTGAGATTAAATCAACAACGACTGTCTACGTTAAATTCGAAAAAATTCGCTCAAAAAGTGGCGTTTTTACCTCAAAAATTACCAGAAGTCGCAGGGCTTAATGTTGAAGAGCTTGTTCGCTTAGGCCGTTATCCTTGGCGTGGCGTTCTTGGACGTTTTAATAAAGAAGATGCTCAGATTATTGAAGAGTCGATGATCAAAACTGGCGTACAAACTTTTCGTTCAACATTGGCTGATCAACTTTCTGGTGGGGAAAGACAACGAGCGTGGGTGGCGATGTTATTAGCTCAGCAAGCGGATATTTTGATTTTAGATGAGCCAACATCCGCATTGGATATTCATCACCAATATCAACTCATGGGACTATTGAGCGAGTTAAACCAACAAACGAAAAAAGGGATCATTGTTATTCTGCATGATCTTAATTTAACGCTGCGTTATGCCACACAAATCATTGCACTTAAAGGCGGAAAAGTGGCCTTTAAAGGTGAAGCAGGTCATTTGCTTGATGATGCGTTATTGTCTGACTTGTATGGCACTCCGATCACCTTAATTGATCATCCTATTCATAATCATAAAGTTGCTATCGTATGTTGAAAAATCGTATTCCTTCGCTTATCACTCTTCTATTTTTGATGGTAAGTCACACTGCATCGGCTCAATTTGTTGTGCAAGACAGTCGTGGTGAACAAGTTCTGGATTCCATACCTCAGCGAGTTGTTGCATTAAACTGGGATCTTGCAGAGCAACTGATAGAACTTGGTGTTACGCCTGTCGCAATCACAGATACGGCGGGGTACCGTGAGTGGGTAGTACAACCTGCACTGTCGAGTGATATTGAAGATGTAGGTACTCGCGCAGAACCAAATTTTGAGAAAATAGCGGCGGTAAAACCGGATGTGATTCTTGTTGCTTCTCCGCAGGCCGATTTAATTCCTCAGTTAGAAAAAATAGCCCCTGTGTTGTATTTTCAAACTTACTCTGCGGATCATGATAATAGCTTGATGGCGATTAATAACTTTGAAGCCATTGCCCTTATGTTAGGAAAAGAGAAAGTCGCACAAGAAAAGTTAATTGAGATGGATACCGAGATAGCAGAATTAAAGCAGCAGTTAGCTGACGCATACGGTAATGCGTTACCAGCCGTGTCTGTGTTTCGATTCGCAACGATGACCTCGGTCTTTATGTATGGTGATAATTCAACAGCGCAATACGCGTTAAATCAGTTAGGGTTTACCACTGCGTTACCTCAAAAAAGTAACCAATGGGGAGTAACACAACTTCGCTTAACAGATCTTCGTCATATTGATGATGGCATTGCGTTGTATATAGAACCGTTTAATGAAGAGAGTAAATTAAACAAATCAGTGATTTGGAATGCGATGCCTTTCGTACGTGCCCATCGAGTGAATAGTGTTGAATCGGTATGGAGTTATGGTGGCGCAATGTCGATAAAATACACAGCGCAAGCATTGGCAAAAAGCCTACTTGAGGTAGCACCTAAATCAATCAATGTTAGTGGTAATAATGAGTAGTCAGTTGAAGGGCGTTTCTTTCCGTTATCTGTCGGTACTTTGTGTATTGATTGGGTTGGTGGTTGCTACGTTTCAATTTGATGCTGTATTGAGTTTATCTCAGCAATGGCAAGCAATAAGCCAAGCGAGTGTGGATCTCACTTTACTTGATGACTTTGATAAGATCATCTTTGTTGAGTCACAATTGCCTCGTTTAATCATGGCACTTTTGGTTGGTGGAATGCTTGGGTTAGTCGGTAGCTTAATGCAACAATTGACTCAGAATGCCCTCGTTTCCCCAATGACACTGGGTACGGCATCTGGTGCGTGGCTAGCCTTAGTGATTATGAATGTGTGGTTTGCTGAGTATGTGGCTGATTATGCGTCTATGGCGGCACTCGTTGGGGCATCGCTCACGTTTGGTTTAGTCGTTGCTATTGCTGGTATTCGAAATTTATCAGGCTTACCTATCGTATTATCTGGCATGGCTGTGAATATTTTTCTGGGTGCAGTTGCCACCGCTATTATTTTATTAAATGAGCAATATGCAAAGAACTTGTTTATTTGGGGGGCTGGGGATCTGGCTCAGAATGGATGGGATCAAATTGTATGGTTATTACCAAAACTATCAGCCGCTGTACTTATTTTTATCTTCGCGCCTAGAGTCTTAGCATTATTACGTTTGGGTAATGTTGGCGCTGCGGCTCGCGGGCTTAATGTTATTCCTGCTTTCTTTAGGTTATTTACTGTTGGTTTATGGCTGGTTTCCTCTTCGATTACTGTGGTTGGCGTGATCAGTTTTATTGGTTTACTTGCACCGAATATTGCGCGTCATTTAGGGGCTAGAACACCAAAAGATGAATTGTTCTTTAGCTTATTATTAGGCGCTACGTTATTAGTTGGTACTGATTTATTGGCGGTAGTGCTCAGTCATTACACAACAGATATGATCCCAAGTGGAACGGCGGCGGCATTCATTGGCGCACCTGCACTTATTTGGTTTACTCGAAGAAACATGAGCTCGCAAGATCAACTGTCGATCAGTTTACCAAAAGGAAAATCGTATTTACCAACAGGGTTAATTCCATCATTGATTGTGGGTCTTGTGGTGGTCGTGGTTTTAGCGGTTGTGATAACAAAAGATTCAACCCAAACACTTCATCCGTGGGTAATGATGCTCCCAAGTGAGTTCAGTTGGGAGTTAAAATGGCCAAGGCTACTTACCTCTTTATCTGCAGGGGCCGGATTGGCAGTTGCCGGCGTATTATTGCAACGATTGATTTATAATCCTTTAGCAAGTCCTGATATTTTAGGTATCTCAGCGGGAGCGACATTGAGCTTAATTGGTGGCAGCGTTTTCTTAGGGTTTAATATCTTTGAAGCCGCGCCTCTTGTGACTTTTTGTGGAAGTTTAGCGGTATTAGTGCTGCTACTGGTGCTAGGGAAGCGTCATCAGTATGCGCCTTCTATGCTCATTCTTACTGGGATAGCATTAACGGCGTTAATCGATGCTTTAGTCCAATTTTCATTAGCAAAAGGGAATGAGGATTCATATTCATTATTGAATTGGCTTGCCGGTTCTACTTATCGAGTGTCTCCCCAATCTGCTTTTGTTTTGTTCTTTTGCGTCGTTTTATTGGTGGCTTTTGCGTTATTAACCCATCGTTGGCTAACCCTTATTTCAGCAGGGCGATTGTTTGCACAAGCCAGAGGGCTAAACGTAACTAAGAGTTTTATCGCATTGCTTATTTGTGTTGCGTTACTTTGTGGTGCAGTAACTGCTACCATGGGGCCGATTGCATTTATAGGCTTACTTGCTCCTCATATGGCGGTTCTTTTAGGGGCGAAAAAAGCATTTGAACAGATTGTCGTAGCGGCATTAATTGGCGCTTGGTTAATGGTGATTGCTGATTGGTTAGGTCAGCATATTTTATTTCCATCTCAAGTGGCGGCAGGAACGTTAGTGTCAGTGATTGGTGGCATTTACTTTATTGGGTTGCTGATAAAAGGCCAACGCTCTGCACATTAACAATAGACGTTCAATAATGGCTAGCCTTGTATTGATATTGGCTAGATGAATTTAATTAATTAGCGATTTGATTATGATAAAAATGACGAAAAAAGCATGGCTATTGGTCATGATGGCACAACCAATAGCGGTATATGCCAGCGATTTAGGAACGGCTCAAGCCATTCAAAATAAGACCAATACGGCTTCAGCCCAAAGCCAGACTCGTATTAGTCATAGTGCCGATTCTACTTTATCGTTGCGTTCTGATATTGAGCAACTGGAAGAAGAAGTTAAAAACCTCGATGTTTACCGCAAGCATTTAGAGGCATTAGTAAAAGATCAACACAGTGAATTGAGTAATATTGATCAGCAAATTTCAGACATTGAACAAACTCGTCAAGGGGTCGTGCCTTTGATGTATAAAATGATTGATGGTCTAAAACAAACGGTTAAAAACGATAAGCCTATTCGTATTGAGCAACGTAATCTTCGCATTGAAAAGCTAGAGACAATGATGACAGTGGCGAATGTCAGTGATGCTGAGAAGTATCGTCGTATTTTAGAAGCGTATCAAATTGAACTGGATTACGGCATTAAATTGGGTGTTTACCAAGGTAAAATCACGCTTGATGATGATAAAACCATTGAAGCAAATATTTTGTATTTAGGTCGAATTTCTTTAATTGCACGTAACTTTAACCAAGATAAATATTGGGCTTGGGATCAAAAAGAAAAGTCATGGACATTATTAGATTCTTCACTTAATTCGGATCTTAATCATGCGTACGCGGTAGCAAATAAAGAGGTAGCCCCAAGCTTACTTACATTGCCTGTATCACTGAATGTTACTGAGGAGAAATAAGATGAATTACGTATCCACACTTCTTAGTGTTTTATTATTAAGCCTTTCTTTTTCAGTGGCAGCTCAAGGTGATTTAGCAAGCAGTGCACAAACTCAAAATAAATCACAAAAATCGCATGATGTGCAGCGAGAATCGGGGTTTAAGCAAACAGAACAAACGTATCTACAACAGAAAAAAGAACTTGCAGAACGTAAACGCCAAGTTCAAAAAAAGATTAATGCATTGACGAAAACCTTCAGTGAAAATGAAGGGCTATTAGCAAAACGAGAAGAGAAACTGCGCTTAGATACTGGCAGTTTAGGTGAATTGTTTGGTGTGGTTCGTCAAGCTGCGAAAGAGTTGAAAAGCGAAAATCAAACCAGTGTTACCGGTGCGGATAATCTTCAATACTCACAAGCGGTAAACACCATCGTATCCGCTAAAACGTTGCCAACCTTGCCACAGTTAACTGAATTATGGATGAGCATGGATGAACAAATCCAGGCCAGTGGTGAGCTGAAAAAAATTAATACCAATGTGATTGATGGTGAAGGTCAAACCGCTTCTCAAGCGTCATATCGCTTAGGATCGATAGGCTTAATTGCCGATCAAGGCTACTTGAATTGGAATGGCACACGTAAAGACGCCACTTATTATGTTAAGCAACCAGATAATGGCCCAAGCTTGAGTTCACTGTCTGATCTTGCAAGTGGTGATATGGAAACGATGGTTGTCGATCCGTCTCGTGGCTTTATGATAGACCAACTGGCATTAACACCAACCTTGGTTGAAAGACTGCAAGCGGGTGGTGTTGTAGGTAAAATCATTCTTGCGTTATTAACATTAGGATTGGTGATTGCGATTTTCCGAGGCGTTAAATTAGCGATTATTCAACAACAAATAAAAACACAGTTGAAGAACCCAGAAGCACCAACCGACAATCCGTTAGGCCGAGTGTTATCTGTTTACGATGAAGAAAAACATCGCAGTGTTGAGTCATTAGAATTGCGTTTATTAGAAGCGATTGTGGATGAACAACAAGGGTTAGAAAAAGGCCTTTCAATGTTGAAATTACTTGCAGCCCTTGCACCAATGCTTGGTTTGTTAGGCACCGTTACTGGCATGATCGAAACATTCCAAGTGATTACTCAGTTTGGAAATGGGGATCCTAAAGTGATGGCTGGAGGGATCTCGATGGCACTGGTCACTACCGTTCTTGGCTTAGTTGCTGCAATGCCGTTGTTGTTTGCTCATAATATCTTAAGCACTCAAGCTGAGAATATACGCAGCATTTTAGAGAAACAAGGCATTGGGTTAGTCGCAATACAGGCAGAAAAGCAACCAAACCCAATAGCGAAAACTACGGTAGGAAGTAACATCTAATGGCAATGTCATGGCTATCTAATTGGCTTGATACGTTACTGCAATTTATGGCGCAAGGTGGCCATATTTTGTGGTGGCTGGCTGGGGTTGTGGTTGTATGTTGGTTATTTGTGGTTGAGCGTGTGATATATCTTGGTTTTTATTTTCCAAAGCGCCGGCAACAATGGGTAACACAATGGCATCAACGCAGTGAACATGAATCTTGGTATGCTCATGCGATTCGTGACAGTTGGTTAAATCAAGCGCATATCGAATTAAATCAAAATTTAAACCTAATCAAATGGTTAGTATCAATTTGCCCAATGTTAGGATTGTTAGGTACGGTTACAGGGATGATTTCTGTTTTTGATGTGATGGCGACATTAGGCAGTAGCCAACCGAAACTGATGGCCTCTGGCATCTCACTGGCTACGCTACCAACGATGGCGGGTATGGTTGCCGCTCTTGCTGGATTGTTTGTTCATGCACGTTTAGCAAAAACGTGTCGTTTACGTGAATTGAAGTTAGAAAAATCATTAAGGAGTCCAACATGAGACTCGGAAGACGCGATACAAAAACAGAAGAAGCCCAAATTGATTTAACCTCAATGTTGGATATTGTCTTTATCATGCTGATTTTTTTCATTGTGACGAGTTCGTTTGTACGCGAATCAGGGGTTGAAGTGAATCGCCCTCAAGCATCTAATGTAACAAGCCAGAAAGACGCGGGCATCTTTGTTGGCATTAACGCATCAAATGATATTTACATCGATAAACGAATCGTAGATGTAGAGCGTGTGCAAGCGACGTTAGAGCATCTGTTATTAGAGCAACCTGATGCCTCTCTTGTGATCCAAGCGGATGAACATGCGTATAACGGAACCGTAGTTAAAGTGATGGATGCAGCAAAAGGCGCGGGCGTGAAGCAAATTGCATTGGCTGCGGAGAAAAGATAGTGCTTAGGTTATTGATGGCGTTACCTATTGCACTGGCTATTAGTATTGCTTTATTTTCCGTGATGGCATGGATGGTAGACAATGGTAATCAAGGAAAACCGGAAGCCAGTGAAAATCTAAGCTTTACTATGATGATGGTTGAACCTGAAAGTGATCTTCAACGTCGTCAACGTTCTGTTCCTGAGCAGCCTAAACCGCCAGAATTACCACCAGAAACGAAAGTATCTCAATCGCAATCAGAGATGTCTTCGGTGATGCCTGTAACGCCAATGTCTTCGGCTGGTTTAGATACGGCGATTAACGGATTAAAAATAAGCGCTCCAACGTCGTTCGGAAGTTTTACGACCAATCAACAGGCAATGCCATTGTATCGCGTAGAACCACGATACCCGAGTAGAGCATTAAAACGAAAAATTGAAGGCTACGTTATTATGTCTTTTTCTATTGATGAAACGGGCGAACCTTTTGATATCGAAGTCAAAGAAGCGGAGCCAAAACGAATATTTGATCGTGATGCGGTTCGGGCACTAAAACAATGGAAGTACCAACCTAAATTGGTAGAAGGGAAAGCCATTGTTCAGCAGAATCAAACCGTTAGATTGGAGTTTAAATTAGCCAAATGATGAAAAAAATTGCGTTAACGGTTCTTTTTATATTGCACATACAAGGTGTGACGGCGGCGGAATTGAGTCGATATACCGCCACAAAAGTACAAAGAGCACAAAACCTTCAGCAAAATGAAAAGTTGGATGAAGCCATCGATATTCTTGCGGATGTTGATACATCGAAAGTCTATGATAAAGCATTCGTGGCTCGAATGTTGGGTGTGTTTTATTGGCAGAACAATCAAAAATCACAAGCGATTAAACAGCTTGATTATGCGGTTTCGAGTGGTCAATTACAGGATAAACAAGCGTGGACAACCCGAAAGATGTTGGCCGATATCCTCTTAATGGAACAAAAGTATAAAGCGGCACTACCTCATTACTATCAATTGGTTAAAACGGTACCAAAGAATGAAAAAGGGGATGAGTTATGGCTTAGGATCGCTCAGATCCATTATCAGAGCTCAGAGTTTGCACCAACCCTTAAAGCGATTGGTCGATATGAATCGTACCGCAAGCCTGATGAATTAACGCCATTGTCGTTAAAGTTTGGTGCGCAAGTTCAACTCAAACAATGGAAGCAAGTTGTTCCTACCTTAGAGCGGTTAATTGTTCTACAACCTGAAAAATTAACGTGGTGGCGTCAGTTAGTTACAGCTCACTTGCAGTTAGGTCAAACCAAGCAAGCATTAAATGTATTGGTGTTAGCGGATATCAACAAATTATCTCTTCCTGAACAAGACATTAAATTGTTGGCTCAGTTATATGCAAAACAAGGTATTCCAGAGAAAGCCGCACAGACATTAGAACGCTTATCAACAGCAAATACTGACGTTGATTTATTGGTAGAGCAAGCCGTGCATTGGCAAAATGCGAAAGAGTGGAATAAGTCCATTGCCTTCTGGAGTAAAGCCGCAAAGATATCATCTCGTTATTACTGGCAAGAATCCCAATTACTTCTACAGCAAAAACAGTATGAAGCCGCATTGAGATCGTTAAATGAAGTGAACGATCCTAAGAAAAAACAAGCGGTGTTATTGGCGAAGGTAAAAGCGTATTACAAGCTGAATCGTTTAGAAGAAGGGTTGATTAATGCGAAAAAAGCCAATGATATATCAGCGTCTAATGAAACGAAGGGGTGGGTTAACTACTTGTCTAATTTGAGGCAATTAGAATCTCAATCTAAGATCTAAAAAAATGGAAGGTTAGCGATAACCTTCCATTTTTATATATCGATCTAGAACTAAAATTAGAACACGTTGCAAGCTATTGTGCTAATGCGTCAAATTCTGTAATTGGCGCTCGTCCACGTAGAGCAAGAAAGCTTAAAAACTGCTTAGGAGTGTGAGTAATAATCTTATCTAATGGAAAATCGACAGTATCAATTAACAATTCTACTTTCTCAAACTTACCAATATCATCACAGAAATGTGCATCACTACCCGTAGTGATAAACGCGCCTAATTCTTTTGCTGTTTTTGCTATCTCATAACAACGGTCAATACTTCCTATTCGACTTCCGCCTTTAAGAGACGTGTTATTAATTTCAATGGCGACATTATTATCGGCAGCACATTGAATCACCTCTTTAAAGTTAAAATCAAAATTGGGATTACCCAAGTGACCTAAGGCATCAACTCGACCTGATTCTATAATCTTGATTAATGCTTGAGTGTGTACTAACTTATTTGTAGGAGTAAAAACGGGTTCATGAAAGCTAGCAATCACCCAATCGAGGTTTTGGTCAACAGAGGGGGGGATATCGATATCTCCGTCAGTATTACGGATATTGACTTCGCAGCCTCTGATGATGGCAACGCCATGAAGAAAACGGGGTAAGACTCGCTGATTGCTAAAGAACCAATAATGTGGCGCCCCAGGCATTAAAGAGGCATGGTCAGTTGTACAAAACATAGGTAAACCAAGCAGAGAGGCTGAAAAAGCGTTTTCACTAATGGTGCTGTAAGCGTGACCACTAGCGTAAGTGTGAGTATGTGTATCTACCTGAATGCGCATTTGTTTTCTCCATTAAACAGCGATGTGGTTAGTATAACTTATTTATGCAACTTTTAGCTTTGACATTTGTCTGACATTTGTCTGACAAAGTGTAGGAAAAAGAGAACTACTATTCACGCTATTGATATAAAACATATATATTCGAGATTTATTATGATTAATACTGAAAAACTAAAGAACGAGTTAAATGAGCTAACGGTCTACCAATTACGTAGTCTACAATATGCAGTCGCAAAAAAATTAGAAGAAAAAACAATGACTAAATCAGAAAATGCACTGCTTACTGATGAAGAATTAGATATGCTAGCAGAAGTAATGAGAAGTAATGAGAAGTTGATTGTTACCTGATCTAAACCGCTATTTTACCGTTAATTTAAACAATCATGCCTTCTTTTTATCCGCTGCTTTATCATTCTTGATGTACTACAAAATAATAGCAGTTTCCCCTTTTCGTTCAAACTCTAAATCAAGCGACCCTAATGCAGATCGCCTTATCTAGAGCCGATTAAACTACGCTATTACCCTACGAATAACCAAATCGCGACACCAATCATTAAACTGCCTGAAATACGGTTCATAATTTTCACGTTATTAGACTGACCTAATACACGTTTTAAGCCTTTTCCGCCTGCCGCATAAAGTGTCATACATAAAAATTCGCAGATCAAAATAATAGAAACAAGAGCGATTAACTGCGGTCCAATTGGATTACTTCCATCAATAAATGGAGGAAGTAAAGAAACCATAAAAGCCCAACCCTTAGGGTTTGCTATTGCAGTGACAAAACCCTGAATGACTAAATCCCAATCTTTACTTTTAGGTACTTCAGTTTGCTCTGCACTCATAGCAAGTTTGCCTCTTGAGCGCCACATTTGAATCCCAATATAAGCAAGGTATGCTGCACCAATGGCCTTAAATATAGTAAATAACCAAGGGTAATTGAGCATAATGGCTGCAACGCCTAACACCGCAGCAATCGCAACAACTGCGACACCGACTAATTCGCCCATCATCATCCACAGGGTACGACGATAACCAATACTCATTCCTAAGCTAAGTGCTAATGTCATGCACATACCAGGAGTAACAGAAACAAAGAAAAAGGTTGGGATAAATGCCCATAAAATTGCAGTATTCATTTATATGTATCAAGTTTAAAGAGGTAAGCAAAATAGAGTACGGAAATCAGGATTAAAATCAATGTAAATGTTTACATATTAATATGGTACTTGTTAATAGTGTTACTCGTATCAACTTAGTTTACTTTTTAAGTACTTAATAAAAAGTTGAGTTCGAGTGTGTTCATACTCTAATGTTGGATAATAAGCATTAACCAAGGTGTGATCTGTCGTAAATTCAGGAAGAACCGCAACTAGATTACCTGATTTTATATCGTCAATTAACATCTGCTTACTGGTTAATAATATACCCATCCCACGTTTGGCAGCATGGAAAAGAGCTTCAGGATTAGTGGTGGAAAAATTACCTCTTAGAGTAATGCGCTTTCCGTTTGCTAATTTAACCTCTCTAACGGGGCGCTCACCCCAAATAAGCATATTATGGCGTTTTAAATCATCAAGATCGCTCGGCATTCCTTTTTTTTCTATGTATTCTTTAGACGCAAAAAAACCTGAATGGTGTTCAAATAACGGGGTTGATTTATAACTGAACGTATTTAATTGTTCTAATTCACGACTAATAAAGACATCAATATTTGTGTCAGGTACTTGCCCTGGTAATGTCGTAATTAACAGTATTTTAATTTTTGGATAAATGACTAAAAATTCATCTAAATATTGAATGATAAATTTAGAGCCTACCGCAAGGGTGGCGCCTATTTTTAATAATCCCGTTGGGGTTTGATTAATCGCTCTAGTTTCATCAACAAGATGCTGCCATTGGTCAAGCTGCAAGCGCGCTCGTTGGTAAAATAAGATCCCTGCATCAGTTTGGTGTACCGAGCGAGTCGTTCTAGTAAGTAGTTGCACGCCAACTCGTTCTTCAAGCCAATTGATGCGTTTACTTATCGCAGAGCCTGATGTATTTAATTGAACAGCAGCACCATTAAAACTGCCTTCTTCAACCACTTTTATATAGCTTCTTACGCTTTCAATCCAATCCATGATTAATTCCTATAGGGACTCAATGTAATTCCTCTGCTGACTATTATCAATTATATTGATTGAATGTAAACTGATAAAATGAATGAAAATAATCCCCAAGCTCTGCCTGTTGGCCGCTTAAATAAAACACCCTTACTTCTTGCGATGATGATAATTGCAACGGGGCAAGTTGGTGTCAGCATTTATCTACCCTCATTGCCTTTAATTAGCCAAGATCTGGGCGTTTCCCCCGCGGATGTTCAGTTACTTATTACGTTATTTTTGGTTGGCTTTGGTGGTTCTCAGTTATTTTATGGGCCTCTATCTGATGCATTAGGTCGACGACCGATATTTATTTTAGGGCAGGGTGTTTATTTGTTAGGTACAGTTTTGTGCGTGTCAATGACAGATAATTTTACGGCTTTAGTGTTAGGGCGTTTGTTGCAAGGCCTAGGTGCGGGTAGTGCATCTGTATTAGGGCGTAGTGTATTAAGAGACAGTTATAGTGGTTACCATTTAACTAAAGCAATGTCTTATATTTCAATTACAGCTTCTATTCTACCCATTCTTGCTCCTGTGATTGGCGGTTGGATTGCGTGGCATTTTAGTTGGGAGTGGGTGTTTGGTTTTGTTCTGATTTATCTAATTTGCATTTTAACTCTTGGCTATTTCATTCTGCCTGAAACGCTACCTTATGAACCTCAAAAATTCAGTTTTAGACAAACATTACGGGATTATGGTTCTCTCTTTTCTAACGCTCAGGTTATGTCTAGCGCAAGTTTAAATTGGGTGAGTTATTTAGGAAGTCTTGTCTCCGTTTCTTTGCTACCTTTTTTACTGCAAGGTGGATTAGGATTAACGACAGCTGAATATGGGGAAGTAATGATTATTCCTTCTGCAGGTTTAATGATAGGCAGTTTCATACTTAATAGTTTGAATAAACGTTATTCAGTCGATGTATTGATTGGTCTTGCTTTAAGCATAATGACAGTCTCAGGCTTATGGTTAATTTTATTTGATACTTCGTTATTTTCATTAATATTTGCCTTCACATTACTTGCGGTGGCACAAGGTATTTCATTCCCATTATCGATCAACTTATTACTTGCTCCACATACGAAAAAAGTAGGGACGATCTCAGCTCTCTCTGGTTCAATTCAAATGTGCTTGGCAGGGTTACTTGGTGGTTATTTAGTAAAAAATTGGGTGGTAGACCAAGACAGCTTAGGGCTGTTTTATCTAACGATCACAATTATCATGCTTTTTGTTTTACTGTGGAATAAGCAAGTAAGAAGGAAACTTAATAATTATAAATCATAAACTTAAATTTTATTCAGTGAAGAGTTCTGGTTTTTTGATATAGCTAGAACTTAAACTGAATTTTAATTCTTACGTATCACAAAAAAGTAGTTCATTGTGCTTATTTTTTATATTTGTGAGAATTAAATCATGGATTAGTTTGATTTAATAGTATTTCTGCGTAAATAATGAAGTGTAACTAAATTGTTAAATTACTTATGCGGGAGGCAATATGATTCACTCACATGACACTACATTACAGCTGACACAGTTAAGCCATGCTGCTGTCCATCAACTCGCACCCTCATTTACGGGTCTACCTAAAACCACTCATGCAGATGGGAACTTTCGATTACGTCGTTATTCAGTGATCGAGGTGATTAATGACGAGGTGGTTGAAACCAACAAACATAATTTTGTTCAGAGTGAAGATATTAATCATTTTCAAGGGGACATAGTTCGTGAATTTGAAGGTATTGAAACGCATATTTTACACAGTGAAGGTATGGCAGAAATGTGCCAAGTCTTTATGGATTTAAATCATCTACCTAATGGGCAAGAGATTGAGATACACCAAATGCGGATCTCAGCAATCTATGCAGAAACGCAAATAGCACCAGAGGGTGTCCATCAAGATGGTTTTGATCATATTGCTTTGATTGGTATTGATCGATCTAATATCGAAGGTGGAGAACTGCTTGTATATAAAAATTCTAACGAAGAACCGTTTTTTAAAAAAATTTTAGAAGATGGAGAAGTGGCGATGGTGGATGACAGAAAGTTGTGGCATAACGGAAAACCGATACGCTTAGTTGACCACGCTCGTGAAGGGCATATGGATGTATTTGTATTAACAGCTAAGGATAAAGCTAATGATTTTCACGCCTGATAGCGTTCGTTCTCAATTTCCAGCTCTGTCACAAACGGTTGATAATCATCCCGTTTTATTTTTAGATGGCCCTGGAGGATCTCAAGTTCCAACATCAGTGTTAACGGCTATGGCAGAGTATTTAGGCTATTCGAACTCTAATCTAGGCGGTCATTTCTTCTCAAGCCAGAAGACAAATGCGGTTATGGATAATGCTCGAACTTGTTGTGCTGCTTTATTGAATGCACCAAGCAGTAATAATATTGTATTTGGCGCAAACATGACTTCGCTCACTTTTCAGTTAAGTCGTGCGATCAGTCGAAATTGGACAGCAGGCGATGAGATCATTGTTACAGCATTGGATCATTATTCGAATGTATCAAGTTGGCAACAGGCTGCGGAAGATAAAGGTGTTATTGTTCACCAAGTTCGTGTTAATACAGACGATTGCACTTTGGATATGGATCATTTTCATTCTTTACTGTCTGATAAAACGGTACTTGTGGCGACAACGTATGCGTCAAATACAACAGGATCTCTTGTTGATGTGAAGTCAATGGTTGCGGCTGCCCATCATTTTGGTGCCATGATTTATGTTGATGCTGTTCATTATGCTCCGCATCATTTAGTTGATGTTCAAGATCTTGATTGTGATTTTTTAGTATGCTCTGCGTATAAATTCTTTGGGCCTCATGTTGGCATCGCTTATGTCTCTTCCCAATATCTCCAATCGTTGTCTCCTTATAAAGTTGAACCTGCAACAGATATTGGCCCAGGACGTTTTGAAACAGGAACACAGAGCTTTGAAGGGTTAGCGGGAGTAACGGCTGCAATTGAATATTTAGCTCAATGGGGCGATAAAGAGTGCAGCTTAAGAGAAAGATTAGTTAGCTGCTTCACCCAATATAAACAACACGAATTAGCATTAACACATTACTTTTTGAATAAGCTCGAAGAGCGTTCTGGGATGTCATTGTTTGGTATAAGTGATCCTGAAAATGCAGGTAATCGAACACCTACATTTGCAATCAGTTTTAAAGGCCACTCACCCGATCAGATAGCAAAAAAATTAGGGCAACATCAAATTTGTGTTTGGAATGGCCACTTTTATGCGTTGGGATTGATAAAGCAACTTGGTTTAGAGGAAAGTGGAGGGGTTGTTCGTATTGGTTTTATGCATTACAACACGTTCGATGAAATCGACTACCTATTCTCGATATTAGATACATTCGAATAGCAGAGGAATGGTTTTAAGGTGATGGATGTAATGACGATACAAAAAAGCCCCAGCACACCAAAGTGTCGAAAAAGGTTTCAGAGTATTAAAAAATTGTCTATTTACCGCAATGCAGTCTTTTAAGGTCTTACTGCTTAATTTTTGGTTGAGTAATCGGTCTCTATAATGCATTGCATTGGTGGGCTTATCTGCATTTAATTCTTTTAGATAGTACAGATACAAAAAAACCGCTGTAAAAACAGCGGTTTAATCTTTTAATTTGGTGGAGGGATAGGGATTTGAACCCTAGAACCGCTATTAACGGTTGCCGGTTTTCAAGACCGGTGCTTTCGACCACTCAGCCATCCCTCCAATGCCGCGTATAATAGGGTGTTCACCGTTTCTTGTAAACCCTTAAATGCATTAAAACTGACTGTTTGATTCATTATTCTACTATTATTGCTGTTTTTAAGTGTTTTTATTTATTCGCATTTTGATTTTAACCTAAAAAAACATGAGCTAAATATAAAGAAAACATTTTGATACATCTAATTAACTTTGTTTTATTCCTTATATATCAAGGCTGTTTACCTTGGATTTATTTTTTATTGTGTTTTTTGTTAACGTTTAACTCCTTCTGTATGAAAATTTTTATTATCTTGTTTTTAAATTGTTGGTCGCACTGTTTTTCTGTGAGACTTCATTTCATAGGAGACAAATTAAATGGAAATTAAAATGAATAAAAAACTACTCGCTTTAGCTATTGCTGCTGCTTCTTCAAATGCCGTTGCTGTTGAATTATATAATGAAGATGGGACAACATTTGATATCGGTGGGCATGTATCAGTAGCATTAGAAGGATCTGATGAAGGCGATACTGATATAACCGCAGTTTCTCCACGTATTAATTTTAATGCAACACATGACTTAGGTAATGGTTTTGTTGCTGATGCTAAAGGTGAATGGGCTCTTAACTATTTAGATGGTGGTGAAAATGCATTCACAACTCGTCTAGGCTACATCGGTTTGACACACGAAGATTTCGGTCGAGCAGTTGCCGGAACCCAATGGTCACCTTATTACGCTGTGGGTGGTGTAGCGGATATGCCAATAGCGTTTGCGAATGACTTTCTTTATGAGGACCATGGCAATTTAGGTACAGGCCGCGCTGAAGAAATGCTGAGCTACGGAAAAATGTTTGAACTGGGTGATGCTGGTAAATTTGGTGTTGCCGCTGGTTGGCAAGGACGTAAGACTGATACAGTTTCAAATGACTGGGATACTACAAAAATAGAGAACAATTACGGAAATCGTGGACAGGTTGCACTAAATTATAGCGTGATGGGATTCTCGGCGAATTACGCATATAACACCGGTGACGTTACGTATGGTTCAAGTGCAAAGTCAGTGACTTCTGAATCTCATGTATTGAGTGGGACTTACGGTACTTATGGAAGTGGTTTATACGTAGCAGGTGTGTATGCAATGAATGAGTATATGAATACTCCTCATCAATTGTCTACGACAGGAAACCCAATTGAAGACAGTTCAGCATACGAAGCTTTGGTTGCCTACGCTTTAGACAACAGTTTAAACCTAAGTTTGAACTATGAATCGGTTGTAGATAACGATGCAAGTAAAACGGTTTACAGTACATCAGCAATTCAAGCAGAATACAATTTCACTGATAAGTTTGTAGGCTTTACTGGTTACCAACTTGATTTAGGTAATGATTACAATAATAAAGAAGATAATAAGTGGATGCTAGGTGCGCGTTACTACCTATAATCTACAATGATTATTAATCTTTAACTTTCCTAAGATAATCCAGTGTACCTGCAAAGTACGCTGGATTTTTTTATAGCGCAACTTACTCTAGGGGAACCAATACTATTTTGCTACAATCGGCGAAAATTATTGTATTTAAAGGTTCATCATGTCATTTGCTTCACTAGGGTTATCTGAACAGCTTCTTAATACCGTCTCGGAATTAGGTTTTAAAGAAGCGACTCCAGTTCAAAAACAAGCTATTCCTCTCGTATTACAAGGACATGATGTACTTGCAGGAGCACAAACTGGTACAGGTAAAACTGCCGCTTTTGGTTTGCCTCTTATTCAACGTTTAATTGAAAACCCAATGAATCGTAGCCAGAATTCAAAAGTGATTGGTAGTTTGATTTTGACGCCAACTCGTGAATTAGCACAGCAAGTATTTGATAGTTTAGTTAGCTATGCAAAAAATACAGACATCAAAGTGGTGGTTGCTTATGGCGGCACGAGTATTAATGTCCAAAAAGATAACTTAGTTGGTGGCGCGGATATTTTAGTTGCGACTCCTGGGCGTTTATTAGATTTATTGCACATCAATACGATTACGTTGAATCAAGCAGGATATTTAGTACTAGATGAAGCTGACCGTATGTTAGATATGGGCTTTATTCCGGATATTAAAAAAGTACTACGTAAGATGCCAGCTGAACACCAAACGTTATTTTTCTCAGCAACGTTCAGTGCAAAAGTGAGAGAAATTGCTCATTACATGTTGCATAAACCAAAAGAAATACAGGTAACACCTACGAACAGTACCGCTGATACTGTTGAACAGATAGTATATCCAGTCGATAAACACCGTAAAAGTGAGTTGTTGGCGTATTTAATTGGCTCTCGTAATTGGCAACAAGTTCTTGTCTTTACAAAAACAAAACTAGGTTCTGATGAATTAGTTAAAGAACTCAAGAAAGACGGCATAAAAGCAGTTTCTATTAATGGTGATAAAAGCCAAGGTGCTCGCTTACGTGCGTTAGAAGAATTTAAAACTGGGAAAGTTCGTGCATTAATTGCAACGGATATCGCTGCTCGTGGTTTGGATATTGAGCAACTAGAATGTGTTATTAATTATGAATTACCATTTAAAGCTGAAGATTATGTTCATCGTATCGGACGAACGGGTCGAGCGGGATGTACAGGTAAAGCTATTTCATTAATGAGCAGTAACGAAGACTATTTATTAACGGCGATTGAAACATTGTTAGACACTCGTTTACCGCAAGAATGGTTGAAAGGGTATGAACCAGATCCTAATGCTCGAGTGGTAAAAGAAGATCATTCGCGTCAAAGTCGTGGACGTTCAGCAGATAAACGAAAGCTGAAAGCAAAGATGAAAGTGCACGCTAATCGAGGTAAAAATAAGCGTTAATATCGTTTTTATTTAACTCTACCCCTATCATTTCTGAATGGCCGATTTAATGACTGAAGCGTCTTTAAATTGGCCATTACTGATCTTGCCAATCAATATCTTTCATATATTCCTATTTTTTATTTTAAATTGTTTTTTATTATGTGAAGTAGGCTGTAATTTGAGCTTTGAATGCATCAAATAAAACCTTGACAGTTTCATATGTAAATTAGTGTAAAGTTCGATTGAATGTATTCATGTGAGGCGTATGATTTTGGAAAACTGAAGCCAATTTTGGATTATTATCCTTCAGTATTCGGAGCCGTTATGTCGCAAAGGTCTCTTTCTGTACTTTGCTTATTATTTTTATCTTACTCTTCTTCTTTATTTGCAGAATCTTTTACACTACCCATTTGGAAAGATGAAGCGGAAGCTCGTGGTTATACTCTTCCTGAGGCTTTTGGACTAAACGTTAGTTACATGAAACAAACTCAAGATATCTCAGTAGATAGCGTTGGATTCGAGGGTTCCTACCCAATTGATTTACCCTTTGGGCACACAATAAATGTTCCACTCGGTGATGTCGTTCAAATAGAGCCTGTAGGTACGGGTAAACAAATGAGCGAAGTTTTGACTTTGCGTGGTGATGTTTGGTTATTCCCATTTCTAAATTTATACGGCATTGTTGGTACGCTTAACGGCTATTCAGAAACTACGATCAAAGTTAAAGCCCTTGGTTCTGAAAAGTTATCGGGAACTATGCCATTCCGTCTGGATCTGAATGGCACTCTTTATGGTGCCGGATTTGTGCTTGCTGGAGGCTATAAAGATGTATTTACTTTAGTTGATGCAAGTTATACCGAAACTAAATTAAATGTAATTGATGGCACCATATCTTCGATTGTTATTTCTCCTCGAATTGGTTATGACTTTACCCGTTTAGGCGCTCCGTTACGTTTGTGGGTGGGGGCTATGTATCAAGATGTTGAGCAATCCTTATCTGGCAATTTAACGGATATAGGTTTAACGGGTAGCTTGGGTAATTTAGTGGGCAAGGTTGATAATGGTCGCTTTAATGTAGAGCAACACTTAGTCACACCATGGAACCCAATTGTAGGTATGCAGTATAAATTGCATGATCGACTCTATTTACTGGGTGAGGCGGGGTTTGGTAACCGTACAAGTTTATTCTTAAGCGTTGATATGCGATTTTAAATCATTAAGTTATTAAACCTATCTACGGCAGCTTTACTAAGTTGCTGCGCATTTTCGATCTCTGCGAAAGAGAAGCCACAAAACTGGGTTGATACTTTTCTAGAAGAGCTTGGCTCATCAGAAGATATTGATGTCAGTAAAGGGGTGGATTGGGCTGTGCTTCCCGGGCCTTTCGCTAACCCTGAGCAAGGTTTTGGTATTGGGGTTGCGGCTGTGGGTTTATATTGGCCACTTGAAGATAAACAGAGTGCGCCACTTTCTACGATTAATATTACGGGTTATGGTTCTACTTCAGGATCCTATGGCGTAGGTGTTAATAATCGAACTTATTTTGAGAATGATGACCTTCGGTTATTGGTTCAAGCCAAAGCAAGCCATACCCCTGAATACTATTGGGGCGTTGGTAAACAAGCGGCGGAAGTTGACAGCAATAAAACACTAGTTGAAGCTCAAATTTTTGGATTTACACCAAAGGTGGCGTATCAATTTTTACCTAATACCTATTTCCTTTTTGGTGCAGATATGGAGAGTTATCGTGATCTTTCGTCAGATACTGAGGTATTAGCACAGAGTGATCTGGAAAATACCTTTTTAAGTGCTGCTACGGTGAGTGTTGAGTACGACAGTCGTGATTTTGAGCTAAACGCCCATGAAGGCATGTTATTCAGTGTGAATTGGAATGCCTATCGTACTGAATTTGGATCCGATTATGATTTTGACAAAGTCACCATAAATTACCGTCAATATCACAAAATATTACCTAATACTGTTTTGGCGTGGGAAATATTTTCTGAAGATGTTCAAGGTGATATTCCTTGGTTTGCATTTTCCTCTTTAGGCAGTGATAAGCGAATGAGAGGATATTATTCAGGTCAGTATCGAGATAATAGTCAATTGTCTGGCCAAATTGAAATTCGTCAACAACTTAACAAACGGCATGGAATGGTTGCGTGGATAGGGGGGGGGAATGTCGCGAGCTCTTATCAAGAGTTGTTTGATAGTAAATGGTTACCGACGTATGGCATTGGTTATCGTTTTGCGTTTAAACCAAGAGTTAATGTAAGACTGGATTATGGGTTAGGAAAAGATAGCCAAGCGGTATATTTTCAAATTAATGAAGCGTTTTAGAGGGTATTTATATGAAGAGTAAGATAGCTTCCATTGTCATCACGAGTTTTTTGTGTGGCGTGTCCTTATCTGCTTTTGCTGCTGATGCTCCAGCTGGTGTGAGGCCTTGCTGTGCTTTTGGGACCAACCTGCAAACAGAAATAGGGGGGATCCCTGTCCCTTTTGTTTCAGTAGAAAACGTAATGAATATCGAAGATCTTGGTGATCATATATATAACGATGGTACCCAAAGCGTTGCTAGTAGTTTGATGGGTTTTGGAGATGAAAGTAATGGTATTTTTTACTCTAAAAAAGGCGGTTTTTTAGATTCGGCTCATATTCGAGATACTGCTGATTTTACTTATTATCTTTACAATGAGTTTTACGCTCACCTAGGTTCTGATTATAAAGTGACATTGTCACGAGAGTTAAAAGATCGTGTTGTTCAAATGCACAAGAGTGTGGATGTGTATTCTGAAGTAGAACGTCAAAAAATCAGTATCGAATTAGCTGCGTTGACTGCATATCGATTTGCTCAATGGCATGAGATAGCGCAATGGTTTGGTATGGAATCAGTCGGTGGCTTTAAAGAATATGCCTCTGCTTTCTCTCCTGAAGATCTTTATTCAAATATGCTTGGTGCGCTGTTAGCCAGTGATGTTATTCGTGCCGATCCAAATTTAGATAAAAATGATTTTTCCACTGCAATGACCAAAGCAATAAAAGCAAAATTTATTGAGTTGGGTGTGGGTACTAAAGAGCAATCTAAAACAGAAATAAAAAAAATGGATGGGGTATGGTGGGACAGTTCTAAGCGGCTACCAAACAAATGGGTTGTGATTCATCGGGAATACCATTTAGGAACAGACTTGCAGCCAAATGGGTTTAAAGGTGAAACGAAAGAGGGTGTTTCAACTGAGTATGAAGCATTAGCTACCTTTATGTTAATGCCAAATAAAAACGATAAAGATTTCTCAGTACTACCTGATTCATTAAAGAATAAACCCTATTGGACTCCGGATGATTTTCAACAGATTGCTGATTTTGCTAAGAAGCATGACGATAATGAGCAAGCTGAAAAATAACGTTTATTGATTTAAATACCAAACGACTATATAGATTGGTATAAAAAAGCCCCGAATAAGTACTTAATTTAAAGTAGTGTTCGGGGCTTTTTTTATTGATTATGCTTTTGCTTTATTTGATTTTTGAGTAGTACCGAACTTTTCAGTACTAAATCCTTTTATTAAGCTTACGCACATCATTAGAAGAATGAAGGTAAACGGTAATGCTGTTGATACCGTACCTGCCTGTAGCGCTTGCATTGCTTCTGTACCACCAACCCATAGTAATACCGCAGCGATAGAACCTTGAACTGTTGCCCAGAAAATACGCTGAGGTACAGGTGCATCAACTTTACCACCAGCAGTGATGCTATCGATAACTAATGAACCTGAATCAGATGACGTTACAAAGAAAACCATAATTAGAACAATGGAGATAACAGATAGAGCAGTACTCATTGGTAATGCGTCATACATGTCAAATAGAGCCATGGTGATGTCATTTAAGCCATTCTCACCAAGTTCACCAACTTTGTTTTTAACTTGTTCAATTGCAATACCACCAAACGCTGACATCCATAAAGACGTTGCTAGTGTTGGAAGGATCATCACTGAAAGTAAGAATTGACGAACAGTTCGACCTTTAGAAACACGAGCAATGAACATACCTACGAATGGAGACCATGAAATCCACCAAGCCCAATAAAATACTGTCCAACCATGCATCCAAGTCTCATCTTCACGACCGTGTGGATTACTTAATGGAATGATATTCTCAGCATACCCAATAAGAGTTAATGGCAAAGCACTCATTACATCAGAGAAACCAATAACAATAATGAACAGAAGCAGTGCAACAGCAACTAACATATTCACGTTACTTAGTAGTTTTACACCACCATCAATGCCACGGATAACCGAGATCATTGCAAGTATAGTAACGAAAATAATCACACCGATTTGCATGTTAATGCCGCCATCAGTACCAAATACGTGGTTGATACCGCCAGCAGCCTGTTGTGCACCTAATCCAAGAGAGGTTGCAAGACCAAATAGCGTCGCAAGCACGGTTAGGATATCAATGATGTGACCAAACCAACCCCATGTTCTATCACCTAAAATTGGATAGAAAACAGAACGCATAGATAAAGGTAACCCTTTATTATAGGTAAAGAAGGCTAAAGATAAAGCAACCAGACCATAGATTGCCCACGGATGAATACCCCAGTGGTACATAGTACCGCCAAGCGCTAGTTTTTTAGCTTCTTCAGTAAATGGTTCAACACCTAGAGGAGTGCCATACCAATCGGTATAGTAAGCAAGAGGCTCTGCAACACCATAGAACATTAAACCAATACCCATACCGGCAGCAAACAGCATTGCCATCCAAGATATCGTAGAATGTTCAGGTTTAGCGTGATCTCCACCAATACGGATTTTCCCAAATGGTGAAATGATTAATCCTAAGCAGAATATTAAGAAGATATTACTAGACCACATAAATAAACCATCAAAATTATCGATGATTTGTAATTTGACACCGTCAAGAAGGGATTTTGCCTCTGCTGGATCCATAATCAGAAGCACAGTAAGAAATAAAACAATTGCACCAGCACTAATGCCAAAAACTTGGTTATGTATATCAAAACCCCATTTTTGAATATTGTCCTGTCCAACCTCATAATCAGTACTGTCAATACTGTACTTATCCGTAGTACTCATGTGTCCTCACATAATTTTCATAACAGCTCCAATCGGAGTCTGTCAAACTACTGCAACATTCATGTAACAGTTTTTTTCGTGAGAATAATATCAGAGTTAAGATTTTAATTAAATGTTTTTCTAAGGGCTTGATATAAATAAAAGTGCCTTAAAACATGGGTTTAAGGCACTTTTTATACTATTAGGTTATTTAGTGGTCAAGGTATAGAAAGTTTTGCCAGGATTTCATACGGATTAATACTTTACGCATAATCGAAACATGTTCAAAACTGTCAGAGTAAACCGATATTTCGGCATTTGCCCCTGCAGGAAGGTGGAAAGCTGAGACGTCATCAGTCAATTTTAATTTAACAAGTGCTCTGCCGTTAGTTTGTATGGCGTTTGTACCCAATAAAGAACCTGAAGCTTGAATTTGTCCCTCTCCGATAGCTGGAATGACTTCAACAACTTCCCCTTCAAATACACGCCCAGGAATGGCGCGGAATAAAAATTCAGCTTGAAATCCTGATTGTAAACGCTGTAAAGAGTTTTGACGAAATGCACCTACGTAATACTGAGCTTCGGTATGTACAAATGTCATCACAGGACGAAGAGGCAGAGGTACCGCCATCATACCTGGACGAAGAGCCATTTGAGTTACATACCCATCAGTTGGAGCTCTAACGGTTGTTTCATCTAAATTGAATTGTGCTTGTTCTAACTCCGCACGCATACGAGCAACCATCGTATTTTCACCATTTATCTCAGACTCTAGTGCCAGTTTGGCCTGTTGCTCTTGAGCTTGAACAGATTCAACCGTTGCCTGAGTTGCTTTGTAAGTTTGTTTGCGTGTATCTAATTGTTGTGCAGTAAAAGCGCCTTTTTTAAAGCCTTTTTCATAACGTTTAAATTCACGATACGCTTTATCTTTGTCTGCGATTGCTTTGATCGTGTTTGCTTGCGCTGATTTATAAATAGATTCTAATTGAAGAGCGGCTTGTTCTGCTTCATATAATGCAGCCTGTTTACGGACGACTTCAGCTCGAAATGGAATAGGGTCTATTTTGAAAAGGATATCGTCTTTTTTAAGGAGTTGGTTTGCCTCAATGTTAACTTCAATTACTTTACCTTTTACACTTGGAACAATCGGTGTAGTTACATAAAACTGCCCGCCAAATTGAGTAAAAGGGTGGTTATAATTCATTAATAAAACAAGTGTACCAACGAGAACGACACCACCTAATCCGGCAGTTGGGACTGTCCATTTATTCAACGGAATATTAAAGATTTTAAACACAGCAATACATAATGCGGTGTACGTAAGAATAAGCAATAAATCCATTATATTTGCTCCTCTTTAGTTGATTGCTGAGGTGGTTGCTTTGTTTGATTAACTTCCATTTGAGAAATTTTTTCGGTCAGTAATTCAACTTGGTCATTAAGATGGTTAACACGAGTTTGAAGCTCTAATTGATTATTTTCAATTTTATGGAATCCCCAACCACGGTCTTCACGCCATAATGTTGCCCAAATCCAAAGAAAAGGCCATAAAACATGTAGCGTAAATAAACTAACCCAACCAGCAATGTGTATCGCGTCTGAATGTGGGTGGTCACGCTTGTGAGCAATCTCATAGGGGATATCATGGATGACAATAATCCCGTAGAAAATAACCAATGCTACAAACACTAATAAACCAAGAGCAAAATAATCTAAAAACATAAACGCATCCTTGTGTACAACTATGAAAATTAACAAATTACCTATTTTTTAGTAACTTGAGTGTGACATTGGTTAGGTTAATACGCAAGATATAATCAAAGATTGAAATGAAAAAGCCGATATAACATTAACTAAAAAGTTATATCGGCTAGTTTTATATTTTTTAGGAAGGCTTTATTTATTGGCGAACACAATTCCGTCCGCCATCTTTAGCTCGATATAAAGCTTTATCTGAAGCTTTGATAACTTCTTGTGGCTTTTTGTATTCTGTATTATCAGCAACGCCAATACTAATGGTTACATTCACCACTTTGGTTTTGTTTGCTTTTCCTCTTTTTGCTTCGCCTTCCTTTTTGTCTTTAGGTCGTGTATTTGTATCTCTAATAATTAAATCGTAATTTGCAATATCTTCACGTAATTCTTCTAGATACTCTAAGCTCTGTTCAGCCGTTTTACCTTTAAATAGTACGGTAAATTCTTCACCACCATAACGGTAGACTTTTGCATTACCGCCAGTTTGCGCCATGATACTAGCCACCAGTTTCAATACATCATCACCAGTATCATGGCCATAGTTGTCATTGAATTTTTTGAAATGATCAACATCAAGCATTGCAATCGTGTAACGACGGCCTAAATGCTTCATTTCTGATTCAAGAGCGCGACGGCCAGGTATGCCTGTTAACTGATCAATAAAGGCCAATTCATGGCTGGCTGAGATTATATAAAGTAGTAATAACAAGCCAGCAATAGAGAACATTGTACTAGAGATAAATTCAACGCTAAAAAGAGCAAAAGTTAACGAAGAATAGAGTAAACAGGTGTAAGACGCTAAATCTGTATTGTTACTACGAGTTAAGACAAAAATGGCAGAAAGCCCGCACATAACTAAACTATAAAGAACGATAATAATAGGAAGAGGAGATACTTCAGGGATCGTAAGTAAATAAGTTTCCCAAATTTCAGTCATATCGTTGTCGGCAAAATGGGAAACAATAATCCAGCACCAAAAAAACATGAAAAGAAGGATGCCTAGATAACCAGCGCCATATTTGGAAAAAATCCGACGTTCAGGAAAGATAAAAGTGGCCATCATTGAGATGGGTAATAAAAAAGCGGTTAATGTAAATTCAATTCGGGTACTGCCATAAGAGAGAGGGACTTGTAATCGTTCTTGAATGATCCAATAAGCAATTGCCATTGTAATCGCTATCATCCCTATTCGGCCTTGATTGAAAGGTTGACTTAAAAGCAAAACAATAGAAAGTACGATGTATGGCAGTATGTATGAGAATCCTTGATTTTCAGATGATAATTGGATAATGCCATCCATACCGGTTATTACCGAAACAACAATAATGATAGGCAATAGAAGTTTAAATAGTGGATGGCTCAGAAGGCTAAAAGGCATTGTTTTTTAACGGATCCTTATTAATCTAAAAAAAGAAAGAGTTTGTCACTGAATTGCTAGGACAAGACGCTATTCTATCAATAACATGACTCTATTCATACGGTTGTAACGACACTTAGATGTATTTAATAACAATAAGGCCTTTTTATGGAATCAAGCATTAATAACTATATGGAAGCTCTGGTGGATAAGCGGTTTATTGAACTCGATTTCTACCAAAACTATACACATGATCAAATCACAGATATGAAGTGCATCAGCTTAAATCAACTTCCAACACTCTATATTCGTCATCGCTTAGATATGCTATCGGCAACATCTCAGAAAAGATTAATGGAATATAACAAAATGGTTTCAGTAGCAGTCGAAAATGCAGAAAAAATGGTTTTAAATGATAGGCGGCAGCGAGAAGAAGATGCAGAAAGTATCGTTGTTTATATGTCTAAAGATCGTTTTGAACTAGAGGATGAAGAGTTACCATTTTCAGGTGTGATAAAACTAGATTAAACAATCCCACACAATGCGTATTATTATGTGGGACGTCTAATGTTCAGATTAAGTGCTAAGCCTTAGTATCAGCATTAATCGCGTCAGTGTTTTCTGTTTGTGTTACTTCTGGATCAGGAAAGGCTTGTAATGGCTTTGCCACCATATTACGAGTATCTTCTTTCACTTCAGCAAGAATTACAGTCAGATGGTCACCTAGCTTAAATGTTTCGTGTTTATCAATTGAAACAGACCCTTGATCTGCATTGCATTCAATGCGTTCTTTATTATCTACGATAAGAGATCCAGGAATAAAAGCAGCAGCACCGTTTTCAATTAGGCGAACACGCATACCAGCACGGTTAATATCGAAAATTTCGGCCGTAAATTGTGTTTCTTTTGCTACTTCAGACGCTAATGTTCTGCAGTATAACCAATCACTAACATTACGTTCCGCCATACGGTGGTAACGACGACTTAGTGCTAACTCTTCACCCACGATATCGTCAGGGCGTTGTACTGGCTCTTTACCAAGGATGTGCGCCTTTAGCATTCGATGGTTAATCATGTCGCTGTATTTACGGATAGGAGAGGTCCATGTCGCGTAAATGTCTAAACCCATCGCATAATGAGGTAATGGTTCATTGCCTGTTTCGCTGTAAGTTTGGAATTTACGAATACGAGCATCAAGATATGATGTTGGTTGTTTACCAAGTAGACGACGCAGTTCACTGAACCCCTCAAGTGTTGCAATATGCTCTTCAGTAAATTCAGTATCATTAAGTTGATTTACAATCTCAACGACGTCTTTTAATTTTTCTGACTTGATCCCTGCATGAGAGTTAAATACACCCATGTTAAAAGTATTACGCAATGTTTTACCGGCACAAATATTTGCCGTTACCATTGCTTCTTCAACTAATTTATTTGCGCAACGACGCATATCCGCATGAATAGCAACAACGTCATTTTCAGCGTCTAATTCAAAGCGGTAATCTGGGCGGTCAGGGAAGATAACAGCATGAGTTTGACGCCATAAGGTACGTGCTTGCGCAAATTCGTGCAGCTCCGTAACCACTTGAGCGATAGTTTCGTTTGGTTGCCATTTGTCACATGACCCTGTTTCTAGGAAATCAGAGACATTTTCGTACGCTAAACGGGCATGAGACTTCATTGTTGCCGCAAAGAAATTGATAGATTCTTCATCAATCGTGCCATCAGAAGCTACGCTTACTGTACAACAAAGCGCTGGGCGGACTTCATTTTCGATCAGAGAGCATAATTGGTCACTTAAATCACGAGGCAGCATTGGAATGTTGCGGCCCGGTAAGTAGATAGTATAGCCACGTTTACGAGCGACTTTATCCATCTCATCATCTGGTGTGATGTAAGCGGTTGGATCTGCGATAGCGATTGTTAGCTCAAAAGAACCATCTTCTTGTTTTTTAATGTATAGAGCATCATCCATATCTTTAGTCGATTCACCATCAATAGTTACAAATGGTGTTTCTGTCATATCGATACGAACTAAATCAGCATCATCTTTGATTTCCCAGTTATCAATGCCATCAGGCTCTGAGTTTGGTAAATCGTTTTGAGCTAGTGTTACCCACCATGGCGCTATTTTGTCATCGCTATCAGTGATTTTATGGGTGACTTCGCATAGGAAGCTTTGATCACCTTTTAAAGGGTGTTGCGTAAGCTCTGCAACAACCCAGTCACCTTCTTTTAAAGTTTCTGGGTTTACACCTTTACGGGCCTTTGCTTTTATAGCGTTTTTTAGGCTAGGGTGATCGGGCATCACTTGCAGACGTTTTTTGAACATTTGAATGCGGCCGATGAATCGAGTAATTGACTGCTCAATTAATTGATCGGGTTCGGCTTGCTCTTTGTCATTTTCAGTGCGGATTAAAGCAATGATCTTGTCACCATGCATGACTTTTTTCATTTGTGCAGGTGCGATGAAGATACTTTTCTTCTTATCGTCTGATTCTAAAAAGCCAAAACCGCGGTCGGTTGCTTTTACTGTGCCTTCTTTTTTAGGAAGCTTATCTTGTATTTGTTGCTTTAATTGCGCTAGTAGTGGGTTATCTTGAAACATGAGCCTTCATACTATAAATAGGGAAATAACTCGTTAACTTTACTATTGCCCTTAATCTATTGCTAGAAAAGACCGATGAAATATGTAAAAAAGCATGCGTAATGTACGAAAAACTACCAAAAATAAGAAAATAGAGCTAAATTTGTGAAGTTGCTCAATTTTTTCTGGTAATTCTTGACGTATTAGGGCATCATCCGCGCCCTGAGTTAATCATCTTCTACTATATTAATTAATGAAGTGATAAACCGTCCTGTCCCGAGTGCTTGTGTGTGTGTATGGAACTTGCTGAGCAAATGGGACCTTTTTTATATGTTTAATTATTGGGATCCCAATGTCAGAAACTATTACTGAATTCCGCCAACTGGCTTTAGAAGAAACTTTATTATCTGCACTTGACGAAATGGGCTTTATTGCACCAACGCCTATCCAAGCAGAATCAATTCCTCTATTGTTAGCTGGACGTGATGCACTTGGTAAAGCTCAAACAGGTAC
This sequence comes from Aliivibrio sp. 1S128, assembly GCF_001691065.1. Classification (NCBI taxonomy): domain Bacteria; kingdom Pseudomonadati; phylum Pseudomonadota; class Gammaproteobacteria; order Vibrionales; family Vibrionaceae; genus Aliivibrio; species Aliivibrio sp. 1S128. Next base: position 52,062 of record NZ_MAJV01000121.1, on the reverse strand, counting down.
TGGTAAAACAGCTGCTTTCTCTTTACCTCTTCTAAATAAAATCAACCTTAAGCAACATAACCCACAAGCAATCATCATGGCTCCAACGCGTGAACTTGCTATTCAGGTTGCTGCTGAAGTTAAAAACCTTGGTCGTAACATCAATGGCCTTAAAGTTTTAGAGATCTACGGTGGTGCATCTATCGTTGATCAAATGCGTGCTCTAAGCCGCGGTGCTCATATCATCGTTGGTACTCCTGGCCGTGTTAAAGATTTACTTAACCGTGACCGTCTAAATCTAGGCGAAGTTCATACGTTCATCCTAGATGAAGCTGATGAAATGCTAAAAATGGGTTTTGTTGATGATGTAACTTGGATTCTTGAAAAAGCGCCAGAAACAGCTCAACGTATCCTGTTCTCAGCTACTATGCCTCCAATGGTTAAGACTATTGTTGACCGTTACTTACGTGATCCTGCTCGTGTTGATGTTGCTGGTACTAACAATACTGTTGAACAAGTAACTCAAAACTTCTGGATTGTTAAAGGCGTAGAAAAAGACGAAGCAATGTCTCGTCTTCTTGAAACTGAAGAAACTGATGCATCAATCGTATTCGTTCGTACTCGTCAAGATACAGAGCGTCTAGCTGATTGGTTATCTGCTCGTGGCTTTAAAGCTGCTGCATTGCACGGTGATATTCCTCAGTCTCTACGTGAGCGTACTGTAGATCACATTAAACGTGGTGTTATCGATATCCTAGTTGCAACTGACGTTGTTGCTCGTGGTCTTGATGTTCCTCGTATTACACACGTATTTAACTACGACATCCCATTCGATGTTGAATCTTACATCCACCGTATCGGCCGTACTGGTCGTGCTGGACGTAAAGGTAAAGCGATTCTTTTAGTTCGCACAAACCAAATTCGTATGCTTCGTACGATTGAGCGTGTAACTAAATCTTCAATGATCGAAATTGAATTGCCACATCGTGATCAAGTTGCAGAAGCTCGTCTAGCGGTTCTTGGTGCTGAATTAGCAGCAGATAAAGAATTCGTTGCATTAGAAGCATTCTCTGACTTAATTACTAAGCTTCAAGAAACACTAGAAGTTGATGCAGCAACAATTGCAGCAATGCTTCTTAAGCGTCAACAAGGTAAGCGTCCTTTATTCTATAAAGGTCCAGATCCTATGATCGCAGCAATGGACCGTGCTAAACGTCGTCCAGAGCGTAGTGATCGTGGTGACCGTCCTGATCGTGGCGAGCGTCGTGATCGTGGTGACCGTGGTGACCGTCCAGAGCGTGGCGAACGTCGTCAATACAACAATGACGATTTCGATACGTACCAATTAGAAGTTGGTCGTGAGCAAGGTGTTCAAGTTAAAGACATCGTAGGTGCTCTAGCTAACGAACTTGGCTTCACTAAAGGTGCTATCGGTGCAATCAAACTTGCTCCGGGTCACACATACGTACAGTTACCTAAGAAAATGTCTGCAGACGTTGCAAGCAAACTTAAGCAACTACGTATTCGTCAAAACGAAGTTAAAGCGGTTGTTGTTGAAGGCGTAGACCTAACAATTGATCGTCGTCCTCGTTCTGGTGGTGCTGACGAAAACCGTGGTGGAAATAGCCGTGGTGGTTACCGTGGTAATCGTGAAGGCGGTAACCGTGAAGGTAACCGTGGTGGCGAACGTCGTTTTGACCGCAACAAAGGTGGCGACCACCGTGGCAGTCACCGTGGCGAGCGTGCTCCAGGCGCAAGCCGTGCTCCACGCACACCTCGTGAAGACTAATCAATAAGATTCAATAATAAAAACCGAGCTCATGTAGCTCGGTTTTTTTATGCCTGTTATTTGTGTTTTATGTGCATTTATTTATTTCTGTTTTTATTGAATAGTGGTATTTTCTGATAATCGCAATATGGATAATCTCGTTTGCGATGACTATTATTTTATTAGTTAATGGATAACTATAATGAACAATGAAATTCGATTACGAGCACTTGAACAAACTGATTTGCGTTTTATTCATCAGTTAAATAATAACAGATCGATAATGTCTTACTGGTTTGAAGAACCTTACGAGTCTTATTATGAGCTTGAAGATTTATTTCGTAAACATATTCATGACAGTACAGAGCGCCGTTTTATTGCTGAAAATAATGACCAACAGTCTATTGGTTTAGTTGAATTGGTTGAAATTAATAGCATTCACCGCAGTGCTGAGTTCCAAATTATTATAGCTCCTGATTTTCAGGGTAATGGTTATGCAAGAGGCCTCATCCATCGTGCTTTAAACTATGCATTTACAATCTTGAATCTTCATAAGGTATATCTGCATGTTGCTGTTAATAATGATAAAGCGATTCACTTATATGAAAAATGTGGGTTTGCTGAAGAAGGGCATTTAGTTCAAGAGATTTTTGTTAATGGGGAGTATTGCGATATTAAGCGTATGTATATTCTTCAAGATCATTATTTAGAAAGCAGAAAATAAGATAGGTTGTAGTAACAATTCTAAATTGAATACAATAAATCGTGTCACATTTTATTAGTAAATGGACTTCTACTCTAAGGAGTCCTTTCATTCTCTAGCCTATTGTCCTATGTTGGTATTTCTTTATGAAAATCGACTTTTTAGTTGGTTTGATATTTGTTATTCTCATAATAATAGAGACTTTTAGTTTAAAAAATATATTTAGGGATAAAAAGAGATGCCAGCGTTATCAGTTTTATTGATGGATAGCTTTAATTACTTCAAAAAGCATATTGTCGCTTTTTGTATTCTTGTTCTACCATTTGCCTTGCTTACAAATGGGATTGCATTGAGCTTTAACGAAGAGGATGGTTCAGGTAAATTTTTACTTTACATGCTATTTATCTTAACTATTTATCCATTTTATAAAGGTGCAATTCTTTACTATATTGCTTATTCGTTTGATGGACGTCGTGTACCATTTAGTCAGCTATATCAAATCCCTGCAACAACGTGGTTTTCATTTGTATTGATGAATATTATTTTGGGAGCCGCTGTTTTAACTGGTTTTATAGCGTTAATTTTACCGGGCTTATATTTAATGGCTCGTTTTTCTTTTACCGAGATTTATTGCGTTCTTTATAAAGAAAAAGCCTTAGATGCAATTAAATTAGGTTGGAATGAAACAAAAGACAATTATTGGATCCTGTTTAAAGGGTTAGTTATTATTTTTGGTTTTACAACCGGGTTGATGTGGGTAATTGAAGCGAGTTTTACTTCTATTGGTCTTGAATCTACCGCCTTATCTTTCTTTTTCTCAGTGTGTGAAGTGGTTTTATCGATGATGAATACTATCTTCATGTTTAGAGTATTTACTGTTAAAGAAAAACGACTGGAAGAAATTCAAAAAATTGACTAAACCTTACTGAATAAGTTAATCACGTAAAAAAGCTCAGAAGTGATTCTGAGCTTTTTTATTGTGTATGAATGGTGTCATGACATAGAGTAAGGCTATGATATTGATGTTTTATCTTTTTCCCAATATGCAAAAAGGCGAGATAGACTAAAGCAAAGAATAAAATAGCAGAGTGCCACAATAATCCAAATTTCAAATATCATTCCGCTAGAGTTTGCAATCTCGGTACCAACAAAGGTGAGTTCTTGTATTGATATTAAAGAGATAATTGACGAATCTTTAACTAAAGAAATACATTGACCAGCCAAAGAAGGAATAATTATTTTAAACACTTGAGGAGCAATGATATAACGGTAGCGGTCCCAAGTAGATAGCCCTAAGCTTCTTGCTGCTTCATGTTGCCCTTGTGGAATAGTATCAAGGCCAGAACGCACCACTTCACCTATATAGGCCGCAGAAATCATTCCTATGCAAAGTACCCCTGCAATTAAATTTTCCCATAAATTGGCAGAACCAAATAGAAAGTATTGCACTGCATTAATATCGCCATTGTGGTCTCGAAGCAATGACTCAAGACCAAATAGGGGAACGAGTTGATTGGCAATGAAGAAGTAAAAGATAAAAATAAACACTAACGGTGGAATATTACGAATAAGCTGAATATAACTGTTTGATATCGCTCTAAAGATAGCAAGAGGTGAACGGCGACCTAAGCCCAGTAGAATACCGAACACCAAAGCAAAGAGCATTCCCCAAAACGTTAGACGTAGTGTTGAGAATATACCATCGAAAAAATAGGGCAGGGAACCGTCGGCTTTACGTGTAAAAAGAAGATCAAGAGCGCGAGACCATTGCCAATGATAAGCAAGGCTACCGCTCTCTTTCACACATAACCAAGTAATAAAACTGACGATAATCGCCAGCAATATTAAATCTAATCGATTTAGTTTTAAAAATACTCTTTGCTGCATTATGTTTAGTTCGCTGTTTGTGATTGCCAATCTAGGCTAGTAAACCAATAATCATAGCGGTCTTGTAACCAACCATCGGCAGTACGAGCTTCAATCCATTCGTCAAAATAGGCTTTCTTATCGTCTTCGCCTAAACGAACAGCAAAGGCTTCATTTCCTTGAGACAAACGTTCTTTGAAAGGAAGGTATAAGATATCCGAGTATTTGATGGTATCGAACTCTGGTTTTGGAGTAGAAGCGGCAACCGCATGAGCATTGCCGTTTAATACTTCTTGGAATGCTTGTGCATCGTCATCAAACTGAAGAACCTTTGCTTTTGGGAAGTGTTCTTTAATTGCCGCTACAGTAATAGAACCACGGCGTGCAGCAAATTTCACACGACGAGAGTTGAATTGCTCACGCGTAAAGCCTTCCGTCATTTTTTTATTTGCAGCAACTTGAACGCCAGAATGAGAATAAGGAATAGTAAATAAAACACTTTTAGAACGTTCATCAGTAATCGTTAAACCACCGATGATGACATCAAATTTTCCTGAAATAAGAGACGGAATAATGCCATCCCAAGCGGTTGGAATAAATTCAATTTTTAAACCAGAATCTTTTGCTAAACGCTTGGCTACATCTACTTCAAAGCCAATAAGTTCCCCTTGTTTGTCTCTCATTGCCCAAGGTACGAAAGTACTTAAGCCGACTTTAAGCGTACCTCTGTCTTTGATTTTATCAACATTTGACGTGCTATCTGATGAGGTAGTCGAAAATACTGAGCTACTAAACAGCAGGCTCAAGCTAAGAAATGACAGTAGTAATTGCTTCATGCGTATGTTTCTCCCTTAATGTGCATTATGCATTCGATGTTCTAACCAGGCTGATAGCCCAGAAAGTGTTAATGTGATAACTAAATAGATAGCCGCGACACTAAACCAAATTTCAAATGGCATCGCTGTATCTGAGACAATATTTCGTCCCTCAGTGGTTAAATCAAAAATAGCCATCACACTGACTATAGAAGAGTTTTTTACTAAAGAAACTAATTCGTTAGTTAAAGATGGAAGTGTATTTCGGATCACTTGAGGCAATACCACATATCGATAGCTATTGAATGGCGATAAACCTAAAGTGTTGCAGGCCTCTAGTTGCCCTTTTGGGAGGTTTACTAGACCGGAACGTAATATTTCAGCGGTATAGGCACCTTGAAATAAAGCCAAAGCAAGAATTGCCGTTGTCGTTCTATCTAGCCCTAAAAATGGGCCGAATACAAAGTACAAAAGATAAATTTGCACTAATAGCGGCGTATTTCTAATTAATTCAATGTAAAACGTAGCGATGCTGCGGCCCACGATAGAATCGGATAAGCGCAGTAGTGCGGTAATGAGAGCAATGAAAAGAGTTGCAATGGCACTAATCGCTGAGATATTGAGAGTGACTAATAACCCTTCGATAAGTTCGGCAGGGAACCACTCTCCATCTTCATAGAAAAATAGATAATCAGGAACGCGATCCCATTGCCATTGATAGTTCATGGCTTGTGCACCGCTGTCTAATATCCAATAAAGAGCAATGCCCAATAAAGTAATTTGCAGTAGTGCTGAAAAAATAGGGGATAAAACAGTTATCAAACGGCGCATAATATTAATAGCTTAAAATTTGATTTAAAAAATGTTGAGTTCGTTGATGTTGTGGGTTTTCAAAGAATTGTTGAGGTTTTGCAATTTCAACGATTTCTCCTTCATCCATAAATACGACTCGATCAGCCACTTTTTTAGCAAAGCCCATCTCATGAGTTACGCATACCATTGTCATTCCATCTTTAGCAAGGTCTGACATAACATCTAACACTTCACTGATCATTTCAGGGTCAAGTGCGGATGTCGGCTCATCAAAAAGCAAAACCTGAGGTTCCATACAAAGTGAGCGAGCAATAGCAACACGCTGCTGTTGTCCACCAGAAAGTTGAGATGGGTACTTATCTGCTTGCTCAGCAATGTTTACTCGGTGTAAATAAGTTAACGCACGTTGGTGTGCTTCTTTTTTTGACAGTTTTAAGGTTTTCATCGGAGCAAGGGTTAGATTTTCTAATACCGTGAGATGCGGAAATAAATTGAAGTGTTGAAAAACCATACCTACTTGTCCCTTCATTAATTGTTTAGAAGAGAGAGGTTGATTAAAAAGAGTAAGAGTCCCGTTTTGGGTTGATTCTAGTGTGTTAATACAGCGAATTAATGTTGATTTTCCAGAGCCTGATGGACCACAAATAACCACCTTTTCTCCTTCTGAGATAGAGAGGTTAATGTTTTTTAAGGCATGAAATTGGCCGTAATATTTATCCACTTTTTCAAAACTAATGATATTGGTTTTTTTAGTATTATTATTAGTCACAATACATCCTCGTACTTAGTTACTAAACTTACTGTAACATATTCATAAAGCTAGAAAAGTGATTATTAATGAGTTGGTTTATTTTTAAGCTAAATTTGTGCTTATGTGTGGTTAAAGTCAAATAAGGGGTGAGATAGATATTTATATTAAATTAACCGTTGCACAACATCACAAGACACGTTACGTTAACAGTATGGAGAATAAACATGCAATATATAGAGTATATGTTGCATAAATAGATGGAAGCATAAAGATGTATCAAACTGATGATGTACGAATTAACAAAGTAAAAGAACTATTACCGCCTGTCGCTGTTTTAGAAAAATTTCCAGCTACTGAGGTTGCGGCAAAAACCGTATTTCAATCTCGTCAAGCTATCCATAATATTTTACAAGGTGATGATGATCGTCTTCTTGTTATCATTGGTCCATGTTCAATTCATGACACTAAAGCAGCATTAGAGTATGGTACAAAACTTAATACATTACGTAATGAGTTAGGTGATCGTCTTGAAGTTGTTATGCGTGTATATTTTGAAAAACCACGCACAACGGTTGGTTGGAAAGGTTTGATTAATGACCCGTATATGGACGATTCATTTAAATTAAATGATGGCTTGCGTATGGGCCGTAAATTGCTTCTTGATCTGACAGATATGGGTCTACCAACGGCTGGTGAATTCTTAGATATGATCACACCCCAATACATGGGCGATCTAATCAGCTGGGGTGCGATTGGCGCTCGTACTACAGAATCACAAGTTCACCGTGAATTATCTTCAGGTTTATCTTGTCCTGTAGGATTTAAGAACGGAACAGATGGTAATATTAAGATTGCAACGGACGCGATTCGTTCAGCAGGTTCTTCGCACCATTTCTTATCTGTGACTAAATACGGTCACTCTGCAATTATTGAAACGGCAGGTAACCCTGATTGTCATATCATCCTTCGTGGTGGTAAAGAGCCAAACTACAGTGCAGAACATGTTAAACCAGTGAAAGAGCAACTTGCCGCTTCTGGATTACCAGAGAAAGTGATGATTGATTTTAGTCACGCAAATAGCTCAAAAGACTTTAAACGTCAGGTAATTGTTTCTGATGACGTATGTGGTCAAATTTCGGGCGGTGAAGATGCTGTATTTGGTGTGATGATTGAGAGCCACCTAGTTGAAGGTCGCCAAGATCTTGTTAATGGCAAAGCTGAAACTTACGGCCAATCAATTACAGATGCGTGTATTGGTTGGGATGATACTGAAAAAGTACTTCGTCAGCTAGCAGACGCAGTAAGCGCTCGTCGAAATAAATAATAATACCAACGTGCTATTAACAAAAAACGCCAGTGACGTAATGTGACTGGCGTTTTTCTTTTATCCTATTGTAGAGTGGTTATCCTTGTCCTTTTGCCATCGTAACCGTTCGTTTTAGTGTCCAACGTAATAGAACAGGGATGCTTTCAGGCCCTAATTCTTCGCTGTGTTGCACTATCGCTAACGCTAGATCGGGTTTAGCGAATTTCTTTAGTGCTTTCATAATGATTTTTTTTGGTGGTACGGGTTGATCTTTTGTTATGTTAGTTAGGGATCTAAATAACGCCTCAAATCCATTATGATAAAGGTAATGTTCAATATCTTTATGAGGCAATTCCGTTAGTCTATGACGTTCATGTTCATTATCGAGCTGATTTTTTACTATAAATGCGTATTTTTTACCTGCAGGATCGCCATCTGTGACGACATGCCATTCAATATGGAGAGCCTTGGCTATTTTGATTAGTGATTTTAAACCCGATTGAGCAAATTCAATGATTTGTACGCCTTCTGCAGCAAGGTTATAACCAAGCATTCGCGCCATTTCATTAAATAACCACACCTCAGTTTCTCCCTCAACAAGTAACCAACAACGTGCAAATAAAGCATTGGTTCTTTGAAAGCGAATGTGAAATGTAATTCTACGTAAGTCATCTCGAGATAAACTGGTTGGTGAGACTGAATAACAAGACGTCGAATCAGATTCTCTTACTAGACGGCGTATAGAACACAATGGAACGGCACTCAGTAATTCACTGCTATTTGTGGTGAGTATTTTTTGCATCGGTATATGGTTGAGTAAAGACCATGCTTGAATCAATTGTGTTGGGTGTAAACGGCCTTCAGGATCTTCAATGATCATTAATGGTCTAGCGGATTTTTTTAATGTATTTGGCCCTTTTGCTCTTAAATAGGTATTTAATAACCCAAGCAAAAGTAGTTTGGTTTGTTTGTTTTTATTTTGGTTAATAAATTGGGATAAAGAGACGCCATCGGTTTTCTGACCAAAAAAGAGGTCATCATGAATTCTATGAGTGGTATTTCTTTTATGATGTTTAAAAGCAAAGTAATGCTCGACCAATGATTGCATTGAATGGAGAGCACTTTTTATTTCACCACTATTTACTTGCCCTGGCGCTGTCATTAAACGGCGACAGGTGTTATTTATTCGTCTCTCAACTCTATCATTCGGAAGTGATTCAATCATTTCCTCGAAGTTAAGACGTCGAGAATCTCTAATCCGAATTACTGGATGGAGTCGCATTAATTCAGTGATGAGATATTCAATTTTATGATAACGGAGAATCTCTCCATCACTGCTTAAGAATGAACTAGATGACGTTATTTTTCCCTCATTATTTGTTGCACTAATACGATAATAAATTCGTTGATAGTCATCATCGGCAGAGCTTTGCCATAAGCTTGATAGTTTTCTATAACGACCAGCCTTGTGTTCATTTTTTTCAGTGGTTTTCCAGCTAATGATGATTTGAATATGTTGGTCTTGAGTATAAGAAATAGAGTGATCTTGGTGGAAGTCTTTTAGAGTAAATTGATGAAGCTCACCAGAAACAGGGAGCGCAATTGATAAAGCATCAAGCAATGATGACTTACCCCACGTATTTTCACCAATTAACGTTGTTAATTGTTCAAAAGAAAGGGATAAGCGCTTAATACCTCTAAATCCTGACACTTCTATTCGTTCTAAGAGCATAATACTTCCTCATTAGAGACACTTATTATAAATAACTATATAGCAACTAAATTAAGTAAAGCATTGTAGGAGTCACATTTATCAATGATTCTCTTATTAAGACATGTCGTTTGAAATGTAAATACTTCGTAAAATCGAACCCTATTAATGAGTTAACTGATAATGAATTCGTTTTAGGTACCGTTTAATAACTTGTTTGATGTGGTTTTAGTTGTAGTTTACTGGTATCGTTTTCAACGTTATATTTGTTTGCTCTAGGAAGGAAAGAGACAATGAAAAACCAAAAGAGCAATAGATTGAGAGTAATGCATATCAATGACACCCATTCTTATTTTGATGAATCAGTAATAGCATTGAACAGTGATGGTTTAGATAAATTTTATATCAAATGTGGTGGTTTTTCTCGTTTATCTCATCAAATTACACTTCTTTCAGAAGAACAAAAACAGCAAGAAGGTGAGGTTGCGTTATTCCATGCTGGAGACTGTTTTCAAGGAACCTTATATTTCTCCTTGTATAAGGGAAAAGCTAATGCTGATTTGCTTAACCAACTTCCTCTCGATGGTATGGTACTAGGTAATCACGAATTTGACTTAGGCAATGATTTGGTCAGTGACTTTATTGCAAATACACAATTTCCTATTTTAATGGGAAACTGGGATCTAAGCCAAGAAGAAGAATCTAAAGGTCATGGCTTAAAACACCAAGAACGGATTTTAGATTTTGATGCAGAGTTACGAATCGCTAATTACATGATTAAAAAAATTGGTTCTGTGGATGTCGCTATTTTTGGCTTAACGATTGATCAAATGGAAGTGCTTGCAAGCCCAGATCCAGATACTCCATTTATGAACGCAGTAGAAACAGCAAAAAATACAATGGCATATCTAGCCGGGAAAGGTATAAATAATGCTATTGTTATCAGCCACCTAGGTTATGAGTCGGATAAAAAATTAGCAATGTCGGTTGATGGAATTGATCTTATCATAGGTGGCCATAGTCATGTTCTTCAAGGAGATTTTACGGAGATAGGTTTAGAAGAGCGGGATAACTACGGTGAAAACATTAATGATACCTATATTGTTCAAGCTGGGTGCCATGCATTAGCTCTAGGATATTGTGATTTAGACTATACAGATGATGGGCAGCTGATTTCTTTTAACGGGAAAAATATTCTTCTGCTAGATGATCTAGCCTATAAAGATAAGGCCTGTTCTCAATTGGTTGAAGAACCTGAATTATCTAAAGTTATTGATAAACTTAACTCTTTTGAATATGCGGTTTTCTGTCAAAAAGATCCGAAGATAGAAACGTTACTTATTACTAAATACAGAAAAGAAGTAGAGCGTTTATCTCAGCAAGTGATTGGCTACAGTATTGAAGATTTATCTCACCGTAGGATCCCAGATGAAAAAGGACAAAGTGATATAGCACCTTGGGTTGTAGAGTCTTTTTACTCCAAAGCGCATCAAATTGATAATCGAGTTCAATTTGCTATGCATAATGCCGGAGGAGTAAGATCCGGGCTTAATCAAGGCGACATTACCTATGCAGACATTGCCGGAAAAGTATTGCCATTCGCGATCCCAATAGTCATTTATAGCCTTAAAGGAAAATATTTAAAGGCGGCGATAGAAGGGGCGATTGATAACGCAACAGATAATGGGGTCATTGGCAGTGGCTCAGGCAGTTTTCCCTACGTATCTCAACTGCGTTATTGTTATGAAGCTTCGAAACCAAGTGGTCAACGTATCACAGAACTTAGTATTTATAGCTCGATAATGGGGTGGCTACCTGTCATTGATGAACAAATATATTATGGAACGTCAACAGCCTATACCATTAAAGGAAAGGAAGGGTATGCCCCTTTAACTCATCGTGAAGAGATGCTGATAACGACCCCTTTTTCGATGGCAGATTGCTTTATTGATTATTTAACGCATTATCCTAATTTAGCCAAACCAACAGAGTGCTTGAATAAATATAAGCGAAATGAAGCGGTGATCTTCTAGTTGGCATAAAATTTGCTAAATCTTGTATGGATTGTTAATTAAGTTAATAGGTTAGTTATGAGTAGTGATTGGTCTGATCGACTTTTAGTCGTGATTTGGTTTTTTGCTTGGGCTGTTATTGCATATTTTGTTCAGTTTTCTGGATAACAAAAAGCTCTCTGATTAGTTAGAGAGCTTGTTATATTATGCTGAATATAGCAATAGTAAAACTTATCTTACTTTTTTGTTAGTGGGTTATATTAAAAAGTTATATGCAGATCTCTAGTGTTAAATATATGTTATTTTGGTTTTTTATTCACCTCGTGTAGCGCTATATGAATAGATAGTTATTTAATTTGCTTAAAGTAAAGCGAAGCATTAGCATTAGAAAAACTAATGTTAGTTTGGAGAAAAAGTCATTTTTTGAGCCGTAAATTTAGTTTTATTATCTCGGCATCAAACATTAAATGACTTTTTAAGTGAGGCAATCATGGCACAAGCAGCAATGAACGTTAATAACATCGCTACTTCTTCTTTGGAAAAGAAGGCCTATTCAGTAACTATCAAAGGATTGATTGCTCATTTTGTTGATGTTTTATTTGGTAAAGGCCAAGTAAATTCGACATATTACTCTTCAGAATTATCAGAACATTTACAAAAAGATCTAGGTCTATATCGTTAAGTGTTTATAAAGTAAAAGCCAGCATTTATGCTGGCTTTTTTTATGATTACGACATTTTAGTAAATACACACTTTATTTTTTCCTGAGCGTTTTGCTTGATATAGTGCTTTATCAGCTCGCAAGAATGTCGCTTTGTAATCTTCATTTTTTATGCTTTTCGTTAGGCCGATGCTTATTGTTAACATTCGGTCATTCAGCGTATTTTTCCAATTATAATCGGCAATGGCAACTCGACAGAATTCAGCAATTTCTTTGCCATTTTCGTCATTATTAGAGTCGATAATAATGATAAATTCTTCACCACCATAACGAGCTATATAGTGTGACGGGTCTATACTCTCTTTTAAAATTTGACCAACTATTTTTAAAACCACATCTCCCGTTAAGTGTGAATATTCATCATTTATTGATTTGAAATCATCAATATCAATCACTAATAATTGATATTTTTTAAGAAATGGTTTTATTTCTTTAATGAAGGTCGTTTCAAACCAGCGACGATTAAATAGTTTTGTAAGGCTATCATGAAAGACATCTTGTTGTAGCTTAGCTACAGTGTCTTTTTGCTGGTCAGATACTTTTTTTAATTTGATATTTTCAGATTCAGAAATATTTAAACGTAACTGCAACTCTAAACGAGTTAAACGCCTTAATGACTGGCTACCTAGCTCGTTAATAGGAAAGTTTCTTATTATATTTACAGTCAGTGTGTGTGCTTCTTTTTCGCAATGTAATGCCTCCGAGAAATTGTTACAACTAGCCAGAGCATCACTTTTCACATCAAGTAATTGACGAATATAATAACCTTGTGAATATTTTTGGGTGATTTTTAATTGATGTGAAATTATAACATCAGCCAATTCACCCCGTTGCAGTTGTATTAAGCAATACGCAGTTTCAATTGAAAATAGCTTATTTAACCACGGATAATTATGGATGTTGGATTGCTCTCTGCGAAATGTAACCAATTGATTTAAAGCGCTTTGTGGTGATTTTTTTAATCTTAATAGTTTTGCTGAATACAGCTTAACTTGAGCGATAAGTTGCCAATCATCTGAAACAGATTGAATGAGTTGGCACTCTGCTAATATCTCTTTAGCTTTTGATAAACGGTTTAAATCTAATAGGCATGCAACGGTATAGAGTCTATAACGTAAAGATAGGTTATTGCTTTTAATACTTGAACTAAGCGCGTCTAATTTTTGGTAGTAACGTAAGGCTTTGAGATGGTCGCCATAAATAGAACATAAATTACCGAGACCTAAAATGGACTGAATATAAAATTCATTATCGCCATATTCAACGGCTAATTTGGATAAAGAATATAAATGCTCAAAAGCCTTCTGATATTCTCCGATGTCGGTGTATCGATAGCTAAGTGCCGAGTATATCTTTAACATTAACTCAAAATCTTGCGGTAAAGATAAAAGTAACAAAGCTCGTTGTAAGTGCAAGATACTGTTTTTTATTTGATTAGATTGCACTTCAAATTCAGAACACATCAAAAGAGCATAGGCTTTCTCTGTGTCTGATTGAGCAAAATGTTCAGCTACGAAACACCAAACGGTTAAAGACTGTTGAGGATTTAACTCTATCAGATTGATATTTTCTTCCGCTATGCGAGCTAAAAGGTTATCCATAAGGGGTCTCTATATGCATGTGAGATAAAATAGGGTGGGTTGATATGTCATGCAAACTAAAATTACGGATTGTTGGTACTGATGCATTTAATGAATATCGATACCATGGATAAGAAGTAAATAAAGCAGATAAAGAGTGTGAAATGTCTTTTGTTCTTTGCTCGTTTTCATTAATTAATAGAACGATTTCTGTATTACTTAAACGAGTAATACTATCGCCGTGCTTGCAGTAATGATGACCGAGTAGAAGAAGATTGTTTATTTTGTCTTCAGAAGGATCCATTATCGTTATCAAGTGATAATCACTGTTTAGAGAGTTAGACAATATAGATTGAATATTTTGGGTCCATTTATCTAAAGGCAGTAAATAGGTCAGCGAAGATATGCTGTTAAACTCTAATTGAATTTCGATACGGTTGATTAATTTTTGGGCACGCAAATCTAATTGTTCTTTAGAGCTGCTTGTTTTGTCGCGACCTAAGCAATTTGATTGCTCTTGAAGTAACATTATTTCGTATTGACGATAACGCTTATAGGAATATAACGCGTGTTCATAATCTTTTGTTAGCTCAGCAATTCGTGATTGCTCAAGGCATATTTGAGATCGAAGTTCACCGTTATCAAATTGTTGAGCGATGACTTCAGCGTCTGTTAATAAATCATAAGCATTATCAAAATGCGATTGCGCAGAAGAAATTCGGGCTAAGCTAATTGCCGAATGGGCCTTCATCCAAATAAGATTATGTTGCAGTGCAATTTGATGAGCAAAACTGCAACATTGTAGGGCTGAGTTTAAATCGTTTAAGCCAAGAAAGGCTAGCCCTCTAAAATCATAAATTTCAGCTTTCCAAGTCAGGTTTGTATTATGAGTAAGTAACTGTTCTGCTTTCAATAGTATAGGTAGCATTGCTTGAAAATCATGTAATAAATAATTATCCCATGCTTGTAAAATGTATGCTTTCGCTTCTAAGTGAGAGATCCGATAATAGTTAGCTCTTTGTGCTGCTATTGAATGAGTTGAATTGGCTTCTGAAAGACGATTCGTCATTCGCCAGATGTTACCAAGACCAATAAGAGATTCAATTTCAATCTCGTTATCACCTAATAGAGAAGCCTGCTCTAATGCTCTTATCCAAAATTGCTGAGCTGAAAATAGCTTTGCCTGTCCCCATGAATGAAGAGCTAGCGTGTGTAAAATTGTAGGGAGTAAATCGTCATTTTCAAGCTCTTGATGGAGATGCAATAACTCTTTGGCTATTTTAAAGCCAGCATGGTATTGCATTAAATGCCAATGTGCTGTTGAGATAATGAGTTTTGAGTAGGCAATACCATCTTTGAAATGAATTTTTTCTGAAAGCAATAAAAATTGCTCGGCATCTTGTTTTACTTTTTCTGTATCAACTTCAATGATTAACTCTAATGCTTTGAGTTGGGAGATGATTTGATCTTTCGATTGTTTCACTATGACTCTTCCTTGTTAGTGACATCAATATAATATGGCTAATCTATTGATGTCACGAACTATTTTCTAGATGTGCGATCTAGTTAATAAGAGAAGTGCCGATAAATATTAAAAGAGGGACTATTCGTTTTCAGCGAGGTTAAGTAACGCCATTGCACAACTTACGCTGGTAGCAAGCACATCGATAACCCCTGTTCGTAATGCCCCCATAATAGAGAGTGCCTTACGACTCTCACTTGCCATTGCAATAACATTAGATATTTGGCGTAGGTCTTCCATTTCAAGCCCAATAACTCGGCCACGCATCAGCGTATCTGCGTTTGTTCCGTCTAACTTAAAGAAATCAAAACCACCAATATCACCCACAATGCCATCATTTAAGCGAGCTTCAACAAATTCTTTTGGTGTAAAAAATCCCAGCTTAACCATATGGCTGTTTTCATCCATATCACCAATTCCAACGAGTGCAAATTCCGCTTTACGAGCTTGGTTTAAGGTTTCTTTTATTGTGCTATGTTCCATAAAAGCAGAGCGTAAACTTGGGTCATTAACATAAGCAGGAGCATATAAGGTTTCACTGCTGCCACCGTATTTTTTTGCTAATCTACGACAAATGTGATCAGCATTAATAATGTCACCGCTGCGGTGAGTTCCACCAATAGCAGAAACAAAACGAGCATTACGGTGAGAGACAATACCTGCATGGTCTGCAACCGCAGCCACATTTTGTCCCTGACCTACAGCGACCGCCATGTCGTCTTGTAAGTTATTGTTTAAATAAGAACTGACTAATGCGGCAACTTGTTTACGTTGTTCGTTAGTATTGGGTTGATCTAAGGTAATAAGAGCTCGTTTTAAATTAAACTTCTCAACCAGTTTTTGCTCTAGTTGAGCACTGTAAACGGGATGGAATTTTACTGTTATTTCTACAATGCCTTCTTCTCGTGCTTTTCTTAACATACGACCGACTTTGGCACGAGATAAACCAAATTTCTTTGATATCTCTTCCTGAGTCGCTCCTTCTTGATAATAAAGGATCGCTATTTCAGTGAGCATATCTGTATTTTCGGTTTGATCTTGAGAAGGCAATAGGGTCATAGCTTGTCCTAACTTAATAATTCTGCAAGAGTGATTGGTTTAGAAATCAACCCTAATTTTTGTGCTGGCGTGATGCCAAATTTATCTTGATGGCATAGATTATGCCATGATCTGAATATATCGAGTAGTGGAAGTAAACTCGCTGGACGTAATTTTCGTCTAGGCTCATCAACTAAACTCGTAAATTGGGTATAGAAGCGGTCTTGATAGTCTTTTGCTGTTGTTGCAGAAGCACGTTTTAACCAATAAACCTCATTGTTCTCAGCCCCATTAAGATGGCAGATCCCTTTATGTTGTTCGTTAACTTCAGTAAATGCCCAACGATCACGCCACCAACCAACTAAATGGATATCAATTTTCTTTCCACTCTCTTCAAGAGGAAATGCGCTATCTTGAGTTACGTATAATAAGTCAATGCTATTTTCTTGAATGCGTTTTAAAAAGACAGACATTGCTGCAGAGCGCAGCATGGGTTCTTGTGGCATATAAATTTCAATAGAATCACAATGTGAGAATGCTTGCTGTATTTCTAAAAAATGAGCGTATGAAGTATAAGGAGGTCGAATTATCGCTCCTTTTGATGGGTAATTTAAAGAAACATAATTGCCAAGAGGATCTTCTACATTTGCTCTGGCTAAAATTTCTTGATACTTATTATCTACTCGTTTAAAGATTGAATTTGAAGCGAGTGTTGGCTGTGAGTTAGCCTCACCAATGAAGGTATTAGGTAAGAATTGAGCTTCATCATTAAAAGGGTCGTGATCCGATTGAGTGCCTGGATTATCGCATTCAGAATAATTAATATGCTGAGCGATAACATAACCCGAATTCATTTCCACTGTCGTATACCAAAAAACACCGTTATTACTTAACGGTTGTAATGGGGTGGCATTGGACGCCAGTTGTATTTCTGTTCTGTCGTGCTGCAATCTTGTGTCAAACAAAGACATATGACGGCGACAACGATTAGCGATTTGATTTATATGATCGTAAAAGGTCTTAGGATTTATATGTAATCGTCGGCAAATTTCACGTACCGAATAACCCGTAAATAAAAAACCTAAAATCTTTTGTTGGATGAGACTTTTTTGATTCTCTCCTGACCACTTGTCAACAAAGGTTGATGCACAAGACTTACAACGATAACGTTGACGGTCACCACTGTAACCAAACGCATGGTAAAGTTCGCGATGAGTTAATACATCAAGACCAAGATGGTCGCAGGCAGGGTTATTACAAGAAGGTAACGAGTGAGACTGCACAGTACGCTGACGTGCCAGTTCATTCAATACTTCATTATTATTGATTAAGGGAGGAAAAGCGCCACATTTCCGGCAAACTAATGCAGGTCGCTTAGGGTTAGTACGTTGAACTAAATAATGTTGTTCATCGCTATTACCAAAATTGTCACACGCCAATGTTTTACAAAAATTGAGTTGTAACCCTTTAGCAGCCAACGGCAGTTTTTCGGTCGGCACTAGACACCCCTTATAGATTTTAAGCGCCAGTTTTATATACTGGCGCAAACATGATTACAATTTAATCGCTGTTTCTAATGCAACCGTCATCATGTCATTGAATGATTTTTGACGATCTTCAGAGCTTAGTTTTTCACCACGTTTAATATGGTCTGAAACCGTTAGAATTGTTAGGGCTTTTGCGCCTAAATCAGCGGCTACACCATAAATCCCTGCGGCTTCCATATCAACACCAAGAATGCCTAATTTTTCCATTTTGTCGAACAGATCAGCTTCTGGAGAGTAGAAAAGGTCAGCAGAGAATACATTACCTACTTTTACAGGTACGTTTAACTCACGTGCTTGAGCAACAGCCGTTTCTAACAAACCGAAATCAGCGATAGCTGCGAAGTCGTGGTTGTTGAAACGAATACGGTTTACTTTTGAATCAGTCGATGCACCCATACCAATAACGACGTCCATTAATTTAACGTCATCATGCACTGCGCCACAGCTACCAACACGAATTACGTTTTTCACGCCGAATTCTGCGATTAGCTCATGAACATAGATACAACAAGATGGAATCCCCATGCCGTGACCCATTACCGACACTTTTTTTCCTTTGTAAGTACCAGTGTAACCAAACATATTACGAACATCACATACTTGCGTAACGTCTTCTAAGAAGTTTTCAGCAATGAATTTTGCGCGTAATGGGTCTCCAGGCATTAAAACTGTTTCTGCGAAATCACCAACTTGTGCATTAATGTGTGGGGTAGCCATAATAAGGTCTCCAGTCTAAAAGTTGAAATTAAATTCAGTATAACTAAAATTGTTGAACGGTTTTGTTCGATATGTAGCTATTTTAAGCCTATATTTTAAGGTGTCATGAGATTAATGTCACATTTTCTTGTTGGAACTACATTATTTTCAATATTGATAACTAAAATTGTTGAAAGTGATTGGGCAATCGCAACCTTTTGTAAGTGGTCTTAGCTTTAATACATAGGTTTAGTTTCCTTATCCTTAATTCTCAATTAGATTGAACTTATTACCTTCTAGGGGGATGATGCCAAAGGTAATTTATTATCATAATAAATAAGTGAGTGAATTTGATGAAAGCAAAAAATAAACAATACGCAGTAATAGGCTTAGGCCGTTTTGGATTAACCGTTTGTGAAGAGTTGCATCAATATGGTTCACAAGTGCTTGCTATTGATATAAATGAAGAGCGAGTAAAAAAGGCCACTGACTTTGTTTCTACTGCAATCGTGGCTAATTGCGCTAATGAAGAAACCATCTCAGAATTAAAGCTTGATGAGTACGATATGGTCATGGTTGCCATTGGTTCTGATATTAACGCGAGTATATTGACGACGTTAGTATTAAAAGAAGCCGGTGTTAAAACGGTATGGGTAAAAGCGAACGATAAATTTCACGCTAAGATTTTAACTAAAATTGGCGCAGACCATATAATTTTGCCAGAAAGAGACATGGGCATCCGTGTTGCAAGAAAAATGTTGGATAAGCGTGTATTTGAATTTCACCAACTGGGTAGCGGCCTTGCAATGACTGAAATTGTGGTTGGTGGTAAGAACATGGGGAAATCGCTCGATCAACTAGATTTCTGCCAAATGTCGGATGTGAAGATTTTAGCCCTTAAACGAGGTCCTGAAATAGAGAGTGCACCAGAGCACAGTAAAGTGTTAGAGATAGGAGACATTCTAATTATTGTTGGCCCTGAAGATAAATTAGCTAAAAAAATTAGAAGCTTATGAGTTATTTACCTAAACGCGGTTTATTTCCAATAAAGAATAGTCAAAAAGCAAAGGAATGGTCTGAACCAAAGATTATTCTTTTTTCATTTTTAGCTATTTTATTACCATCTGCGGTATTACTGACCTTGCCTGTATTTTCAGTGTCAGGATTAAGTTTTATGGATGCGCTATTTACAGCAACTTCTGCTATTAGTGTGACTGGCCTAGGCGTTGTAGATACAGGTACTCACTTTACGATAAGTGGTAAAATTGTCTTAATGTTCTTGATGCAAATTGGTGGCTTAGGGCAGATGACATTATCAGCAGTCTTGCTTTATGTATTTGGTTTACGCTTGAGCTTACGTCAGCAAGCCTTAGCGAAAGAAGCATTAGGACAAGAGAAAAAAGTAAACTTACGCAAATTAATTAAAAGCATTATTTGTTTTGCTTTAGTTGCTGAATTGATAGGTATGATTATCTTATCTTTTCGTTGGATTCCAGATCTTGGTATCGCTAAAGGGTTATTTTATGCGGCGTTTCATTCTATTTCAGCCTTCAATAATGCGGGTTTTTCATTATTTTCAGACAGTCTAATGAGTTATGTCGGTGATCCTTTGGTTATCTTGACGTTATCCTTGCTGTTTATTGGTGGAGGATTAGGTTTTACGGTTATTGTCGATTTAGTAAAAAACAGTTCAAAGGGATTCAGTCGTTTGCAACTGCATACAAAAATAATGATCATAGCGACACCAACCTTGTTAGTCATAGGTACATTATTTTTCTATGTTCTTGAATACAATAACCCAAATACACTCGCAGCCTTATCGACCGGAGATAAGTGGTTAGCGGCATTTTTTCAATCAGCAAGTGCTCGAACTGCGGGTTTTAATAGTGTCGATTTAACTCAGTTCACGCAGCCTGCATTATTTATCATGATTATTTTAATGTTGATAGGTGCCGGATCTACTTCAACGGGTGGGGGCTTAAAAGTATCAACGATTACCGTTGCCGCAGTAGCTACATGGACATTCTTGCGTCAAAAGAAAAACGTAGTCATGTTTAAACGTACGATTGGTTGGCCGATTGTAACTAAATCATTAGCCATTATCGTTGTTAGTGGTGTATTGCTTTCTATTGCAATGTTTTCTTTAATGATCACAGAGAAAGCAGGGTTTGATAAAGTTATGTTTGAGGTTATTTCAGCGTTCGCTACGGTAGGGTTAACAGCGGGCTTAACTGCGGATTTATCTGAGGCAGGTAAGTTTATTATGGTTATTGTGATGGTCATTGGTCGTATTGGTCCACTCACATTGGCTTATATGTTAGCAAGACCGGAGAAATCTTGTGTGAAATACCCTGAAGAGAGTGTGTTAACCGGTTGATTGTCTATCGCGTTTTTCATAGACAAAGGGCATACATATAATGTGATGCCCTTTTTTATATTTGATTATTTGTTATTAACCGTGAGTGGCGTGATTACTCAACGGGTAATTGCTCAATTTTAAGGGATTGAGTAGGGAAGGCGATTTCAGCATCGTGTCGTGCAATGATATCTCCAATCTTAATTAAGACATCTTGCTTTACCTTATGATATTCAATCCAATTGACGGTTTTAGTAAAGGTATACACCAATAAATCTAATGACGAAGGACCAAAGCCATTAAAGTTTACAATTAACGTTTGGTTTGAATCAATATCATTATGTTCAATCAACATTGTTTTAATGTCAGTTACAATAAGTTCTATATTTTTAAGATCATTATAACGAATGCCAATATCTTCTTTAATACGTCGGTTTAGCATTCTTGATGGATTCTCTACAACGATGCTACTAAATACTGAATTAGGAACATAAAGAGGGCGTTTATCAAAGGTTCTTATCACCGTCATGCGCCAACCAATGTGTTCAACTGTGCCTTCTAAAGAACGGTCTGGAGATCGGATCCAATCACCAACTTTAAAGGGGCGATCAAAATAGATCATCATGCCACCAAAGAAGTTAGACAATAAATCTTTTGCGGCTAAACCAACAACTAAGCCGCCGACGCCACCAAAAGTTAATAAGCCAGATAAGCTTAACCCCATCCCTTGCATTAAAGACAGAAGACCTAATGAGATAAATATAAGTCGGCTGACTTTACCTAGAGCAAGTACGGTTGTCTCATCATGTTTAGGATTAGTTAAAACTTGCTTCTCTACTAGCGTGGTTAGTCTTAATGCAGACCAAATAAAACTCCAAACTAGAATGAATACTTGTAATTCAGGTAACCAAGTAATGCTGAAGCGCGTATGGACGGTAAGAAGGATCTTCAATGAAGCAGTTGCCGGCCATAACCAAATAATGAGCGTAATTGGTGAGGAGATGGCTGTAATGACTGCGTCATCCCAAGGGAGTTTGGTTTTAACTGCGATACGATGCAGGCGTTGAACAATAATACGCCAAGATAACCAAAGAAAAGCACTGAATAAAGAGATCACGATTATATTTTGTGCCCAATCGTGATCTTTAAATTCTAATAGGGTATTCCACCAATCAAGGAAACGAGTCATTGATAGTTCTCTTTTATTTAAAAAAGATAGCTTATCACTTCGCTTGCCCAAAAAAAGTAGATAATAAGAAATATCACCGTAAAAATAAGCCATGCAAAAATAGAGTGTTTCATTTTTGGGCTATTTCCAGTGAGTTCAGCATTACCCGTGAGCATGGGTTTGATTAAATTAATGCCTTTGAGTCTATAAAAAAATACCGCGGCAATGTGTAAACCAATAAAGCCAAGAAGAACATCAAAGTTTTGATGGTGTATTTGAGTTAAAAACCCACTTGTATCATAACTAACTAATGAAGCCAAAGGGCCTTCAGAGAGAATGTCATCATTGCTGAATAACCCAGTGATTAATTGTAATGATAGTAGGAAGAATAATCCTAGCACCATGTAACCACCCGCAGGGTTATGTCCAACAGAATGAGATAATGTTCCTTTTTTCTCTATTGATAAGTAATTAATTGCTTTTTTAGGTGACGTAACAAAATGAGAAAATTTAGCAGTATCACTGCCAATCACACCCCAAATAATTCGTGTACCTAATAAGGCCATTAGAAGGTAGGCGAGTGTAAAGTGCCACTCCATCAATCCTTCGTCTGCGGTATACCAAAGAGAGCCAAGTAATACCACTTGGCTCCAATGATAAACCCGGATAAAACCATCCCAGATTTTCATGAAAGTCCTTTATGGCTACTTCGCTTTATAATCAGTATGACACGCTTTACAGTTCTTAACTGTTTTCCCAAAAGCCTTACGAATTGCGGCTTTGTCACCTTTATCTGAAATACTTGCTAGTGCAGCAGCATCTTCTTGAAATTGAGTTAAGCGAGCTTCAAAATCAGGGAAATTCTTCCATACTTCTGGTAGTGCGTTTGTTTTTCCTTTATCTGAGCCTTCAACATAAAATGCATCTAACGGCATTAATGTTAGTTGAGATAATTGATTTGCTCGTTTAGCAAAAATAACATCACTCCATTCTGTTTTGCCTTTTACCATTTCACCCATTTCACTGACATTACCAGCAATCATAGTAAAAGCGGCTTGACGATATTTAATGGCTTTGTTTGCTTCATTAAAAGTATGCGCTAAAACAGAGGTTGAAGCGAAAAGAGTAGAAGCAATAACCAGTGCTTGGATTTTTTTCATGTTGAGACTTCCTTGAATTGTAATTATTTTAAGTCTTTATTATATTAAATGATCGATAAAAGAAGTAGTTAAGTAGCGCAACATTTACACTTTATTTACATTCTGTGCAAAGACGCACAAAAAAAGTGGATAATTTGAGGGCTGCATCAAAAAACAAAGTGCGTATAATGGCGTGGTTATTCTTATAAGTAGGCTTGTTCGTTTTTATGCGCATTTTAAATATTACAACGCATCCAGATATAGATCATTTAGACAATCAAAAAATTCTTCAACGTAATGCAACTCGCGCTATCATATTGAAAGGCGAAGATATTCTTCTCTTATATACAGAGCGTTACCATGATTATTCGTTACCTGGTGGTGGAATAGATGATGGTGAAGATGTCATTGCAGGATTAGTCAGAGAAATAAAAGAAGAAACGGGTGCTAAGAATATTTCGAGTATTGAACCATTCGGTATTTATGAAGAATTTCGTCCTTGGTATAAGCATGAGTGTAACGTATTACACATGATATCTTATTGCTATACGTGTGATGCAGACAAAGAGTTAGGGGACACCAATTACGAAAGTTATGAAATTCGTAATGGAATGAAACCAGTCTGGATCAATATTCATGAAGCGATAGCTCATAATGAAAATATTATTGCTCATAGTGAGAAAAAAGGAATGAGTATAGAGCGTGAAACCTTTCTACTTCATCTTATTGTAAAAGAGCGTCTGCATGTTCAATAAAGAACAAATCCTTAAATTAACTCAAATGAAAATGCCGTTTGGTAAATATGCTGGCCGTGTACTTATTGATCTTCCTGATGAATATCTTTTATGGTTTGAACGAAAAGATGGTTTTCCAAAAGGGGAGTTAGGAGAGTTAATGGCACTGTGCTTAGCAATGAAAATTGAAGGGTTAGATGAGGTTATTCGACCTTTGAAATATAAGCGATAGTGATAATAAAGCATGATTGAATACACTCATGCTTTATTTATATTGTTATTTGAATTGAGATTCACCTGATTTAGCTCGTTGAAAATCGTTAAGAAGTTCATCAGAATCTTTATTGTTTAAGTAACTTAAAGCAGAGCAAAAGCTGAGTGTTTCGTTGTATATTTCGCGAGAATGGTCTATATGACGTTCAGCTGTTCTTCTAACTTGTTCTGTGTTTTGAGAGTTACTGTATTGCACTTGTTGGTCGAAAATTTCTCTTACGTATTTTTGTTTGCAGATATCTTCATTGTCCGGAGTGACAACAACATCTGAAACAGAACTGAATGAAACCAATACGAGTAATAAGGCATAAAAATTTAGCTTTATCATCATGTTATAAACCTTGTATTCAATTTTTATTATTTACGATAAAAGGGATTATAAGAAAATAAAGGTACCTTGTCTTTGAGTAATTACTTTATTTTTATATTTAATACCAAGAGGAATTTAATTGAATCTGTCTTGATAACTTACTCATTATGTTTATTTCTGGATCTATATCACTGTAACTCTAAGTATTGCCCCCTAAGATAGGGGAATACAACGGAGAATATAATGATCAATAAAACAACGATTGCACCACAAGGCCCAGAATTTTCAGAGCTTGTTCAAGGTTATTGGAGACTTTCTGATTGGGGAATGAGCCCACAGCAACGATTAGATTTCTTAAAACAACATGTTGAATTGGGGATCACTACGGTAGACCATGCTGATATTTACGGTGGTTACCAGTGCGAAAGTTTATTTGGGGAAGCCCTTGCGTTAGAGCCTTCTATTCGCGATCAAATAGAAATAATTACCAAGTGTGATATTAATCTATGCACTCCTGACTTCCCAAATAGAAAGATTAATCATTACGATACATCGAAAGAACACATAATTAACTCTGTAAATAACTCTCTTACTCGTCTTAATATTTCAGAAATCGATGTGTTATTGATTCATCGTTTAGATGTGTTAATGAATGCCGATGAAGTCGCTGACACGTTTAATCAATTACAGAAAGAAGGCAAAGTGAAGCATTTTGGGGTATCTAATTTTACGCCAAGTCATTTTGATTTATTACAGTCGCGTCTTGATAAACCGCTCGTGACGAACCAAGTTGAAATTAATCCATTGAACTTTGATGTTGCACACGATGGTACGCTTGACCAATTACAGATGAACCGCATTAAACCAATGGCATGGTCGTGTTTAGCTGGCGGGGAGATCTTCTCTGGCCAATCAGAACAAGCGATCCGAGTAAGAAAAGTGCTAGAAGAGTTGAAAGAAGAGGTTGGTGCGCAAAGTCTTGATCAAGTGATCTATGCGTGGGTACGTAAATTGCCATCAAGTCCATTACCTATTATTGGCTCTGGTAAAATTGAACGTGTTAAATCAGCCATTGATGCGATGAGTATCGAATTGACGCGTGAGCAATGGTATCGCGTATGGGTTGAATCAAAAGGCCACGGTGTGCCATAGAGATGACAGGATCTCAATTCAGCTGATAAAATAGAAACAAAAATGGGATGCTAATTGGCATCCCATTTTTTATCGTAACGAGTTATACAAATAGGGACGTTATTTTACTAACCATTCCACCGCTTCACCCGCACGAATTGGCACAACAAAGTCATTACCAAATGTCATTGTTTCAGGAGCGATCCATGCTTCTTTTACTAACGTGATTGTATCTGTGTTGCGAGGAAGGTTATAAAAATCTGGACCATTAAAGCTTGCGAATGCTTCAAGGTTTTCTAATTTACCTTCGTTCTCAAATACTTCAGCATAAAGCTCGATAGAAGCGTGCGCAGTATACGAACCAGCACAACCACAAGCGGCTTCTTTCTTATCTTTAGCGTGTGGCGCAGAGTCAGTACCAATGAAGAATTTAGCATTGCCACTTGTTGCCGCTTCAATTAATGCTTGTTGATGCGTGTTACGCTTTAGGATTGGTAAGCAATAGAAGTGTGGTTTAATGCCGCCAACTAACATGTGGTTGCGGTTAAACAATAAATGGTGAGCCGTAATAGTTGCTGCTACATTTGGACCTGCGTTTTTAACAAACTCAGCCGCATCTTTTGTAGTGATGTGTTCAAGAACGATTTTTAACTCAGGGAAATCATTAACGATAGGTGCTAATACGGTATCAAGGAACGTCTTTTCACGATCAAAAATATCAACATCGTGCGTTGTCACTTCACCATGAATTAGAAGTAACATACCTTCTTCTTGCATCGTTTTTAAAATAGGATAAACCTTACTTACATCACTAACACCAGAGTCAGAGTTAGTTGTTGCACCCGCAGGATACAATTTTGCAGCAACGATATGACCTGTTGCTTTTGCTTTGCGGATCTCATCTGATGTCGTTTTCTCTGTTAGATACAAAGACATAATAGGAGAGAAGGTATCAGAGTGATTTTCTGCTTGAATGCGGTCGCGGTAGCTAAGGGCTAACTCTGTGGTTGTTACTGGTGGAACTAGGTTTGGCATAATTAATGCGCGGCCATTATAACGGCCTGAATCACGTACAGTATCTGTAAGTACGTCACCATCACGTAGATGTAAATGCCAATCATCAGGACGAGTAATTGTTAAAGTTGTCATTTGCTGCTCCCACCAGAAAAAGAAATAAGAGCCTAAGAATTATCGAGTTAATCGTTTGCTTAGGCGAAAGGATTCTAAAGCAAAACGAATAAAACAAATAGGATTAAGTCAAAATTAGTAACAAATTTGACTTAAAAGACATAAAGAAAACAGAATATGATTGTTTTTTATACTGTAATAAGATGCATATCTAAGCCATTTTAGTTTCGTGATGTAACTTGAGCTGTTTTTAGAGAGGATTGAAACTTCGCGGTGAAATCCCTTGAAATATCAATGCTCCCTTGTTGATTTTATACTCATTCGAGTCAGTAAGAGTGATCACATATTGATTTGGAATGAGGCTCTACTTTCTTTTATTTGATCAAGCGTACGACAAGTGATCCTGGAGCTCGAATGGATTCAATGTTGTGGCTCAGTACGGTTCCATTTGTTGGCGCAGTATAACGATGGATTTCATCACCAAAGCTGTCGTATTGAATTGCGACTAGGTCACCTTCTTCGACGGTATCCATCATAGCAACTTGCGGTAGCACAAAACCCCCAAGCTCGGCTCGGATGCTAATAATGTCAGATCCTTCGATGCATGGGATTATTGTGTCAACATCACCAACCAGTATTTGCTCATCATTCAATATATTTGTAATACCATTTACGGTGCGATTAATGAGATCTTGTTCAGTGTAACGACCCATTCCCACTTCAATGGTAATACTTGGAATGCCGTTGGCGTTCCACACGGTCTCTAGTACCCCAGGGTCACCAGCATCATTCAAAATTGCATCAGGATTGATTAAGCGAGCCATACGCAGAGCGGATTCTAATCTAAAATCAGCAAAAACATACAGAGGATAAACAGTGCCACTGGTTTGGGTATGAAGATCGATGGCAAAATCGGCATTGGGCTGTAATAGGTTATGCCACAATGCATGTAAATAGCGCTGTCCTTCGTTGCCGTTAGCATCGCCTGGGAAGAAACGGTTTAGGTTTGCAGGAGAGCAATCAGGATCGGCTGAGAAAAAGTCACGACTGTGATTAAGCATACCAGTTAGATTTACCGTTGGGACAATTGTCACTGTACCAGCTAACGATTGACCAACGAGTGAACGTGCCGTTTGTTGTGCTGCGAGTACACCGTTGTATTCGTCACCATGAACCCCTGCGGTAATCATCACTTTTTTCCCTGGTTGATCACCTTTGAAAACCAGTACTGGTAAGTATTGCCATTGTGATAGGGCATTAGTGGCTATACGAAACCAAAATTTATGTTCACCAGCAGTAAGATCGCTGACATCAAGAGAGTGAACTACTTGGTGACTTTGAATCACGTCATCTAAGAATTGGGTAGCCATAACGTATTTCTCCAATCGGGAAAATGAAAAAAGGCGAGAAATTATCTCGCCTTGAAAATAAGTGACTTAGGGTATTGTTATGAAAAGCCTAACAGTTGTGCTAGCACAATAACAATACTTGATAAGATAAAGAGTAATAGCATGAAGCGCCAGCAGAATTTCGCCCAGTCACCCCAATCGATACGACACACGCCCAATGTTGCCATTAACGGAGCAGACGTTGGAACGATAACGTTAGTGAAACCATCACCTAATTGGAACGCAAGTACAGCGACTTGACGTGTTACCCCTGCTATGTCTGATAACGGAGCCAGTAGTGGCATCGTGAGAGCTGCCTGGCCTGAACCTGAAGTCACAAAGAAGTTGAATATAGATTGGAATACGTACATCACCCAAGCTGATGCGACAGAAGGCATACCACTGATAAGGCCGCCAGCGCTGTTTAGAATCGAGTTTAGAACGCTTGCTTCTTCTGTTGATCCTCCGCCTAAGATAAGCAGAACCCCTTTAGCACAACCCACAAGTATCGCAGGTGGTAGCATAACGCTCGCCCCGTCTTTGAATGCCGCCGCTGCATCATTTAGTGTCATGTTGTTTAAACGGAAGATAGCCCCGATAATCGCAACAATAAAGCCCATAGTGAAGAATTGAGACGCGATTTCAGGAATGTACCAAGCGTGCATTACCACACCCCATACAACCCAAAGAGTTGAGGCTATAACAGTAAGAATAACAAGAGTATCACCAAGCCCCCAACGTGATTGAGTATCATCCAGCTTTTGTTGACGGAAGTGAGCATCGCTACGATGGCAGTAAGAGAACTCAGGGTTCGCTTTTACTTTTGCAGCGTACATCATGGTAAATGCGATACCAATTAAGGTAAAGAAAGCCCAAAGCCCCATACGAACTGTCATACCTGATAACACAGGAACACCAGCAATACCTTGTGCGATAGCGACAGAGAATGGGTTCATCCAAGATGTGCCGAAACCAATCTGCGTTGCAATATAGGTGACCATTACAGTCGTGATGCTATCGTAACCAAGGCGAACCATTAGAGGGGCAATGATAATAGCAAAAGCAACGGCTTCTTCACCCATGCCGAATACAGCACCGCCAAGTGAGAATAATAGGAAAATAACCGGAATAAATAGTGATTCGTTGCCTTTGGTTTTATCGATAAGACGTAAGATACCGTTGTCGATTGTACCTGTGCGCATAACTACGCCAAATGCACCACCGATAACCAGCATAAACATGATAACGCCAACAGCGCTGCCCCATTTTGAACCTGATACCAAACCTTCAAATGGGAAGTTCATTAGGCCAATGCCACCACCAGATGCAAAGAAGCCAACAGAGTTGTATACTAATTCGCCTTTTTCATCTGTTGCGTAAGCAAAAGAGTTCGGATCAATAACGGTACGCGCTTTTTCTACGCCTTCCATCATGTAAGTCACTTGTTGGCTATCAAACTGACCTGCAGGGATTAAATAAGTTAAGATAGCCGCGAAAATACCCACAATGAAAATGAGAATTAGGGTATCGGGCATCTGCCACGTTTTTTTTGTCGTAGATGGATCTGTTGTGTGAGATTGTGTTTGAGACATAGTAGAAATTTAAGGTTAACGGAAATTGCATGTAATTTCACTAATTTGGCATAAACAATCAAGTGTTTTATTTGGTTAAATCATAATTTTATAGAATGATCACATAGTATGTTGGATTATTGTTGGTATTGTGTCTGTATTTGATTCGTTGTTTAATGAAATGATACGTTAAGAAGGGGGGATTTATACTGTATTCAACGTAAGAGACCAGTATGCAAAAACAGGAAATATCCAATATATTGCTTTTATAATTTAAAATCGTCTCTTGATTAATCATTTTCTGTGGTTTTAGAATTAACACCTTGTATATAAACTTAATTATTATTACTGAACTACGCGTCTCTGGGTGACTTGGCTAGAGGCCTTAATAATCCAGATTAATAAGCGGTTAGTTGCTGTCATATTGATCGATTTGTTTGTATTTCATGCACTTAAATCCATTAATGAAAGAAAATGCTTTTCATTTTTTTAAATTATGGCATATTAGCTAGGTCTTCAAGACATAGCGTACTTCGTATAATGGCTATTACCTCAGCCTTCCAAGCTGATGATGCGGGTTCGATTCCCGCAGTACGCTCCAATCTCTTTTTATCTTCCTCAAGAGATTGTTCCTGTTTATATTCATAAATGCTTATTAAAAACAAACGACTTAGTTGTATTTTCCTTATTTGGAAAATGATTTTTAATCAATAGCTTATTTCCCTCACTTATCTTTAGCTCTATAACTAAAAGTTTGCTTTTCACTCCATACAGCGATAATTTACTCAGAACGTAGTTGATTATAAGTTCATAAAAAATAGTTACCTAAGATAGGTAGGTTCGCACTGTCTATTAGGATAAATTAAAGGTAATTTTAGCATTACATCCGCGTTCGGCATTATTTTCAAGGGTAAAGTCCCAGTCATAGCGATGACACAAATCGCTTACGATCAGTAAGCCAAGTCCATGTCCATCCATATTGGGCTCAGAAGATAACCCTGGACCTTCATCTTTAATTTGCACATCATTCTGAGTCATCTCAATATCAATGTTGCCTTGTTCGGTAACGGCAATGGCATTACGCAGCAAATTACCAATGATCATATTCATTACTGCTTCAGAGGCTTTAACTTTGGGTTCAGAATGAGTGTGTAGATTAATCGTAACCTCTTTTTCATGCGCTTGAGTTGAATTCTGCTTAATAATAGAGGAAAGCTCTTGTTGAGAAAAATCCCTCACAGGAGAGTAATCTTGATTTTTCTCATATTTTACTAAGCTAAGCAGTGCGTCAATGATGGTCGACATTTGATAGGTTGCATGGTTAATTCGATTTAACTGTCGAGTATCAAAGGCATTTTTCTCTGTTTTTTGCAGTAACGTGTTAGATCCTTTAATCACGGTTAATGGTGTTCGTAGTTCATGACTTGTATAGCGAGCAAAAGCTTGTTCTCTTTTTATTAGGTCATTAATTTCATGTCGATAGTGGTTGAGTTGTTGTGACAGTTGGTGAAATTCAGTCGCAGAATGATCTGAAATAATAAAATCTTGATGAGTATTACGTGTGTTTTGATTTAACTGTATTGATAATTGGTTGATGGGTTCAATTAAGCGTTGAGAAAGCCTTGATAAAACCGAACCAAAACTGAAGAGTAAGATAGCCAATAAACTAAATACAAGAGCACTAACAATAACAACCTCTTCTGAGGTTAACTCGAGTTCATCGACTTTTGTTTCGACAACGATAGGGTATTTTTTACCATTTAAAAGGTATTCACTTTTCATCACTAATCGACTATTCGGGTATTCCCCTATCTCATTTAAGAAGGTGTCTTTTTCTGAGATTTCATTGTTAATAAAATCGGGAAGTAAAGAAAGATCATTGTATGCGTTACTTAATGTATCCAACGTAATTTTACCATTTTCTCCTGCCATAAAGCGATGGCTCGCCGCATTAAGGTCAATTCTAATGCGCTGAGCGCTTAATCTATCCTCAGAAACATGCAATGCGGCGAAAAAAATAAGATAAGAATATACTGCCACCACAGTGGATAGTGATATAAAAAATAGGGCCAATCGGCCGGTTAAACTTTTTGTGTTATTTAAAAATGGAGTCATCATATCTTTTGCTCCAACCGAAAGCCGATTTTTGGAACGGTAACCAATAATGGCGAAGCGAACGGTTTATCAAGTTGAGCTCTTAGTTGATAAATATGACTGCGAAGTACGTCATTATCCGGTTCATTCTCTTGCCATAATTTATAAGAAATCTCTTCTCTTGTGACGACCTCAGGCGCCTTTATACAAAGCAGTTCTAATATGGAGTATGTTTTAGGGTTAAGTAATAGGGTTTTACCTTGGCGAGTGGCTGTGCGTTTTTTTTGATCTATTTCTATATCAGCATAAGTGATGGTTGTTGACGTCACGGTTCCACGATAGCGTCGAGTCAGCGCATTCATTCGAGCTTCAAGGATATCTAAATCAAATGGTTTAGTTAGATAATCATCAGCACCATGACTGAATCCATTAAGCATGTCTTCTCGGTTGTCGAGTGCGGTGAGCATTAAAATAGGGGTATTGTTACCTTGTTCTCGCAACTTATTACAGACGGTTAATCCATCCATTCTAGGAAGCATTAAATCGAGTAAAATCACATCAAATGTATGTTCTAAAGCTAACTTTAAACCAAGCTCTCCATTATCTGCGTAATCTAGATCAACGCCTAAACACTCAAAATAATCAAACAGCATGTTTGCGATGTCACGGTTATCCTCTACCAGTAATACACGTTTCATTGTCAGCCTCTAGTATATGAAGATGTTGATTATCAATAAGTCATGTCGAAAAAATGTCAATTTAATAAAACAGGGTAAATTCTAACATTGACAACTTTTTCACATGATAAGAAATACCATACTCAGTATTGAAATACTAATAAAGAGTAACGTGTATGACAACTTCTTCGCCTGTTTCAGTGATATCTAACCGGTTACATTGTATTGATGATGCAGTGCCATTGACCCTTTCTGTCATTATCCCTTTTTATAACGAAGCCTCTGTCATTACTGAGTGTCATGAACGATTGATTGCGGTACTTAATACCATTAAAGGACATTGTGAGATTATCTATGTTGATGATGGGAGCACTGATGGAAGCCGTCAATTGGTTGAGCAATTTTCAGAGGATAACGTTAGCTTAAGATACATTGGACTTAGTCGTAATTTTGGTAAGGAAGCAGCGATGAGTGCAGGATTAGAGTATGCACAAGGAAGCGCGGTTATTTTACTTGATGCGGATTTGCAAGACCCACCAGAGTTAATTCCTAGCATGTTAGATAAATGGCAGGAAGGCTACGATGTGGTCAATATGCAAAGAATAAAGCGACAAGGAGAAACGTGGGTTAAACGTTTTTCTGCGAAGTGTTTTTATAAAGTATTAAATGCCCTTAGTGATATAGACGTGCCTAGTAATGTGGGTGATTTCCGATTATTAAGTCGTGAAGTCGTTTTACATATTAATCAAATGCCAGAAAGAAATAGATACATGAAAGGTATTTTTTCATGGCCAGGATTTAATCAAACCACATTACCGTTTGTTCGCGATGCGAGATTCAGCGGTGAAACGAAATGGAATTACGTTAAATTATTTGGGTTAGCGGTGGATGGAATAACCTCTTTTTCAATAAAACCATTACGCATAGCGACCATTCTAGGATGTGCAATTGCGTTGTGGGCGTTTATTTATGGAATGGTCATTATTATAAAAACCATGATCTTTAGTGAGGTGGTCAGTGGTTACCCGTCAATGATGGTGGTGCAGTTAGCGTTGGGGGGGATTCAGCTCCTTTGTATGGGCGTCATGGGGGAATACATAGGACGGATCTTCATAGAAGCAAAGCATAGACCATTATATCTAATTCAAACCGTTATTGACCAACCTGCAGTTCAGGCTGCTCAAATTTATGAGAAATCAGCATGATCATGAAACGACATCATTTATGGCTATTACTTGGCTTTGCTTTGGTTATCAGACTGGTCTCATTGGCTGCATATCCTTTAATGGACACAACAGAAGCACGGTATGGGGAGATGGCGCGCCTCATGGTTGAAACGGGTAATTGGTTAACTCCGCAATTTGACTATGGTATTCCATTTTGGGGGAAGCCTCCGATGTTTACTTGGATGAGTGCTTATGGACTAATCTTATTCGGGTTTAATGAGTTTGCAGTAAGAGCCCCACATTGGCTTGCGGGTGTATTAACTTTAGTGCTAATCGGATTTATGGCAAAGCGTGCTGGATTCAACCCATTAATTGCTTCTATTGTACTAGCAACGTGTGGGATTTTTTCTATTTCAGCAGGGGCCGTAATGACGGACATGGCTCTGACGTTAACGTTCACCGTGGCAATGATGGGGTTTTATTACGCTTGGTTACATCATGAAAACAAGTATAAAGGCCGCTTATGGGGTTACCTTGGTTTTGTGGGATTAGGACTTGCGTTATTAGCTAAAGGTCCTGTCGCGATTGTTCTGATGGGTATTGCTGTATTCCCTTGGTTGGTTTTACAGCATGGATTGATTGGCGCTTTTCGTGTTTTATGGCAGAGATTCCCTTTAATTACAGGCTCAATGTTAATGCTATTGATTGCGCTTCCTTGGTACATCATGGCAGAAATAGCAACGCCTAATTTTTTAAATTATTTCATTATTGGCGAGCATTTTAATCGATTTTTTGTCAGTGGATGGGAAGGGGATTTGTATGGTTCGGCGCATGATCAGCCTAAAGGAATGATCTGGATTTTTTGGTTACAAGCTGCCGCACCTTGGTCTGTAGTATTGCCTCTTTTAGCGTGGTTTAGAAGAGACCGAATTAAAGAAGTGAATCAAGATAATGTAGGGCTAATTTCCTTCTTTGTTTGTTGGTTACTTTCGCCTTTATTCTTATTTACAGTGGCAGGTAATATCCTCCCTGCTTATGTTTTACCTGGCATACCAGCATTGGGCATGTTAGTGGCTATTTGTACGACAGAAAAAGACTATAAATGGTTTGCGGGTGTATCTATGATTTTACCCGTGGTGCTATTAATTGTTTTATTGGTTCTAAATTTAGGGAAAGCAGATGAAAAAAGTGATCGTATTATTTTTGAATCAATAACCCAAGATTTACCAATGTATTACGTAGGTAAACGTCCATTTTCAGGGCAATTTTATAGTCAAGGTAAAGCAAAAAAAATAGAAGATAGAAGCAATATAACGGCGACATCTGATTTTTATTTGATAGGAAAAAAACAAGACATTGAAGCGTTTGTCGATAAAGAAAATGATCTGTGTGCCTTAATATTATCGGCGCCCTCAAAAAGAGAACTTTATCATTGTTCCATTAAATCGTAATGATTAAGTTAATCAAGTTCGCTTGTGTGGGTGGGGTGGGTTTTGTCGTGGATAGTACGGTATTTATGCTGTGCTTTCATCTCTTTGATGCTCCTATTGCGGAGTCTAGAGTGATCGCCTTTTTCTTTGCCGCTACGACAACGTGGTTAGGAAATCATTGGTTTACGTTTGGCTCTACACATAATACGGCCTTTACTTTACTTAAAGAGTGGCAAAAATCGATGTTATCAGCATGCATTTCAGCGATACCTAACTTTATTATTTTTATGTCAGTGGTATCCGTATTAGGGAAAGAAACAGTATTTCTATATAGCGGATTATTATTAGGTGTTATCGGTGGAATGCTTAGTAACTATTGGTTTAATTTAAAATGGGTATTCAATAAATAAAACTATATTTCAAATTAAAAATTAACATTCATATATTAACCATATTTTTATGGTTACAAAATAAAAAATACAGGCTGAATAAATGAAAAAAATACTGTTTTTATCGTTATTTATGATGACATCTTATTCTTTTGCAGACAATTATATTGTAGGTAAACTTGCACCAGAAAAAATGGTGACCATACGCAGTGAAGTGAATGGGGTTGTTGATTCTTTCAATGTTGATAATGGAGACAATGTGTCACTAAGATCACCCTTGCTTTCTATTTCAGAAAAGGATTATTTATTAAATATTAATTTGGCTAAGTATGACTTAGATGTCAAAAAAGCAGAGTTAGAGATGCAAGAAAAGCAGCTGCAACGTTACCAATCTTTATTTAAAAAGAAAGGTATTTCTGAAGGCGATTTTGAAAATCAATTCCGCCTTACTCAGATTGGCCGAGCGCAACACAACATGAGCAAAACACAATATGAGATTGCCAAGCGTGTTTTAAATAAATCGACACCTGATGCTCCATTTGATGGGGTTGTCACGCTTCGTTCTGTTGAGGTTGGTCAATTTATTTCTATTGGTGATCCACTATACGCTATCGCAGACCTATCTAAACTCAAAGTGCGTTTTCATCTTCTTGAAAGTGATTTTGAACAGTTTCAAAAAGGGGATAGCGTCAAAGTAACGATACCGTCATTAGAAAAAAGCCTTACAGGTATCGTGACATTATTCTCACCATTAATGCAGGAAAATGATCCCGGATTTTTAGTGGAAGTCACATTAGATAATACCGGTAATCTTCATCCTGGAATGGAAGCATATGTGTACTTCAATCAGAGTGAGGACGGTTTATGAACCTGATGCTTTCTTTTCTTTTTACTCGTAAATTTGCCGCTAAGCTACTGACACTGATGATTATTTGTATCGGTGCATGGACGGCATACAATTTACCACTAGCAGAAAAGCCACGTTTTGATATGAGGCAAGGCGACATTGTGACTCATTATCCTGGAGCAACGGCATTAGATGTAGAAAGTAATGTCACCAGTAAATTAGAAAAAGAACTCCTATCTATCTCTGGCATAAAACAATTTACATCAACATCAGAAAATGGTGTGTCAAACATTAGCTTTGAATTAAATAGTGATGTTTCTGTACCGAGTGTCACGTACCAAGATATTCGAGATGCGATTACTCGTGTTTCAGATTTACCCGCAGGGGTAACTGAAGCCCCAACCTTGTCGATTAAAAAATCCTACAGTCTTGATTTTATGGTCGTTGGTATTTCAGGTGATGTGCCTTATGCCACGCTTAGGGATAAAGCTAAAAATTTAGAATTAGCGTTGAGACGATTGGATGGGATAGGGGAAGTTCACCCTATTGATTTACGTAATCCTGAATTTATCATTCAGCTTGAGCCGATTTCACTAAAACGATATGGCTTAACGATTGATGAGGTAGCCTCGATTATCGCGGAACGAAATGCGCTGATCAGCGGGGGGCGTTTAGAAGAGCTAAAAGATAACCCAGAATTAATTACCACAGCAGAGCTAAATAATATTAAAGATTTACAGGAAATGTTTATCTCTTTTAACCCTAGCTTACAGTTAAAGAATGTAGCGGGTGATATCGTTAATGGATTTGAAAAAGGGTCGTCTTATGGCTCAATTAATGGCAAACAAAGCATCCTTTTTGATTTACGTACTAGTGAAAGTGCGGATGTTATCAAAACCTCTCAAGCCGTTAAAGCCTTACTTGAACAAGAAGAAAAGCGAGTTGGAGATCAGTATACGCTAGCCATTGGTTCGGATCTGTCTGCGGATATAAAAGAAAAAGCGAATATAGTTCAAAATAATGGCTTAATTGGGTTGGCGTTAGTATTAGCGACATTAGCTTTATTCTTAAACAAACGCATTGCCTTTTGGGTTGCCGTTTCTATTCCTGTTTGTATTTTTGGAACGTTGGCAGCGTTGCCACTATTTGGTCAAATTTTAGATGTGTTCACATTGTCGGCATTGATTTTGATTATCGGTATTATTGTCGATGATGCGGTGGTTGTGAGTGACAAGATAGTCTCGTTAGTCGAAGAAGGGCATGACGTTGATAGTGCCGTAATTGAAGGCGTTAAGCGTGTTTTTCCTGCAGTATTGGCAAGTATCGTATCGACCATGGTCGCTTTTATTCCATTGTTATTTTTCCCAGGAAATACAGGAAAAATGATGTTTGTGATCCCACTTACGGTGATCATCGCATTGTGCTTCTCTTTTATTGATGCGCTGTTTTTTATTCCAGCTCACTTAAAAGGAGTATTAAAGAAAGGGCACTCTTTAACTAAAAAGAAGAGTAGCCAATTTGTTGCGGTTAATAAATTAATCGGAGGAATGATTTCGCGTTATAAGATGGTCTTACCTTGTTCGATAATCATTGCGGTTGCTATCAGTGTGTTGTCATTTAAAAACATCAGTTATTTATTTTTCCCAACGGATGGTGCTTATTTAATTGAAGTTAGCGCAGAAGCCAATTCAGAATTATCGCTAGATGAAGTGTGGGAACAAACCCAACAAGTGGAAGCCATGTTTGAAGCCACACCA
The DNA here is from genome assembly GCF_001691065.1 of Aliivibrio sp. 1S128. Classification (NCBI taxonomy): domain Bacteria; kingdom Pseudomonadati; phylum Pseudomonadota; class Gammaproteobacteria; order Vibrionales; family Vibrionaceae; genus Aliivibrio; species Aliivibrio sp. 1S128. The sequence continues at coordinate 13,676 of NZ_MAJV01000121.1, read as the reverse complement.
GAGGTAGCGTATTGGTTTGGTGAAGTCGGCTCTCCAAGCAGTATATGGGCAATATCATTGACTCCACCGAATGACAGAACACGATCTGCAGAAGATATTGTAGAAGAATGGGAAGGTAACCTCTCTAATATCAAAGGATTAAATCAGGTTGAGTTTGATATTGATGGTGGTGGACCTCCTGTTGGGCGTCCAGTTGACTTACGAATTGTAGGCGGAACAGACGAAGGGCGTGAGCGATTAGCAGATGAATTAGTGATCTACCTGGCCTCTTTAGAGGGGACGAATCGAGTGAAGCGAGACGTGAATGATTTAGCGCCTCAGATTAATGTCGCGCTTCAACATCGTTGGTTACAGTATTATGGGATTAGTGCAACTCAAGTGGGTGAAACCATAAAATATGCGATTGAAGGTCAGCGTGTTACCCGTATTTTTAACGGAAGAGAAGAAGTGTATTTTCGAGTGACCCTAGAAGATAATGATAAATTATTAAAAGATCTTGAAAATATCACACTACGTGCAAAAAATGGCCGTTTGGTGCCATTGAAAGAATTAGTACGTTGGGAGCACAGCGAAATGGCGGCTAAGTTAGCGCACTTCAACGGCGAGCGAGTTATTCGAGTCTCTGCTGGAATTGATTCTGTGATTACCGATCCTATTGCGGTGTTTGAACAAGTACAAAGTGAGTTTACCGGTAAGGATTATCAGGGCGCAAAAATTGTACCTATGGGACAAATATTAGAGACACAACAAGCGCAGACGAGTTTTGCAATCGCAATCGCTATTGCCTTGATTGGTATTGCCGTTATTTTATTGTTGTTGTTTGATAATATTGTGGAATCGTTGATTGTACTGTCTGTTATTCCTTTTGGTATTGGTGGTGCATTATTTATTTTGTTTATTCATAATCAAGTGCTTAGTTTCTTTTCTATTATCGGAATGATCGCCTTAATTGGTATTATGGTAAACAATAGCGTAGTTTTGATTTGGCATTTTAAAGAAACGAAGCAAGAGATTGAAACATTAGGATTAGTTGATTTTGTTATTAAAGGCACATTAAGTCGTGTTAGGGCAATTAGCTTAACAACGATTACAACTGTTGCAGGTCTTATTCCACTGGCTTATGGGCTGGGGGGGTATGATAATTACATGTCACCAATGGCGCTTGTGGTTGGTTGGGGTTGTGTTATCTCCCTTATTGTGACTTTAACCATTGTGCCGTCAATTTACCTTGTGACAATGAAAATAATGCATCGTCGATATTAATAAATGTGGTTTGATATTCTTTATTTCATAGTAAATTAACCCCATAAAAAAGCCCCCAGCGTCGAAAACTGGGGGCTTTTTATTTTAGTTAATGTAACTTAACTGATTTTTATCTAGAGCCATTCACCACGTATTATTGTGGGTTAAGACCTAGTTGTTCTAGTACTAGTTTAAAGTTAGCACGACGTTCTTTAATGTTATGAACTTCACCAGTAGAACAAACTAAATCAGGGCAACCACGGTTTACAATACCAGATACATCATCAATAAATGACGTGCCTTTCATACCGTTATCAACATACTGCTTAAGTTCGTTGTGGTAGTTCCAGTTACCGTATTGACCAGACTCATCAGGGTAAGCTTGAACTGAAGTAACCCAGTAGAACAGACCTGCAATCCACTTGATTTCTTTATTCTCTTCAGAGCTACAAATTAGGCCTGGATTCGAACAGAAATCTAAGTCAGCGTATAGTGGATTTTCTGGTGGAGCTTGAACAACGATACCATCAATTGTTTTACCAATTGTCTCAGGGTCAACGTGTGAACGACCTAAGTAATGGTTAAGCGTACCGAAGTTTTGACGGCCAGTCGTTTGAATTACACCACGACCCCACCAACCACAACCTTCCACGTCTGCTTGGCTGCTGCCATCCCAGATGAATTTACCTGCTTTTTGGTCAACGTAAGTTTTACACTCGTCACGTTCCCATACTTGCTTAGAGCCATCTACAGATGTAGGTACATCATTACAGTGACCGCTGTTTGTCCAACGACCAACGCTACCGTTAACAAGTAAACCACGTTCTTCTAGTACTGCATTTGGTGCTGCGAATACAGGAGCAGGAGCGCCATACCATTTAGCATGAGTTAGTGCACTTACTTCCATTTTGTTATCACGAGGACAAGAGTAAGCGTGATCTAAACCAGACTCAGGGTTAACACCGTAATCTGCATATTTTTGACCAAGTTGACCACAGCTTGCAGACATTGGGTAATCTGTCGCTGCGCCGTATTTAATCTCAGCCCAGTTGTTCTCATCACATGCATTGTAGCGAATCGTTTCTTGCATACTTTGTGCTAAGAACGCAGCAATCGCAACTTTTGCATATTTGATGTTTGTTGCATCATCCACATTTTCATCAAGTAACCAGAACTTATTGCCGGCAACACCAACGTTATGCATTGCATTCAAGCCTTTCATGAAGTCAGTCCACTTATAAACAGTAGACGGAACCCATTGTGATTGAGGCGTTTCGTACAAAAATGCAGTGTTGTTCATTGTATCTTCAGCATTCATTAATTCGTTGTTTAACGCATCAATGATAGTTAACTTGCCATTTTCTGTTGATTCACCAACATAGTACAGTGGCATTTTAGCGTCTTGGTAATGCTCAATTTCACTTGTTAATGCAGCGGTGTTTTTGTCAAACAGAATAGCAAATACGTTGCTGAATGCCGCTTTACGAATTTGCGGTTTGTTTGCTTTATCACCCATAAAGTAAGCAGAAGCTTGCTCTGTTGGGATATTGCTCAGCATTGCAGGTGTTTTAACAAAATCAGTTACTTGCTTAACGTACTCTAGCGCGTTGTGCCATTGCTCACTAGATAACGCTTCTGTTGAGTTTGATTTAGTGAAAGCAACGAAATCAGCTTTAGTTGCTGCTTCTGCTTTGTAAAGCTCTAATTTATCAAGCAAATCAGCAGTGTAGTTAGAAGCTTTATCCCAAACAGATTGTCTGCCAGAGTGAGTATCAAAAGCAAAATCACCAATGCTTAGAGACCAACCGTAGTTTGCTTCTGGTGCTAGCGTAGAAATGATTAGGTGATGAGCTTGAGCCCAACCTTTCAAGTCATTGCTAAGTGCGTTGATATCATCAATGTCAATCTTGTTGCCAGTGATATCCATTGCTTGAATTAGTGCTTCTTTAACCGCAATGCTGCTTGAAGATAATGCGTTATCTTGTGTCGCTGCATCAAGAACATCACTGTTGATGATGATTGATGCAGAACCTGCTTGTGCAGCTGCTTCAATGATTGATACAAACGTGCTTGTTAGCTTATCTAAATTAGCTAAATCAGCGCTGTTGCTCGCATTAATTGTCAACATTTTTGGTGCTGCTGACGATGGGCTTGCAACAACTAGTGTGTTTGGCCAGCCAGCAACTTCTAGACGAACTGGGTCCATCGGGTTTGGTAGAGAAAGAAGTGGCGCAGTGCCTGGTTCTGTACCATCACAATTTAGGTGAAGAGCCCATGAGCTATCACTGCCTGGAAGCGTTTGAGTCCAGTAAATTGCAGAGTAAGCGATGTTGTTATGAACCATAATGTCGCCGCCAGTAGCGTGATCGCCATTTGTCCAGTCAGGGTAAACATTAAAGTCTTTACATAAATCGCCAGGTGGCGTTACAGGTGGTTCAATTGGCGGGTCAATTGTTTCTTCTTCAACGGTGATTTTCACACTTGTTGTAGATGAAAGGTCTTGAGCATCAGTAGCGATAGCGTTAAAAGTAACGTTACCTGCTTGAGTTGATTGCCACTCACATGTAAATGCTTCTGTGTTAGTTGCATCAAACGAACAGATTTGCCTATTGTTTGCTTTAACCACTAGTGCTGTTAAATCGTTATCAGCATCTGTCGCGTTCACAGAAATAGAAACAGTATCATTCACTTTAATTGTTGAGCCATTTGTTGGCGTCACAAAAGTGACCACTGGTGCTACAAAGTCTTCGTTAGCATCAGCTTCTACAGTAACAGAGACTGATTTTTGTTCGATTTTTTGGTTATTTTTATCGAAAACGAATACGTTAACTGTTGCACTACCTTCTTCACTTGGTGTCCAAGATTGGGAGTACTGTGTATTGTTTTGGTTAACTGTTTTTTCAGCAAGTTTCGCGTTATTAGCCCAAAACTCAACTTTAGCAGCTAGGTTACCATCAACGTGAGCGTTGATCGTGATCGTTTCATTTGCTTGTAGCACTTGGCCAGTAACAGGAGAAAGGATCGATAATTCAGTTACTTCTGGTTCTGGCTCAGGATCAGGATTTACTGGTTCGTCAGAACATTCAGTTAGTGCCCAGAACCAAGAACTCGCACTTGGCGTTTCCCATACACCCGGATTATTTTGCGCAATAAAACACTGGTTGTCATAAGAAACAACGTCGCCATTTGAAACCTGAGTTTTACCAGGAATAAAAGGAATAACGTCGCCCAAATCAGGATCTGGGGTTGGTTCAGGGTCTGGTGTCGGATCTGGGTCCGGCGTTGGCTCTGGATTAGGCTCACCAGAACATACTGCTGTATCCCAGAACCATGAGTCTGCTGTTGGAGATTCCCACACGCCTGGATTATTTTTTGCAATAAAACAGTCGCCATTAAAAGAAACAATATCGCCATTTTGAACTTTTGTTTCACCAGGAACAAAGGTAGTCATGTTAGACGTCGCGCTTACATCAGCGGCATATAGATACCCACTGAACATAACGCTAGTAATAGCGGCTGTTATTTTATTTATTTTTATCACTGCTTTTTCTTCTTTGTATTTATCTTATCGAGATAAATTTATTAGTTATTAAAGGTGCATAATGGATGAATAATTCATCATAAATATCCAAACCAAATTACACAAAACGCACATATCAATATTTGTTTAATATTCAAATCTGAATTTTCGAGCATTCTAACGACAAGAAAAATCATGGATATTAATATTTATCATTTATGTGATCTTGCTTCTGATTTTAATCTTGGCTTTACACTCTCAATATGTTATACGGTCAATTTTTTGGCTGTTTTACTGGTTTTGGCGCTCTTTATTAACAAATTAACCCGATGAATTTGTTTTATATCAAGAGTGTTGATGTTTCTATTTTGAGACTCGAGAGTGGTTAGTGTCTTTTTTCTGAAGTATCATAGCGAAAAGTGAAATGTATATTGAAGCTCTTATGATTAAGAGGTATTTATTTTCTATATTTATAGTTAATTTAAAAAACTTAAATTTTTCAAATAGTTAAACTTAGGTCACTTAATTGTTGTTTTTTTCAATCTATACTGATGAAAATCATAACAAAATAAGAGGTCGCCTTATGTCTACTTTACCTCTCACACATAAGCAAGTTTATCGTTCCGCTAACCTTGATGAGAACATCTGCAAATCAACCAAAAACATTACACCCATCGATGAAATCGTAGGACAAGATAGAGCACAGCAAGCGGTTGAGTTTGCGATGTCTATTCCTGACCGTGGTTATAATATTTATGCCGTAGGTCAAAATGGTCTAGGTAAGAGAACGATGGTGTTACGTTATTTAAAGCGGCATAAGCCAGTTGGAAATGGTTTATGTGATTGGTGCTACGTGACTAATTTTGATGACACGCGAACGCCAAAAGTATTAATGTTGCCTGTTGGTAGCGGCTTAAGCTTCAAAAAAGAAATTGAAAAAATAACCTTAAAACTGGCAAAGGCTATTCCTCTTGCGTTTGATAATGAACTTTATTATTCACGAACAGGCACATTAAAGAATCAATTAGTAGATAAGCAAGAATCTTTACTTGGCACATTAACTAAAGAAGCCAAAACTAAAGGTATTAGCTTAGCGGTAACTACCCAAGGTGATTATCAGTTTATCGCAATGAACGGTGAAGAACTGCATACAGAAGACAGCTTTGATGCATTGGATAGACAAGAACAACGTCAGCTTGAATCTATTATTGACGAATTAGAGATAAAGTTGCGTAGCTTAGTTAGACAGTTAACCGAGTGGGAAGATAAATACTCTGACAAAATTGAAAAACTGAATGAAGAAGTCGTATCTCAAGTATTAACGGTTAACTTTGAAGCGATCAAAACTAAGTATCAAGAATCAAAAGTAGTAACTCAACATTTAAAAGAAATGGAAAAGGACATCTTAGAAAATTTTGATGTCTTCATTCAAGAGGGGAATGAGGATGCAGAACTTGCTTATGCTTCTTTAGAGAAAAAATTGCCACGTCGTTATCAAATTAATCTTATTGTTAGCCAAAAAGATGAGCATTTTCCGTTAATCGTAGAGGAAAGCCCAAGCTATCATAACTTATTTGGTTATATAGAAAATGCGACGTTTAAAGGTACTGTATTTACTGATTTTTCTTTAATTCGACCAGGAAGCTTACATAAAGCTAATGGTGGTGTCTTATTAATGGATGCTGTAAAGGTATTAGAGCGCCCATATGTTTGGGATGGTTTAAAGCGAGCGTTACGATCTCAAAATCTAAATTTAAGTTCATTAGAAAAAGAAGTAACGCTTTCTGGTACGGTTTCTCTAGAGCCAGAACCTATTCCATTGAATGTTAAAATTATCTTGTTTGGTGATTATCAAACGTACCAATTATTACAACATTATGATTCAGAGTTTGGTGAGTTATTTAAAGTAACGGCTGATTTTGAAGACGATATGCTACGAACAGACGCCTCAGAGTTTCATTATGCTCAATTTATCTCCAGCATTGTCCAAGACGGTAATATGTTGCAGTGTGATAAAAGAGCGATTGAACGAATTATAGAATATAGCTCTCGTCAGACCGGTGATCAAAATCGATTGTCACTGCATTCGGCTGATATTTCTAATTTATTGAAAGAAACAAATTATATTGCCAGAGCAGCGAACTCTAACATGATACGTTTAAAACACGTAGAACAAGCATTAGCGAATAAAGAGCATCGAGTGAATCGAGTGCAAGATGGCGTAATGCAAAGCTTTGTTAACGGTACAACTTTACTGGAAACCGAAGGGGGAGTTGTTGGGCAAGTAAATGCATTATCGGTATTATCAACATCCAATCACCAATTTGGTATGCCAAATAGAATTACGGCAACGACGTCTTTCGGGAAAGGTGAAGTGTTTGATATTGAAAGAAAAGTTGAGCTAGGTGGTAGTATCCACTCAAAAGGTGTATTTATTCTTAGTGCTTATTTAGCATCGCTATTTGGAAACGAGAAGACGATACCGTTAAAAACGTGTTTAGCTTTTGAACAATCCTACGGCGGGGTCGATGGAGACAGTGCTTCTATGGCTGAGTTCTGTTCTATTATCTCTGCGTTTTCAAATATGCCGATCAGACAAGATCTTGCGATTACTGGTTCAATGAATCAATTTGGTGAAGCTCAACCTATTGGTGGGGTAAATGAGAAAATAGAAGGTTTCTATCAAGTATGTAAAATTAAAGGATTGAAACCGACACAAGGTGTCATTATTCCTCAATCTAATGTTCAAAATTTAATGCTAAATAGGGAAATAGTTCAAGCAATAGAAAAAGGGTCATTTACTATTTGGCCAGTGAAGCATGTGAGTGAGGCGATTGAGTTATTTACAGGGCTTTCGGTTGAACTTGAAACCGGTGATGGTATCTATAATATAATACGTTCAAAATTAAACGCTTAATTCATTTTTTATAAAAGGCATAGGATCAATTCTATGCCTTTTTTTATATTGTTATGAAGATAATTGAATTAATATAACAAACGGTGATATAATCACCAATAGATAACAATAAAATAAAAGGCTCTTTCTCCAAGAGTTTTCTTTCTTTGTAGCTTGTTTCACTTACTCTATGTACCCAGAGGTTTTATATGTACCACCCTTTATCGCCACGACTCGATTTTAGTACATTTCAAATTGTACGTGGAAAGAAAACGTATATTGAAGAAAACCTATTATTACGCGTAAAACTGGTTGATATATCAGGCACTGAATATTGGATCCCTATTGGTATTAACTGGAACGATGGTCAATCAACGAAGCGTCGTAGAATGGAGTTTGCACAAGTACGCTTTGCTCGTAAAGGTCAACCTTATTACAGTAAAGCTTATTACGCTGATTTTGAAAATGAAGAAAGTGATGTTGATGCCCGTTCCGAAGCGATAATTGAAGCGGCGTGGTCTATTGCTGAACTTGTTGAGCAAGATGAATATGAAACTGCAGATGCCGCAAGAAAAACCAAAACGTTTACGGCTAAATCTGCTTATAAAGGCCTACATCCTAACATACAATTAAAGTTATCAATGATAAATGGGACGCCTTACGTTAATAGCCATTTTGAACGACATGAAAGTAAATCTTGCTACCGTTCTCATAATTTTTCTCGTAGTTTATATAATATAGATTTTAATGATCTGGGCCGTTTTCTAGCAGAATTAAATGCAATCGGCGAGGTATTGGATACTTATTTAAAAACCAAAGACGCAGATATAAAAGAATTTAAGCCAAGTAAAACGTTAACGACAACGGCATTATCTAAATTTGAGATGCGTGAAATTTGTGACCAGCTGGTTCAAAAAGCGATGGATGGTTGTCAGGCCGAATTTGAAAAAACATGGTTTGAATTTAAACGTAAACCAAAACAAATTCTAATGATTGAAGCAGAAGATAAGTCTCATTTTATTGTTAGAAAAGAGTTTGTTAAAACAGGTTCAACAATTAATTTAAGTAAATTTGAAGCCTGTACGCATCCAACGCATGTAGTAAGAAAAGTGGCGTTAATGAAGGCAAATTATAATTGGGCGAATTATAAAACAGAGCGTAAAGCCGAATCAGCTAAAGGAAAATACTTTATGGCTGCCCATCCATCATCTAATGTTGTGGGCGTAGTGGCCAAAGTGATGGAAGATGAGGTTATCTTTAAAGGCATTATTGGCCAAACGCCTCGAAGTAGTTATAAGTTCAAAACGTTCTCAACGAAAAAAATGAGTGAAAAGATGGCCTTTATTGAAGCTAAAAAAGCATTTTTAGAGGCGATGGAAGAAAATGAATGGTCCGATTATAAGTTAAGTAAAGAGTTTTCAATTTACCAATCTAAATAATATAGACTTAATATTTATTTTTTACTCCTTATTGCTTTAATTAGGTCATAAGGAGTATAGATAAATTCAATCTAATTGTTTGTTGTAAAAATACTGAGATCTAATTTTATTGGTTGCCCTAACCATATCGCTGATGTTGTATGATCAATATATTCATCATCAGTGAGTGGATGTATAAGTATTGAAAGATCTTCTCTATTCATTTTAAGCCATGATATAACTGCATCATAATCACTATGCTTAAAAGAAACTTGACGACTCCAGATTGGATGCGGACCTACGGGTTTTTTATTTATATTGCCTAACTCATATCCAAACTTTTCATATAATTCTTCTGTTAAATTAACCGCTAAATCAATACTGTTCTCATCGAAATAAATATGAACGTGATAACCATGAATTTCTAACTGGGACATATAATACTCTAAAAATGGTACAAAAAAGGCCAAACCGAAGTTTAGCCTTTATTTAATTCATTGTGAAATGAGAATTATTATTCCCAATCGAGAATAACTTTACCTGACATACCTGAGCGCATCATATCGAAGCCTGCTTGGAAGTCATCAATTTTGTAGTGGTGAGTAATGATTGGCGTTAGGTCTAAGCCTGATTGGATCAAGCTTGCCATTTTATACCAAGTTTCAAACATCTCACGACCGTAGATACCTTTAATAACTAAGCCTTTGAAGATCACTTGAGTCCAGTCTACAGTCATGTCTGATGGTGGAATACCTAATAGAGATATTTTACCGCCATGATTCATGTTAGTTAGCATACTGTTGAATGCCGATGGCACTCCTGACATTTCTAAACCAACATCAAAGCCTTCAGTCATACCAAGATCGGCCATTACGTCTTCTAGTTTCTCGTTCATTACGTTTACTGCACGTGTTACGCCCATCTTTTTAGCAAGATCTAAGCGGTATTCGTTTACATCAGTAATTACAACGTGACGAGCACCAACGTGTTTAGCAACTGCAGCTGCCATGATACCAATTGGACCAGCACCTGTGATAAGAACGTCTTCACCCACTAAGTCAAATGATAGGGCAGTGTGAACCGCATTACCAAATGGGTCAAAGATTGATGCAAGATCATCAGAGATTCCAGCGGGGATCTTAAATGCATTAAATGCAGGAATAACTAAGAACTCAGAGAATGCGCCTGTGCGGTTTACACCAACACCTGTTGTATTACGACAAAGGTGGGTACGGCCGCCACGACAGTTACGACAGTGACCACAAGTAATGTGACCTTCGCCAGAAACACGGTCGCCAATCTCAAAACCACGAACTTCTTGGCCAATACCAACCACTTCACCTACGTATTCGTGACCAACAACCATAGGAACAGGAATGGTTTTTTGTGACCACTCATCCCAATTGTAGATATGTACATCAGTACCACAAATTGCGGTTTTCTTAATACGGATAAGAATATCGTTATGACCCATTTCAGGTTTTTCAACCTCGGTCATCCAAATGCCTTCTTCAGGTTTTAGTTTTGATAGTGCTTTAATTTTCATTATTTGATGATCTCCATGTCTTTACCTACAGCGATAAAGGCATCAATTGCGCGATCTAGTTGCTCACGAGAATGAGCAGCAGACATTTGTGTACGAATACGAGCTTGACCTTTAGGCACGACTGGGAAAGAGAAAGCAACAACATAGATGCCTTTTTCTAACGCACGCTCTGCGAATTCAGCAGCTAGTTTTGCATCGCCTAGCATGATTGGGATGATAGCGTGGTCAGCACCACCCATTGTGAAACCAGCGGCTTCCATGCGAGTACGGAAATGAGCAGAGTTTTCCCATAAACTTGTACGTAAATCACCTGACTCAGCCAGTAAATCAAGAACACGAATAGAGGCAGAAACAATCGCAGGAGCAACAGAGTTCGAGAATAGGTACGGACGAGAACGTTGACGTAACCAATCAATGACTTCTTTTTTACCAGAAGTATAACCGCCTGATGCACCACCCATTGCTTTACCTAGCGTACCAGTAATGATATCGATGCGGTCAATAACGTCGTGATGCTCATGAGTACCCGCGCCGTTTTCGCCCATAAAGCCAACAGCGTGAGAGTCATCAACCATAACAAGTGCTTCGTATTTATCAGCTAAATCACAGATAGCAGGAAGATTTGCAACTACGCCGTCCATTGAGAACACACCATCTGTAACGATAAGTGTATGACGAGCACCAGCTTCTTTTGCTGCAATTAGTTGTTCTTCTAACTCAGCCATATTGTTGTTTGCGTAACGGAAACGCATTGCTTTACAAAGACGAACACCATCAATGATTGATGCGTGATTTAGGGCATCAGAGATGATGGCATCTTCGGCACCTAAAATTGTTTCGAATAAACCTGCGTTTGCATCAAAGCATGAGGTATAAAGGATAGTGTCTTCTTTACCTAAGAAAGTAGATAGTTTTTCTTCCAGTACTTTATGTGAGTCTTGAGTACCGCAGATAAAACGAACTGATGCCATACCAAAGCCATGTTCATCCATGCCATCTTTTGCTGATTGGATAAGTGCAGGATGATTAGCTAAACCTAAATAGTTGTTTGCACAGAAGTTTAGTACTTCTTGGCCTGTAGAAATAGAAACAGATGCTTTTTGAGCTGAAGTAATGATGCGTTCAGATTTGTATAATCCTTCACTTTTTACTTCTTCAATTTGATTTTGGATTTGAGTGTAGAATGCAGAAGACATTGTGTTCCCTTCTTTTAGTTATGATTATTACGTATTGAGTGTAATTAAAATCCGATAAATAGATTCTAATTCAAATCAATTACGACTATTATCCCTAAAAATGGAAAAGCATTAGTGAATCATGGTCACAAATAAACTGATTACCTTATTACCCGATCTAGCTACGTATATTGTAGTCGTTAATGAAGGCAGTTTTACTGCTGCGGCTAAAAAACTGGGCGTAACTCCGTCGGCGTTGAGTAAGCTTATTACTCGGTTGGAAAATGCACTCTCTGTTAAGTTGTTTGAGCGAACAACACGCAGTTTACTGATCACTGAATCTGGTAAAAAAATATACCAACAATCAGTCATTATGGTTGAGGCAGCGCAACAGGCGATTGATATTTCGAGTTCAGAGCATATTGTTCCGTCTGGAAGTTTAACGGTTGCGGCACCAAAAGCATTCTTAACGATAGTACTTCAACCGCTAATCACGCCATTCCTGAACAAATATCCTAAAATACAATTAAAGCTAAGAGCCTCCGATGGTGATATCGATATGATAGCTCAAGGGATTGATGTGGTTTTTCGTTTAACCGATAAACCAACGGAAGGGTTAATCATGAAAGAAATAGGGAAGGTGAATCTCAGTTTATGTGCCAGCCCTACTTATATAAAGGAGAGAGGGTTACCCATTAATCCACATGATCTTACCGATCACGACTGTCTTTATTTAGGAGAGACAACAACGGATCATATTTGGGAGTTTGTAAAAGGAGAAGAAAGCCATGTTATAGCAGTAACTGGACGTTACGCTGTTAACCATTCGCAAATGAGATTAAATGGCGTTAAGGATGGTTTTGGTATCGGGATTTTCCCTGATTTTGTTATTAAAGAGGCGTTAGATAATAACGAGGTTGTTCCTGTTCTTTCTGAATGGCAGATAAAAGGAAATTATCATGGTGTTATCGCGATGCAGTATGCACAGAATAAATACATGCCATCAAGAATAAAAGTATTTACTGAGTTTGTAAGGCAGAATTTAATGAAAGAACAGAGCTAGTTATGAATAAATTAGAATTGCGGTTATTGAGAGGTTTACCTGGTAGTGGAAAATCAACATTGGCAAAAACACTGGATTTGGTACATATAGAGGCGGATCAGTTTTTTGTGAATGATGATAATGAATATTACTTTGAAGGATCATTATTAAGTTCGGCTCATCAATGGTGCCAATCTCAATGTGAATTTAATCTTTATCATGGTAGAAGTGTGGTGGTGGCGAATACGTTCGTTAAACAGTGGGAAATGGATGCATATAGAAAAATTGCTCAACAATATAATGCAGAATTAATAATAGATATCTGCAGGGGGAAGTTTAAGAGCATACATAATGTGCCTGAAAATGTAATCAAACGAATGAAAAAGGATTGGGAAGTATAATTAAAGGACGAAGCTGATTGTTTTTATACCGACTTGATTGTTTTTTGAACGCTTAATCTTTTTATTAAATAAATGGCTTGCAACTCATAATTAAATCTCTATACTTCGCTTCCGTTGTCACAGCAAACCTTTATTAGTAAGGGGTAGCGAGATAGCAAGAAGTGAAACGTTGACGCGAACGGAGTTTTCAAAAGTTGCTTGCAACTTACTTTTAGTAATTTAAATGACACTTCAAGCAAGACAAAGCGAAAGCCTAGTTTTGAGCTCTTTAATAATTAGACCTTAGCAATCTGTGTGGACACTTATGGATTGATAGTCAAAATAGCTTAACTTATTTATAAGTGAGCAACTATCAATGAACTGAGTGACTACACAAAATTACTTTTATGTAAGAAATCAGTATTAATCATTGAGTCAAAAACTTTAATTGAAGAGT